>NZ_CP159981.1:1200000-1500000 GCF_041380365.1 Buchananella sp. 14KM1171 | reverse complement strand
CGCACGCGCCAGATCACGGCTCCGGCAGCGTGGACGTCGACTGGCTTGGCAGACATGGCGCTCCTTTGGTTAGGGGACGGTCCGGGGAGGCTGTCTTCCGCCCGCCGGGTATGCCCGCCGGCGGGCGGAGTGCCTAGCCTATCGCTTGGCCGACACCCGCTTGCGGGCGTTTTCCATCAGCAGCACCTGGATGTCGTCCAGTGGCTTGCCCTTGGCGTCGCGGCTGTGGCGCTTCCAGGTGCCGTCGGCCTCCAGGTGCCAGGACGCGGTGGTGTCCGCCGCCTCCCGCTTGACCAGGCCGGCCAGGTACTTGACCTGCCCGGGCTCGGTGATGCGCACCAGCGCCTCGACGCGGCGGTCGAGGTTGCGGTGCATCAGGTCGGCCGAGCCGATCCACACCTCGGTCTCGCCGCCGTTGGCGAAGGCGTAGATGCGCGAGTGCTCCAGGTAGCGCCCCAGGATGGAGCGCACCCGGATGTTCTCACTCAGCCCGGGGATTCCGGCGCGGATGGCGCAGATGCCGCGCACCACCACCTCCACGGGCACTCCGGCCTGGGAGGCGCGGTAGAGGGCGTCGATCACCACCTCGTCCACCACGGAGTTGACCTTGATGCGGATCCAGGCGAGCAGGCCGGCCTTCTTGTTGGCGATCTCCCGGTCGATGCGCTCCACCAGGCCGGGGCGCACCGATAGCGGCGCCACCAGGAGCCGGTGGAACTTGGCCCTGGGGGCGTAGCCGGAGAGCTGGTTGAACAGGCGCGTGAGGTCCTGCGCCACGTCCGTGTCGCAGGTGAGCAGGCCCAGGTCCTCGTAGCCGCGCGCGGTCTTGGGGTGGTAGTTGCCGGTGCCCACGTGGCAGTAGCGGCGCAGCACCTCGCCCTCGTGGCGCACCACCAGGGAGAGCTTGCAGTGTGTCTTGAGGCCCACCATGCCGTAGACCACGTGCACCCCGGCCCGCTCGAGCTTGCGGGCCCAGGAGATGTTGGCCTCCTCGTCGAAGCGGGCCTTGATCTCCACGATGGCCACCACCTGCTTGCCGGCGCGGGCCGCCTCGATCAGGGCGTCCACGATCGGCGAGTCACCGGAGGTGCGGTAGAGCGTCTGCTTGATCGCCAGCACCTTGGGGTCGGCGGCCGCGGTGGCGATGAAGTGCTGCACCGAGGTGGCGAAGGAGTCGTAGGGGTGGTGCAGCAGCACGTCGCGCTCCCGGATGGCGGCGAACACGTCCCCCGGCCGGGCGGACTCCACCGGGGCGATCCCCTTCGGGGTGACCGGCACGTAGGGCTGGTATTTCAGCCGCGCGATGTCCAGGTCGTGGATCTGGTTCAGCCCGCGCCGGTCCAGCGGGGCGGGCAGCACAAAGGTGTCCTCGGGGCGGATGCCCAGCCGGGAGACCAGGAAGGAGCGCACGTACGGGCTGATGGTGTCCTCCACCTCCAGGCGCACTGCGGGGCCAAAGCGGCGCCGCATCAACTCCTTCTCCATGGCGGTGAGCAGGTTCTCCGCGTCGTCCTCCTCCACTTCCACGTCCTCGTTGCGGGTGACGCGGAAGGCGTGGTGCTCCACGATCTCCATGCCCGGGAACAGGTGGTCCAGGTGGGCGGCGATCAGCTGCTCCAGCGGCACGAATGCCACCTGCTCCTCCAGCGGGACCGCGCCGGACTCCCTGACCTCCAGGGCCGCGTCCTCGCCGCGCAGCAGGTGGGCGGGGTCAACCTCCACGAAGCGGGGCAGGGACTGCGGCACCTTCACGCGCGCAAAGTGTTCCTTGCCGGAGCGCGGATTGCGCAGGATCACGGCCAGGTTGAGCGAGAGGCCGGAGATGTAGGGGAAGGGGTGGGACGGGTCCACCGCCAGGGGCGTGAGCACCGGGAACACCTGCTTGCGGAAGTAGAGCTGCAGGCGCTCGTGCTCGGTGGCGTCCAGCTGGTCGATGCTGGTCAGCACGATCCCTTCGCGGGCCAGGGCCGGCTTGATGTCGCTGTGGTAGAGCTCGGCGTGCTCGGCCGTGAGGGCCTGGGCCCGCTCCGTGATGGCGTCCAGTTGTTGGCGCGGGGAGACCCCGTGGGTGGGGGTGGCGATGTTCGTGGCGATCCGACGCTTCAGGCCGGCCACCCGCACCATGTAGAACTCGTCCAGGTTGGAGGAGAAGATGGTGAGGAACCAGGCCCGCTCCAGCAGCGGCAGGTCGTGGTCCGCCGCCTGCTCCAGCACGCGCTTGTTGAACGCCAGCCATGAGAGCTCCCGGTTGGCGAAGCGGTCCGGGAAGTGCTTGGGCTTCTTGTCGCTGGTGGGCAGCTCCGGCTCGGCCCGCTTGGCGGCCTTCTTCTCCGCCTTGGCCTCCTTCTTCTCCTCCTTGTCCGACGTTCCGCCCACCTTCCCCTTCTCCCCGGCCGCACCGCTACTGGCCGCAGCGGAGGGGGCGGCAGGCGGGACGTCGGCCACCACGGCCTGCCCGGCGGGGGCCGAACGCGCGGGGGCGGCTGGCACGGGGACCGGACGCGCGGGGGCCGCTGCCACGGTGACGGGACGCGTGGGGGCCGCTGCCACGGTGACGGGCGAGACGACGCCGCGCGGGAAGAGGTCTCGCGGCGTGGGTCGGTGAATCAGGCCGGACTCGGAGCCAAAGTCCTTGTCCTCGTAGTCCACCACTTCCTCACCCGTGAGGAAGTCCTTGGGATCGGCGGGCTCGATCGTGTAGGGCTGAGCGGGCTGGGGATCCTGAGTGTCCATGTGCTTACCGTTCCAGGCAGAAGTAAAGAGAAGGTGAAGAAGGTGGGCGTGTGGTGGGACAGCCAACCGGGATGAGTTGGCTATCCCACCGCGCCAGCCGGCCTATTCCAGGGACTGGCCCATTCCCGGGGCCGGTCTATTCGAGGGGCCGGCCTATTCCAGGGCGCCGCGAGACTGCAGCTGGGAGGCGCGGGCAAGGTCCTGTGCCAGCGCCGGGATGCTCAGCAGCGGCAGCGGCGGCAGGGCGTCCTGGTCCAGGGTGCTGAGCGCCTCGGTGAGGTGGGCGCACGCACGCAGGACGGCCGGGAAGCTGGGGGCGCCGGCGCTGAACAGCGAGGTCAGCTGCACGAAAACGCTGGACGGGTCGATGCCGACGCTGCGAGTGGCCTGGCCGACGCGCTCGGGCGCCGACTGCCACCACTCGTGCAGCAGGTAGAGGCGCCACAGCGTGCCCGGTGTGGTGGAGGCGGGCGACTGCGCCCACAACGCCGCCAGGGCGCTCAACCCGGCGTCCCCGGCGTGGTCCAGCAGCTCGCGGGCGTCGTCGGAGATGTCCGTGGGCAGCGGGCAGGCGTTGATGGTTGCGGCGGCGGAGAGCGCGGCGGCCTCGGCAACCAGGGCCGGGTCTTCCTCGCCGCGGATCGCCTCCGCGTCGGCAGGCTCAAGGATCGCGGGGCGGCGGGGCCGCATGGGCTCGGTCATCGTTGGCCTCCTTCTGGTCGGGCAAGGGGCGGGCGGCCGGGCTGGCCGCGCACTCCTCCCCTCAATTGTGACCCCTCCCACGCGAACTCGCAGCCGGTCAGGGGAAAAGGGCGGTTCGCACGCGCCGCTGCCGCGCCCGGGCCCGGGGGTGGGGCGGGCACGTGGCGGGGCCGGGGCGCGGGCGGCTTGCTCTCCTCCTCCACCCCCAACACCACCTCCCCCACGGACACCTCCACCAGAGCTTCGACCGCAGCCGGGCCCGGTCGACCGCGCGCCCGGGGCTGGGCCGATGTGCGCAAACGGTTGGGCCTTTGTTGTTCTCGTTGAGCCTTTGTTGCACCGGTTGTAGCTTTCTTGCACCTCTTGTGGCGCTACGACGCCGATTACCGCCTCAACAGGTCGCGCAAAGGCTCAGACGCTGCAAGAAAGGCTCGAAAGCTGCAACAAAGGCTCAGCCGCTCGCGCAATGCCCCGGAGTCGGTAGCCGGCCGACCCCGCCTCAACCGCTCGCGCAATGCCCCGCCCCCGTCGGTAGCCGGCTGAAGCCATTCGAGCGGTCTTTCCCCCGCCCGCGCAATGCCCCGGAGTCGGCAGCCAGCCTCGGCCCTTCGAGCGGTCTTCCCCCGCCCGCGCATATGCCCGACCGGCTCCAGCGCTCGCCGTGCGGACCGGTGGCTACTTCGCCGCGCGGCCCAGTACCCACCATGGACGACGTTCCACCGGCCGCCCCGCCCCACCCGCCATTCGTGTGCACGGCCCGATCCGGGGAGCGGACCGGCCGGGGTTGCGCAAACGATTGTGGGGTTAATCGACCTATTGAGCCTTTGGTGCACCTCTGGAGCTTTTGGTGCACCTATTGAGGGGTTACCCGACCGGGTAGGCCTACGACTGGTTCACTAAACCCACGAGAGGTGCACCAACCCTACGAGAGGTGCACTATCCCCTCAATCGTTTGCGCAAGAACCCTTCGGCAGTAGCTCGCAGCCGGGCACTGGGCAAGGCCGGGGCGGACTCGGCCAGGTCGGACTCGGCCGGGCGCTGGGCATGGTCGGGTCGGGCCCGCTCGGGCCGGGTCGGCATCGGCGGCCCCGGCGGCGATTGCCGCGAACCCGGTTGCGCCCGGCCGGGCATGCCACCTGCGCGCGTAGCCGGGGGTGGACGGGGAGACGAGCGAAGTCCCGGGAATCCTTGGCGAATTCCCGGGACTTCTTCCGGTGCCCCCAGTAGGACTCGAACCTACGACCCACGACTTAAAAGGACGCTGCTCTACCGACTGAGCTATAGGGGCTTGTTGGCTGGTGAAACCAAGGGAACAGTGTAGCCGCAAAGCCGCCCTAGGCCTACGGCCCGCGCACAACCCAACCTGGAGTCGGCTCTCAGCCAGGCAGGTCGCCACCACGTTAAGAGACACACCCGCCACCCGACGCCACCCCCGCCGCCGGCGGTCACACCCAGCGCGTAACAAATGCCCGGCAGTCGCGAACTCGGGGACGAGCACCCCAACCGCGTATTTGATCAGTGGCCGCCCGTCGCCGGCGGCGCCTCCACACAGCGGCCCCCCTGACACTGCAAAGGTTGGACCCGCGCTAGGCAGGCACCCGCCCCGGAGCCGGCTCAGCGCACCGCAAAGTCGGTTTAACCCGCACTAGCCAGACTCTCGAAGCCTCACGGGACGTTACCGATGACCAATCCTCAATTGGACCCGCAGTATGCAGACACACGGAACCTCACGGGACGTGACCGCTGCCCAATCCTCAATTGGACCCGCGCCGGGCACGCACCCGGCGCGCACTCGGGAGCATCCCCGTCTCCCACCACCGGGGCGTTGGCCGCCGCCGCCCCAAAGCTGGTTAGAGGTTGCTCGCCACCAGGAAGACGGCCATGGCGCCGGCCGCCACCGCCACGGCCAGCCAGAAGCCCGGCTTGTAGAAGAACTCGCCGCTGCGGGCCCCGGCTTCACCGGCGGCGCGCCGTCGCTCCTGGTCCTGCTCCCGCGCGGAGTTCGCGGCGGCGGGATCCGGCAGTAGTGCGGCTCCGCTCGCGGCCGGGATCCCCCAGGCTCCCTGGGCTAGGAGGTCCCCGGTGTCGCTTCCAGGCTGCCCGCCCTCCCAGTCCTTTCGTTCTTCCGGTAGAGAATCGCGCTCTCCCGGGTCGGTGCCCTGAACAGCGGCACCCTGCACCCCGCCTTGAACAGCCGCGCCCTGCACCCCGCCTTGCAAAGGCACACCCTGCACCCCGCCTTGCCAAGGCGCACCCTGCTCGGCGACCTCGCCCGGCACGGGCAGGACGGGCGGCGGGATTTCCACGACGTGCTCGATGCCTTGGGGCTCTACCTGTTCCATTGCTGCGCCTCCTTCGGGTGGTCGGGGGTCTGCCGCCGCCGGGACGGGCGCCTGCCGGGAACGCACTGCGCTAACCGCGAATGCCCTACCGCAAACCGCGAATGCCCCACCGCAAACTGCAAACGCCGCCGTTAACCGCGAATGCCCCGACTACCCCCAGACGCACCCCGTTACACGCGCGTGGACCGCGCTGCACGCGGGCTCCTCCGGCGGGGCCCTGCCAGACGCGCGGCTGCGCGCGAATCGCGCGAATCCGCCCGCTTCCAGGTCGTGGCTTCGGCGAGAGCAACACTAGCGGCTAGTGCTACGTTGAACCTATGCCGGTTTCGGATCTTTCTAGCAGCTTCCAGAACTACCTGAAGGCCATTTGGTCCCTTCAGGAGTGGAGCGACGATCCCGTGACCACGTCCGCTATCGCGGCGCGCGTGCAAGTGCGCTTGTCGTCGACCTCTGACGCGGTGCGTAAGCTCGCGGCGTTGGGGCTGGTGCGTCACGCCCCCTACGGCGCGATCACGCTTACCCCGCTGGGGCGGCGCTACGCGGTGGAGATGGTGCGCCGGCACCGGCTGCTGGAGTCCTACTTGGTGTGGCAGTTGGGTTACACGTGGGATGAGGTGCACGACGAGGCCGAGGCCCTGGAGCACGCGGTGAGCGACCTGTTCATCGAGCGGATCGACGCCGCGCTGGGTCACCCGGTGCGCGACCCGCACGGCGATCCCATCCCCTCCGCCGACGGCACCCTGCCCTCGCTGGAGGCGGTCTCGCTGAGCGAGGTCGAGTTTGGGACGCCGGTGCGCGTGGAGCGCATTTCGGACGACGACGCCGCCGCCCTGCGCCATTTGAGCACCAACGGGATTGGCGTTGGGACCGTGGTGACGGCCTCCGACGGCCCGCCCTTCTCCGGCACCGCCATCCTGGCGACGGAGGGACGCGAGCCGCTCCCCCTGGGCAAGCCGTTGCTGGAGTCGATCTTCGTCTCTCCGCTCGGATAGGGAGCTGGTATCTGAGCGCGGCCGGGGCCGCAGCTGCGGCTGTGGATGCAGGCTCGCGTGCTCTCGGTGTACCTCGGGGGCGGGCCGCTGACGCGTTTGGCCCGCTGGACCGCGCCACCCAGCCCCCTGCGCACCTCGGGGCGCACCACCTATCGGCTCGAAAACGCCGCCGGGGGCCGGGCGGATGATCCGCCCGGCCCCCGGCCCTACGTTCTGCGAAACCTAGGCGCGCGCCGCGCGCGCCACTGCGGCGGCCCCGGCACCCGCAGCGCCCGCAGCCTGGGCGGTTTCCTCCTGGCCCAGCTGGCCGTGGAGCCGCCTGCGGCGCCACCAGTTGCGCACCTGCACCGACCCGAACGCGATGGCGAAGATGACGCCGTAGAACACGCTCATGCCCGCAGAGGTGGCGACGTTCAGCGAGTACGCCATCTCGAAGCCGGCCCAGGCGCCCAGCCCGGCCACGAGCAGCGTCACCAGGATCATCGACCCCAGGCGCTTGGTGAGCAGGGCGGCCACGGCGGCCGGGATGACCACCAGGGCCAGGATCAGGATCGCGCCGGCCGCGTTGAACGCGGCGGTGACGGTGACGGCCACCAGGAACATGAAGACCGTGCCGAGCATGCCGGTGCGCAGCCCGGCCACGCGGGCGAACTCGCTGTCGAAGGTCGCCACCTTCAGGCGTGGCAGCAGCAGGGCGATCGCGATCGCGTTGATCGCCAGCACGCCCAGCATGACGTAGAGGTACTCGGGGCCGATGCTCTGCCCGTTGACGAACAGGTGCTTGAAGGCCGCCAGGTTCAGGTCTCCCACCAGCACCGCGTGCACGTCTAGGTGAATGTGCGCGAAGTCGGAGGTCACCAGGATCACGCCGCCACTGAACAGGGCCGGGAAGAGCAGGCCCTGCGGGGCGTCGCCAGTGACTAGGCGGGTGCGGGTGAGCCAGTCGCTGCCCAGCACCACGGCCAGGCCGGCCAGGGCCGCGCCGGCCACCAGCAGCGGGGAGTCCAGGTCGTGGGTGAAGTAGAAGCCCACCACGATGCCGGGGAACACGGCGTGCGCAATCGCGTCCACCAGCATGGATTCGCGGCGCAGCACCACGAAGACGCCGGGCAGCGAGGCCGCCAGGGCCGTGACGATGGCCAGCAGGAGTACGCCGGTCGTGTAGCTCATAGCCTTGCCTTCCCCTCAGCTCGCTCCCCTGCGGCCGCCATCGCACCGGCCGGGATGGGCGCGGCGGGGCGGGCGGCAACGTCGTCCCTCCGGCGGCGCAGCTGGTTGCGGGCGATCCAGCGGGCCACCAGGCCACGGCGCGGCGCGGCCAGCAGGGAGAACAGGAAGAACACGGACAGGACCACCACGATCACCGGGCCGGTGGGGACGTTGCCGGCGGAGACGGAGACGTAGGCGCCGATCGCGCTGCCCAGACCGCCCAGGAAGGCGGACAGGACGACCATGGACGGCAGCGAGTTGGTCCACTGCCTTGCGGTAGCGGGCGGCATGACCACAAAGGCCACCATCAGCACCAGGCCCACCGCCTTCACACCAATCACGGTGGCCGCCACGATGGCGGCGAAGAGAGCCAGGTCCAGCCATTTGCCCTTCAGGCCGATCACGCTCGCGTGCGCGGCGTCAAAAGCCCGCAGGGAGAACTCTTTGAACAGCAACAGCATGATCGCCAGCGCAATGCCTCCAACCACCAGAGAGGTGATGAGATCTGCCTGGGTGAGGTGGGAGGCGTTTCCAAACAGGTAGTCCTGGATACCGCCCTTGCCCTTGTACCGGCCGTTGGTGATGATCCGCATCATCACCATGCCGACGCCGAAGAAGACGGTGAGTACTACCACCATGGCGGCGTCGATCGGAAGCTTGGAATGGCTGCGGATGTAGTTGGTCAGCACCGCAGCTAGGGTGCCCGCCACCACGGCGCCCACCGTCAAGGTCACCAGGTTGCGGCCGTCCAGGTCCAGCGCCACGGCGACCAGGAAGGCGCCCAGCGTCCCCGGCAGCGCCGAGTGGCTGACCACGTCAGAGATGAGTGACTGCTTGCGCAGGTAGGCGAAGCAGCCCAGCGCGCCTGCAACCACACCAATAACGGTGGTGCCCAGTAGCACCATCCGGAAGGTGTAGGAGGCAAGGAATTCCGCGATGCTCATTTACTCTCCCACCGCGAAGGAGAGGAAGGACTCGTCGAGCGCGGGGACCTCGTAGGCCGCCTGGATGGCCTCGCGGGTGAAGGCCTGGGCGGTGGTGCCCGAGGCGATCAGGCGGCGGTTGAGCAGCGCCACGTGGTCGCAGTACTGGCCCACAGTGGCCAGGTCGTGGTGAACCAGGATGACGGTCTTGCCTTGCTCGCGCAGGCTGCGCAGCACGTCCAGGATCGCGCCCTGGCTCTTGGCGTCGATGCCGGCGAAGGGCTCGTCCATGCAGTACAGGTCGGGCTCCTGCACCAGGGCGCGCGCCAGGAAGACGCGCTGGCGCTGGCCGCCGCTGAGCTGGCCGATCTGACGGTTTGCGAACTCGCTCATTCCCACCGTCTCCAGGGCCTTGCGGGCGGCGTCCTTCTGCTTGCGGCCGGGCCACTTCAGCAGGCCCAGGCTGGCGTAGGTGCCCATGGTGACCACGTCCAGGACGGTGGCCGGGAAGTCCCAGTCGACGCTGGCGGCCTGCGGCATGTAGGCCACGCGGGAGCGCACGGTGGAAAGCGGCTTGCCGAAGAACTCGACCTCGCCGCGCACCGGGGTGAGCAGGCCCAGGATGCACTTGAGGAGGGTGGACTTGCCGGCGCCGTTGGGGCCAACCACGCCCATGATCACGCCCGTGGGGACGTCCAGGTCGATGTCGGTGAGCACCGGCGCGCTGTGGTAGGCGGCGGTGAGGCCGCGCACCTTGCAGGCGATGGCCTCGCTGGGCGGCGTGGCGGCCGGGGAGCCGGATTGGACGACGTTGGCCGCAGCGGCCGTCGCGTCTACCGCGCGGCCCCCAGTGTTAGCGGACGTGTTGGACACTTCCATCCTCCTTCGGTGGAGGGGTGTTGGCGCTGTTGCGCCGGAGCCGCGCGGCCACCCCCCTCCAACAAGGGTGGCCGCGCGGGGGTTGGAGGGCCCGAGGGCCCCGCTTACCCGTCGCTGAGCGGCCTCACTTTCCGCCCAGCGCCTCCACGATTGCGTCGACGTTGTGCTTGAAGACGCCCAGGTAGGTGTCAACGCCCTCCTCGGCGCCCAGGGAGTCAGCGAACAGCTCCTTGTCGCTGATCTGGACGTCCCAGCCCGCCTTCTTCACGGCCTCCTGCAGGTGCTGGATGGCCTGGGGGTTGGCCAGGTTGTCCTGGAAGATGACCGGGACCTTCTTCTCCGCGACCATCTTGGCCAGCGCGTCGATGTCCGCAGCGGAGAGCTGTGCCTCAGAGGAGACGAAGTCGGTGGCGTGGATCTCCAGGTTGAAGGAGGCGCCCAGGTAGTTGAAGGCGTCGTGGCCGGTGACCAGCACGCGGGTGGCCAGGCCCTCGAAGGCCTTCTCGGCGTCGGCCTTGGCCGTGGCGATCTCGTCCTGGTACTTCTTGGCGTTGGTCTTGTAGGTCTCGGCGTTGGCCGGGTCCACCTCGGCGAGCTTGTCGGCGATGTAGCCGGTGACCAGGATCCAGTTGTCCGGGGAGTTCCAGATGTGCGGGTCGTGCAGCGGGTTGCCCTTGTCGTCGGTCTCGGGCCAGTCCAGCAGGTTCTCCTGCGGCAGCATCTCGCCGACGGCGATCTGCTTGTCGCCCAGGCCCTCCAGCTGGTCCAGCATCTGGGCCTCCATGTGCAGACCGGTCCACACGGTCAGGTCTGCGGCCTGCATGGTCTCCAGGTCCTTGGTGGTGGGCTGGTAGGTGTGCGGGTCGCCACCGGGGCCGACCATCGTGGTGATGTTGGCGTCGGGCGCGATGTTCTTCACCGCGTCGGCCAGGTAGCCGGTGGTGGCAAAGACGTCCAGGCTCTCGGAAGCGGCGCCGCCGTCGGCAGCCGGCTTCTGGTCGCTCTTGGCGCTGCAGCCGGCCAGCAGGAGGGCAGAGCCAGCAGCAACGGCAACGGCGCCGCGCATGAGCCTTGCGTACTTCATAAGTTCCCCTTTCGACATCACCGTAACTTATTGTTCGGCGAGACGTAGTCAGTGAGCGTAGCCTAACCTGGGCTACGGAGTTGAGAATAGTCCTCACAAAGAGGGGTGCCTGGGAACAAAGGCACAGGGAAAACGTGGCATTGCTCAAGAAAATGCGGGAAGGCCACGCGGAGCCGCGCAGCGTCCAGTGTGCACAATCACACGGCGCGCGATCCGAGCTGACGTTCGCGACATAAAGGTGGGGCCGGCCCGCCGAAGCGGGCCGGCCCCACAGCCAGCTCCCAGCCGCATCAACCCGCCCGGAACCCGCCCCCATCGGCGAGTCCCGCCGGCCCTCACTACAGCGGCTTGAACTGAAGCGACACAGAGTTCATGCAGAACCTGTTACCCGTAGGAGTCTGCGGGGCATCCGGGAAGACGTGCCCCAAGTGAGAGTCGCACCGGGCGCAGCGCACCTCCGTGCGCAGCATCCCGTGACTGCGGTCCTCCAACAGCCTCACCGCGCCGCCGTCCAGCGGCGCGTAGAACGACGGCCAACCACAGTGCGAATCGAACTTGGTCAACGAATCGAACAGCTGGGCCCCGCAACCGCCGCAAGAGTAGGTGCCCTCACGGTCCTCGTGCAGCAGCTCGCCCGTGTGCGGCCGCTCAGTGCCGGCCTCCCGCAGCACGTGGTAGGCCAGCGGGCTCAACCGGGCCCGCCACTGCGCCTCCGTGACCGGAAAGTCCTGCCCCTCCCCGGCCTCACCAGAATCGGGCCCCGGGTTGGGGGCGGCAGCCAAGGCGTCGTCGGACACAGAATCAAAAGTCATTTCAGCTCTCCCTCTCAATCGCGCCCTCCACGCGAGTGCGCGGCAAACTCGTGGGGGCATTTTGCTGCAACCAGGACACCACGTGCTCGCGCAACTGGCAGCGCAGCTTCCACACGTCGCCCGGCGTCGCGGCCGAAACCAGCAGGCGCAACTCCACGCTGCCGCCCTTGGCGTCCGTCACCTCCACCGCGCACTCCCGGCCATCCCACAACTCGCAAGACTCCAGGAAACTACGCGCCTCGGCGCGCACCAACTCAACCGGCACCCGCCAATCCACGTCCACGAACACCTGCCCAATCCCGTCCTCGCCGTGCCGCGACCGCGTCTCGAAGAACGTCTTGATGAACAGCGTGGAGGGAACCACCACGTGGCGCCCGTCCCACACGGACAACACCACGTAGGTCAGCGTCACCTCCTCCACCTTGCCCGTGTTCGACTCGATAGTCACCGTGTCCCCCACCCGCACCGCGTTCGTAAACGCCAACTGCAGGCCCGCGAACAGGTTCGCCAAACTGGACTGCGCCGCCAAGCCCGCCACCAGCGAGATCAAACCCGCCGACGCGAGCACCGACGTCATCGCCGTGCGCGCCCCCGGGAACGTCATGATGATCGCCACCGTGCCAGCCACGCTCACAATCGCCACCGCCACCCGGCGAATCATCTGCGCCTGCGTGGTGCGCCGGCGGGCCGTGAGCGGGTCGTCCACACTCAACGCCACCACCCGCTGCTCCGCGTGCACGATCAGGCGCGCCACCAGCCAGGTCGCCACCGCGATCGCGCACACCAGCAAGAAGTGAGAGACCAACTCCACCCAATGCGGCTCCACCGCCAGCGGACGCGCCGCCCGCGTCACGTTCAACACCGCAAACGCGCCCACGGACATGCCCAGCAGCAGCATCGGCAGGCGCAACCGCCGCGACGGCGCCGCCTGGTGACGCCGCAGCGTGCCCACCTTCCACACCATGTAGACGGCCAGGCCCACGCCGGCGCCAACCACCGCGCCAATCAGAATCGGCAAACCGAACTCCAGCAGCGAAGCGGGCAGTCGAAACACAGCCAGATCTGCAGCAAAAACGGGAAGCGGAATCGCGGCGGGCATGCGCCCAGTCTAGGTCCGGCCCAGCGCCACCGCCCGGGAGGCGCCGGTTCCTACCGGCGCCGCGAGGGGACCTAGCCGCCGACAAGCGAGCAGGGCGGGCAGAGGGGGCGGCGGGCGGAACGTCGGCCCCCAATCAAGCGGCGCAGAGCAAAGCGGCAACCCTAGGGGCGGCGGGCGGAACGTCGGCCCACTACCCCCACCCCAACTCGTGCAGGCGATCGTCCTCGATGCCGAAATGGTGGGCGACCTCGTGAACCACCGTCACCGCGATCTCCTCCACCAACTCCTCCCGATCCTCACACATGCGCTTAAGCGGGCCACGGAAGATCGTGATGCGATCCGGCAACGCGCCCGCACCCCAATAGTCGCCACGCTCTGTCAGCGGCGTGCCCTCGTAGAGACCAAGCAGGTCATCGGCGTGCTCCTCACCGCACTCCTCGCACCAAAACGGCTCGGCAGACTCCAGCTGCTCCTCGGTGGGCTCGTCCTCCACCAACACCACCACGTTGTCCAGCCTGCTCAGCAACCCGTCAGGGATCTGCTGCAAGGCCTCCTCGACGGCGGCGTCGAACACATCATCCGGCACGTCAATCACCGCCCCATCCTCCCACCCCCAAGCTCACCGGCGCGGAAAACCCCGCCCAAACGGACCATCTCAGGCCAAAAGTCGCCTGTGTCCCGTCTCACCCGGAGACGATTTGCCCTCCAGGAACTTTTGCCTCTAAGCTAATCCACGTTCCAAAGGGCGCTTCGCCCGGCGGAGCGGCTCTGGCCCCCATCGTCTAGCGGCCCAGGACGCCGCCCTTTCACGGCGGTAGCACGGGTTCGAATCCCGTTGGGGGTACGACAGAGTCAAGGTCTTGTACCAACAAGGCCCCGTAGCGCAGTTGGTTAGCGCGCCGCCCTGTCACGGCGGAGGTCGCGGGTTCAAGTCCCGTCGGGGTCGCGGATGCGAAACTGCCCGGTGACTTCACCGGGCTGTGGAGCATTAAGGCTCTGTAGCTCAGTTGGTAGAGCGTTCGACTGAAAATCGAAAGGTCACCGGATCGACACCGGTCGGAGCCACGAACAGCCCCGAGGAAACTCGGGGCTTTTTCGTATTCGCGGGCGGGGCCGGGGGGCGGACGAGGGCCGGGGGCGGCCGGGCGAGGGCCGGGTGCGGGCCGGGGGCGGCCGGGCGAGGGCCGGGTGCGGGCCGGGTGCGATCTCGCGGGGTGCCGCAGCTTCGAATGTTGGTGACTGCGGGCACACTGTCCCCATGACTCGTTCGCCAGAAATCCCCGCAGCGGCCGACGCGCCACTTTCCGCCGCCGCCAGGTCAGTGTGGGCAAAGTCCGGCTACGACCCGGCAAGCACCCGCTGGCTCCCCCTCTGGCTGCACCTGCTCGACACGGCGGCCGTAGCGCGGCACCTGGCGCTCAACTGGTACGGCCCCACCGTGCCGGACATTCTGGCACGCGAGTTCGCCGACTCCACCACCGGGCTGCCACCCCTAGAGGAATTCGCCGCGCTGGCCGCTTGGATGGGCGCAACGCACGACATCGGCAAGGCAACCCCCGCGTTCGCGCAGCAGGTCCCCCGCCTGTACGACGTGATGCAGGAGGCCGGGCTGAAGTCAGACGTGATTGATCGCAACGAGCGCCGCGAGGCGCCCCACGCGGTAGCAGGGCAGATTTGCCTCAGCAATTGGCTCAATGCCGCGCACGGCTGGACCAGGCGCCAAACTCGAGCACTCACCTCGGTGGTCGGTTCTCACCACGGCCTTCCTCCCACCTTGGCAAAGGTCAACGAGCTCATCAACGGCCTGCGGCCACATCTCTTTGGTGCCAAGACCTGGGAAGAAGCACGGGCAGAGATACTGGATTTCGTCACCACCCGCACCGGCGCCACCTCTCTTCTTTCCCACTGGCGCGGACGCGAATGGAGCCAGCCTTTCCTAGCCGCCCTGTCCGGTCTGGTGATCGTGGCCGACTGGCTTGCTTCTAGCGAGGTCTACTTCCCCACGATGCCGGAGATGGACGACGCCGCCGCACTGCTGCCCCCTTCAGCTCACGCAGTTCGTGTTGAGGCCGCTGTGCAGAAACTGGAGCTGCCAACGCCGTGGCGACCGCTGGATCTGGGAGAATCCCCGGACGAGCTGCTGCAGTCTCGTTTCTCCCTTCCTGACGGCGCGCGCGCCACCGACGTGCAGGCACGGGTGGTGGAAGCGGCCCGAACCATGGAGTTGCCTGGCCTCATGGTGATTCAGGAGTCGACGGGCGGTGGGAAGACCGAAGCTGCCCTGATGGCTGCGGAGGTGCTGGCCGCACGGACCGGTCGGTCGGGTGTCCTGTTCGCGCTGCCTACACAAGCCACCGCTGATGCCATGTTCGCCCGCGAGCTTGCGTGGCTGATGCGCATCCAGGAGCACTACGGCGAGCGTGGTGCTCCCTCGAGCTACAGCGCGAACCTGCTGCATGGACGCGCACGCTTGAATAAAGCTGCCAGAAAGCTCCGCCGAGCTGGGTACGAAATCAGGGATCGTCTACTCGGCAGTGTCGGCGGAGAAATCGGGCTCTCCCCGGTTATGCCCATGCCCCAGGAGGTCGGCAGGGACGAGCCTTTGCCAGACCTGCGCCACGGAGGCAAACGCGTTGCGTTGCCTCACCCGGATGTAGCGATCACGGCCTGGTTTAACGGCAACAAGAAGGCGATGCTCTCTGACTTCGTTGTCACCACAGTCGATCATCTGCTATTCGGTGCGATGCGTTCCCCGCACCTGGCGATGCGCCACCTTGGCCTGTCCCGCAAGGTGGTGATCGTTGACGAGGTGCACTCTTACTCCACCTACATGAACGTCTACCTAGACCGGGTGCTCACCTGGCTGGCCAACTACGGGGTGCCGGTGGCGCTCCTATCGGCCACGCTCTCCCAGAAGCGCTGTGGTGAGCTTGCGGCGGCTTATGGGCGGGGGATCGAACTAGCTGCAGGCGAACTACCCGACGATGTCGACTCCCCTCCGCCGACACGAATTGGTTTCCCAGCGCTGCTAACGATCAGTGCCACCGGCTCGAGAACCGAAGACCTGAACTCTAGCGGCAGACAAAGCACCACCGGTGTGGCACGCCTAGGCAAGGACTGTCTGGTACCGCTACTCGATGACAAGCTCTCCGACGGCGGTTGCGCCCTCATCGTTCGCAACACCGTGAAGCGCGCCCAGGACACCTACCTCGAACTCAAGGCGGTTTTCGGTGACGACGTTTCTCTCCACCACGCGAGGTTCACTATCGCCCATCGGCAGGAGCGTGATAGGAACCTACTGCGCGCGTTCGGGCCTCCTCGGTCAAAGCCACAGCGCCCGCACCGTTCCATAGTGGTGGCCACTCAGGTAGTTGAACAGTCCCTCGATGTCGACTTCGACCTGCTTATTACCGACCTGGCCCCGATAGACCTGGTGTTGCAGCGAATGGGACGCCTGCATCGGCACGTGCGCCCACGCCCTCCCAAGCTCGCCACCCCAGTTGCTTACGTCGACTATCTCCCCTCCACGGCGAGCTCGAGTCCCAGCCTGGAGGGCGGCGCTCGCGCAATTTACGGCGCGCAGGATCTCCTGCTCACTGCGGCCTGCCTGGACCGACTAATCGCTGAGGGGAAACCGGTGGTTGTGCCCGACGACGTACGTACCCTCATTGAGGAGGTATACGGCGACACCGCACGCGTACCGGCTCATTGGGTCGAGCTGGTGGACTCCGCCCGCGCGGAGTGGAACAAGAAGGCACAGCTACTAGAAAACTCAGCGCATAGCTACCTCCTGGCGGAGCCTGACGTAGACAACGGGGCAGGGTTAACTGGCTGGTTGAACACACACGCAATTGCCGACGACGAGGCCGGCCGCGCCCAGGTCAGGGACGGAGAGGACTCTTTGGAGGTGATCCTGCTGGACAAGCGCCTGGTAGGAGGCCAAGAGGAGTACTACACCCTACCGAGCTCTGACGTGCCAGCCTGCCCAGTCCCAACTGACCGGGTTCCCGAACGGGAGGTTGTGGAGGCGATGGCACTATCCGCAGTTCGTCTTCCCTTCACTTTTTCTCGCGGGTCGCTTTTGGATAACTCCATAGCTGAGCTAGAAAAGTGGGTACAAACTGAGTGGCAGGTAGAGCCCGCCTTGCGAGGGCAACTGTTCCTATTGCTCACTGACGGGCGAGCCACTCTGGCCGGAAAGACCTTGGAATACTCACCTGAGTTTGGACTGATGGAGGCGGGCACGGAATGAGCAGCTCTTTCAACCTGGTCGACAAGCCGTGGATACGTGTGACCTACCTGGACGGAAACACAGGGGAGGTTTCCCTTCAGGAGGCCTTCGAGCAGGCAGAACAAATCGCTGCCATCACCGGTGAGCTGGCCAGCCAGGACGTAGCCATCCTGCGCTTGCTACTGGCGATCTGCCACCGAGCGCTGGGGGGGCCGAAGACCGTCAAAGAGTGGAAGCGAGCCTGGGCGGCTCCAGATGTTCTTAGAAGCGCAGCCACCGCCTACCTGGCGGAGCACCGCCCTCGTTTCGACCTTCGTGACCCGGTTGCGCCGTTCTTCCAGGTAGCGGGGATTCGGAGTTCCTCAGGAGCTATTTCGGGGTTGGAAAAGCTGATTGCAGATGTGCCCAACGGGGAGCCGTTCTTCACCACTCGGCGCGGTCGAGGGCTCAAGAGCATCAGTTGGGCCGAGGCCGCCCGCTGGCTGGTGCACGTACATTCTTTTGATCCTTCAGGCATTCGCAGCGGCGCGGAAGGAGACCCAGCGGTCAAGGGTGGCAAGGGGTATCCGATCGGGCCCGGCTGGACTGGACAGATTGGCGTCGTCTACGTGAAAGGCGAGAACCTGGCCAAGACTCTCCTGCTCAACACGGTGGTGTGCAAGAAGGTCCCGGACATGCACAGCGTTTCCGAGACAGCAGATTTGCCCCCCTGGGAGCGTGAACCGAGTGGGCCGGCGGGAGCGGAATCGTTGCCGCCAACCGGACCAGTGGCGTGCTACACGTGGCAGACCCGTCGAGTGCTCCTGCATGGCGACGAACACCGTGTGCACGGGCTGTTTCTGGGTAACGGTGACAAGGCCACGCCGCAGAACCGATTCAGCGTCGAGCCGATGACTGCGTGGCGGTACTCAAAGCCGCAGAGTACCAAGTTCAAGACTAAGGTCTACATGCCGCGCAAGCATTCTAAGGAGCAGGCGTTCTGGCGCGGACTGCCTTCTCTGGTTTCTCAGCTGAGCCCGGAAGTGGCTGGGAAGGACGGCGGCTCCCAGTTTAGGCCACCAGCGATCCTCGATTTCTACCAAGTTCTTGTTAGTGAGGAAGTTGTTCCTGTTCAGGGCCTGGTACATGTAGTCGCTACCGGCATTGAGTACGGTTCTAACGAGTCAGTAATCGACGAGCTCATTAACGACTCCCTGCAGTTGCCTACCAAGCTGATTCGCCGCGATTCCCCGCTGATCACCTGCGTCCGCGACGCGATGTCTGAGGCGGATCTGGCTGCCTTTGCAATCCGGAATCTTGCAGCCAACCTTGCCAAAGCATGCGGTGCAGAGCCAGACAAGGCCAGTGCCGCAGGCGATGCGGCCAGGGCGGCGATGTATGCGGTTCTGGACCAGGAGTTTCCCAGCTGGCTTGCCTCGCTCGAGAAGACTGACCAGGCAAAGGCCCGCGACGCTTGGCGGACTTTGTTGCATCGTGAGGCCAACCGGCAAAGCCTGGACCTAACTGCAGCGATCCCCGCTACGGCCTTCGCCGGTCGAGGAACCGGCGACGCCCGCATGGATGCCGGCAAAGCTTTGGCATTCTTCCGTTCGGCACTGCGCAAGGGGATCCCGTACCCCACCCAAGAGAAATCATCCACCAACGAGACAGAAAGGACCACGGCATGACCACCCTCGATCCGGGCAATACAGCGGTGACTCCGGGCGACCCCCCGCCCCGCAAAAGTAGGAGGCCGTTTGGCAACAAGACTGTCGAGACGGCCAGCAGGGTCCTCGAAGGCGAGCGCGGGCTTCAGCGCCGGTACTTGGAGGGTGAGTCACGTGCCAGGGCGGAGTTAGCACAGCTCCGTAAAGCAGTACCCAGCTCTCCCGGGGACGTTCCGGCCATCTGGCATCTCACTTCGGTCGAGGTTCCGACTGGTGCTGGAGACGAACCAACTTGGGAGGAGATTGCGGTTCACACCGCGCTGACCCTTTACGCGGTGCATCAGCAATCCAGGTCGGAACCGATGCATGTCCGCGACCAGGGCTTGGGGCACGCGGCTCGTGCACTAGTCGGGACAGGGACCGACGAGAACGATTCGCTGAGGGCGCGCTTCAACGCCCTTGTAACGTCTTCCACGATCACGGAACTGCGCCACCACCTGAAGACCTTTTCCTCACTTCTGCGCGCCAAGGGCATTCCCATGGACTATGTCCTTCTGGCCGGCGATTTGGTTCGTTTCCAGACTCCCGGTGGCGCCAGCGCCATGCGGCTGACGTGGGCTCGCGAGTTCGCTGCGCTCCCGCCCGTTCAGCTCTCCTCTTCTACAACTTCCCCTTCCCCTTCCAACGACTTGGAGCACTGACATGACTACCTTTGTTGACCTGCACATCCTTCAGAACCTGCCGCCGTCGTGCGTGAATCGCGACGATTCTGGCTCTCCTAAGACCGCCGTTTACGGCGGTGTTCGGCGCCTACGGGTTTCCTCTCAGTCGTGGAAGCGGGCCACCCGGCAGTTCTTCGAGACCCGATTGGACCCCACCGAGGTTGGCATCCGCACCAAGCGCGTCGTTGAACTGGTGGCCTCCCGCATCGCCGCTCAGGACCCCGACCTGGCAGGAAAGGCTGAGGAGCTGGCCAAGGGCGTGTTCGCGGCAGCCAAGATCAGGGTGGAGCCGCCCAAGAACAAGAAGGATGGCACCCCGGAGTCGGGCTACCTCCTCTTCCTCTCCCCTTCCCAGGTCGACCGCTTGGCCCGACTTGCGGTTGCTGCCGAGGAGCAGGAGGAGAAGGTGGACGCGAAGATGGCCAAGGCCATTTTCAAGGAGGACCACGCAATCGACATGGCCCTGTTCGGACGTATGGTGGCCGAGGACACCGACCTGAACATCGACGCTTCCTGCCAGGTTGCGCACGCGATTTCCACTCACCCCGTGGAGACGGAGCACGACTTCTTCACGGCAGTGGACGATGCCAAGGAGGACTCCGAAGAGAACGAGGATGCTGGCGCCGGAATGATGGGAACGGTTGAGTTCGCCTCCGCCACCATCTACCGCTATGCGACGGTGAACCTGGACATGCTGAAGGAGAACCTGGGTAGTCCCGAGGCCGCGCTGCGTGCCCTTGAGGTTTTCATCGATGGGTTTGCCCTTGCCATGCCCACTGGCAAGCAGAACACCTTTGCCAACCGGACCCTGCCGCACCTCGTGTCCGTCTCCGTCCGAACGGACCAGCCCGTTTCGTTGGTGGGTGCCTTTGAGGAGCCGGTAAAGACCGACGCGACCTCCGGTTACTTGGGGAGGTCCGTTAAGCGCTTGACAGAGCACGCAGCTGCGATCGGGGAAGAGTTTGGGCTCCGCCCCGCGACGAGCTTTGTGGCTGGCCTGGCTGACCAGGAAATCACCGCTCCTCTGGGCGAGCACGTTGGCTACGCAGAGCTGGCAAGTAAGGTCCGCGACGCCGTCTCTCCGCTGCTGAGCAAGCAGGAGTCTGCCTGATGTCCACCTTGCTCCTGCGTTTGGCAGGTCCTTTGCAGTCTTGGGGGGTGAAATCGCGTTTCGCGGTGCGAGGCACTGAGCTTGCCCCCACTAAAAGCGGCATTATCGGCATGCTCGCCGCAGCTTTGGGGAGGCGTCGCACTGATCCCTTAGAGGATCTACTCCAGCTTCGGTTCGGGGTGCGGAAGGATCAGCCTGGCCGCCTCCTACGGGATTTTCACACCGCCCACGACCGCAAGGGAGGGTCGATGCCGCTCTCTGAGCGGTATTACCTGTCCGACGCTGTATTCCTTGCCGGCATCGAGGGAGAGCTCGAACTATTGCGCGGCCTTCATGAGGCCGTGCGCAACCCCCAGTTTCCTCTCTACCTGGGCCGGCGTTCCTGTCCACCCAGTCGCGCGATCCCAATAGACGTGAGAGACGGCGACTTGTACACCGTTCTATCGTCGGAGCCGTGGCAGGCGTCAGACTGGTTCAAGAAGCGCAATAAATCCATCATCGCTGAGCTCCTTCTCGATAAGGAAGTCGTGCCTGACGAGATCAGCGTTGGCGACATCCGAACCTCCCGGGACGTTCCCCTCTCGTTCGATCCCGAGTTCCGAGACTACGGCTTCCGCGAGGTCGAGCGCCTGACGGTACAGCTCGGAGACGGCTCCGCAGACCCGCACGACCCGATGACGACTGTGGAGGAGGCCGGCAATGTACCTAACCAAGCTTGAGATTGATCCTCGCCGCAGACTTGCCCGCAAGTTTCTGGGATCGCCCCAGGCGATGCACGCCGTTGTGGCCAAGGCAGCGGGAGATTCAGGGCAGGATTCCGAGGGACGGGTGCTTTGGCGGGTCGACCGGCTCTACTCGCACACCTCGCTCTTCATTCTTTCTCCACAGGCACCGGACTGCTCCCAGATTGAGCAGGAAGCTGGCGTGGCTGGGAGTGTGGCCCGCACGCTCGACTACCGCCCGTTCCTGGACAAGCTAGAGAACGGGCAGGAGTGGAGTTTCCGCCTGACAGCCAACCCAGCACGCGCCATCGCGCAGGGGGCAGGCAAGCGCGGAAAAGTTACCGGGCACGTGACCGTGGCACAGCAACAGGAATGGCTGACAACGCGAGCGCAGCGAAACGGCTTCGAGCTCCTTGCTGTGCCCGGTGTAGAGCCCGACTCCTTGGACGCTGCGGCCTCGGTAGCACACCGAGAAAAGCCGGTGTTCCGCCGCGCCCGGGAGGACGGTGGCAGGGACATCGTCACCATCAACAGGACAGTCTTTGAGGGAGCCCTGCGAGTCACAGACGTGGACGCGTTTAGGACCGTGCTTGTCAAGGGACTCGGGCGCTCAAAGGCCTACGGGTGTGGCCTGCTGACTCTGGCAAAGAGCTCAGGGAGCTAGCCATGTCCAGGCTGCTTCCCGTCCCGGTCACAGCACTGCCTAGGGTGCAGGATCGCTCGTCCTTCCTCTATCTGGAGCATTGTGTGGTCCATCGGGAGGATGGTGCCCTGACCGCCAGAAACGATCAGGGCACCATCCGGGTACCCGCTGCATCACTGATCGCCGTGCTGCTAGGACCCGGGACAACGGTGAGTCATCAGGCGATGGCATTGCTGGGCGAATGCGGCACCACGGCAGTGTGGGTGGGCGAAAGAGGCGTGCGCTACTACGCGCACGGCCGCTCGCTGGCCACGTCCAGCCACCTGCTGATAGAACAGGCCGCACGGGTCTCCTCGCCACAAAAGAGACTGAAGGTGGCACGGGCCATGTACTGCATGAGATTCGCCGGGGAGGACGTCGGCGGACTAACCATGCAGCAACTACGCGGCCGCGAAGGGGCGCGGGTAAGGGCGATCTACCGGAAGGAGTCTCGTCGCACCGGCGTACCGTGGACTGGGAGGGACTACAAGGCAGACGATTTCGAAGCATCGGACCCGATCAATCAGGCTCTCTCCGCAGCAAACGCCGCGCTTTACGGGGTGGTTCACGGTGTGATCGTTTCCCTGGGGTGTTCACCGGGGCTGGGAGTAGTCCACACCGGGCACGAGCGCGCATTTGTTTACGACATCGCCGACCTTTACAAGGCGGAGGTGTCTATTCCCATCGCCTTCGACGTCGTCGCGGAGGGAATGCAGGACCTAACCGGAACGGTAAGGCGACGGGTCAGAGACCGAATCTTCGAAGCACGAATCATCGAACGATGCGTTGAGGACATTCGCAATCTACTCGGTGACGCCGAACGAACCGACCTCGCGATCAACGTAGTCTCGCTGTGGGACTACCAGCAGAAGGTTATTGCGGCAGGACAGAACTACGAGGAAGTCGGCGGATGGTAGTGCTGCTCTTATCGGCTGCGCCCGCTGGACTACGCGGTGCAATGACCCGCTGGATGATGGAACTGGCTGCTGGCGTATTCGTGGGTAATCTCAGCGCGCGGGTGAGAGAACAGGTGTGGGAGCTCGTGGCACAAAACCTAGGTCAGGGCAGGGCTCTTCTATTGTGGTCTAGCCGTTGCGAACAAGGATTCGAGGTGGCCTCACTGGGGCATGAGCGCGTTCCAACTAACCTTGACGGATTCCTAGTGCTGCTGGAGCCCTACAAGACTGAAACATCTCCAAACAGGCTGACTGGCAGCGCCCCGGCACGCCAAGAAGGGTGGTCCGTGGCCGGCAGACGACGCAAGTTCCGCAACTCCACGGAGCGGGCTCTGGGTAATCAGTAAAGGAAAACTCTGTACAATCCGGAACAGTTACCCTGGAGATTCAACGATTTCCAAGGGTGGACCCCGCGCAAGCGGGGATGATCCCTCCTCGCGCCGCTTGATCGCCTCAACGAGCTTGTGGACCCCGCGCAAGCGGGGATGATCCAACGTGTAGTGAATTTGGGCGTTTCGCTGCCCAGTGGACCCCGCGCAAGCGGGGATGATCCCATCTGCTCCGCCCTCGTCATGGACTCCACCGAGTGGACCCCGCGCAAGCGGGGATGATCCTACAGGTCGCCGGGGATGATCTGGCCGGCACCGGTGGACCCCGCGCAAGCGGGGATGATCCCACAAGTTGGCGCGTGAAATCAAGAGTGAGGCGGTGGACCCCGCGCAAGCGGGGATGATCCCCGCCCCAGCGTCGCCTTCACCGCCGGCAACTCGTGGACCCCGCGCAAGCGGGGATGATCCCCCGCACCCAAAACCGCCCACGGAACGCCCGCCGTGGACCCCGCGCAAGCGGGGATGATCCTGGCCCAGCGGTTAGCAATGTGTTTCAGATCACGTGGACCCCGCGCAAGCGGGGATGATCCTGGTGTATGACGGGGGCTCAATTCCGTTATTAGGTGGACCCCGCGCAAGCGGGGATGATCCCCGGGTGATCGGTCTCGCCGGTGATGGTCAAGGGTGGACCCCGCGCAAGCGGGGATGATCCCGTCACGATCCAGGTGGCGGTCTGCCCGTTAGCGTGGACCCCGCGCAAGCGGGGATGATCCGGGGCTGCCCACGAGATCACCCGCGCCCCCCTGGTCGACCCCGCGCAAGCGGGGATGATCCCCGCACGGGGTACTCGTTTTCAAGTGGTCCGAGGTCGACCCCGCGCAAGCGGGGATGATCCCAGGCCCCACACCCACAGCCAGAAAGGGCAGACGTCGACCCCGCGCAAGCGGGGATGATCCCGAGATATGGGAGCTCATCCGTGAAGACCTCGGGTCGACCCCGCGCAAGCGGGGATGATCCGCGACTAGGATCGGCCGGTTCTCGGCCTTGAGGGTCGACCCCGCGCAAGCGGGGATGATCCCCAATTGGTGTGTGTATACACCATTTGACTAATGTCGACCCCGCGCAAGCGGGGATGATCCTGGGGCGCGCGTCGTCTGGAATATCGTCAAGGAGTCGACCCCGCGCAAGCGGGGATGATCCCCAGGCGTTCCGTGAGGGCACGGCGCTGGGTGAGTCGACCCCGCGCAAGCGGGGATGATCCCAAGGTTGTCGAGGTCATTAATACCTACGTAATGTCGACCCCGCGCAAGCGGGGATGATCCTACGACCCCATAATCCTCAACCGGTTGGGCCTAGTCGACCCCGCGCAAGCGGGGATGATCCCGACGCCCTCCTCACTCTGAATAAGGAAGGCGGGTCGACCCCGCGCAAGCGGGGATGATCCCTTGGCTGCGTCGGTCTCGTAGCGGCGCGCGGCGTCGACCCCGCGCAAGCGGGGATGATCCGGCGATGTTGGTGGCGATGGCATCTTTGCCGAGGTCGACCCCGCGCAAGCGGGGATGATCCCTCTTGAAGTGAGAACCCGGTCAGCTCGCAAATGTCGACCCCGCGCAAGCGGGGATGATCCTGTCGGGCGCTTCTTGTATGACCAGGGGGGCTAGTCGACCCCGCGCAAGCGGGGATGATCCCTAATTAGTGAAAAAAACCCTATTTGGTGTATTGTCGACCCCGCGCAAGCGGGGATGATCCCTGCCCCACCTGGGGCAGATTCCCGTCCGCGTTGTCGACCCCGCGCAAGCGGGGATGATCCCTCGACCTCTGCGGAGGTGCTGCTGCCCAAGGTGTCGACCCCGCGCAAGCGGGGATGATCCTGCCCAGGCTGCACCGCTTAGCCCCGGTGCTGGGTCGACCCCGCGCAAGCGGGGATGATCCCGCAGGCAGCCTTGTGGAGGGACCATAAACCCGGTCGACCCCGCGCAAGCGGGGATGATCCCAGGTCACCCCGCCCAATCTGTTGCCAACTGGTGTCGACCCCGCGCAAGCGGGGATGATCCGGCGATGGAAAACATGGGGGTGCGCGCTGAGGAGTCGACCCCGCGCAAGCGGGGATGATCCCCTCTAAGCGGCACGGGGCGGGACTTGTGAGGCGTCGACCCCGCGCAAGCGGGGATGATCCCCCGCGAATTCACTGCCGCCCGCGCCGCTGCCGGTCGACCCCGCGCAAGCGGGGATGATCCCGCCGAGCAGAAGGCTCGTGACCACGAGCTGGCGTCGACCCCGCGCAAGCGGGGATGATCCCCAGCCATCGCTGTCGTCGTCCCACGCCTGGTCGTCGACCCCGCGCAAGCGGGGATGATCCTGCTGCGGGCGCTGAGGGCGGGGAGGCCACCCAGTCGACCCCGCGCAAGCGGGGATGATCCCATGGGCGCCTTTGGTAAGGCGGGCGCCTGGATGTCGACCCCGCGCAAGCGGGGATGATCCCTGAGGAATCACTGCTACATCTGCGAACGTTGTGTCGACCCCGCGCAAGCGGGGATGATCCCACCTCCGTGGGGCGGCGCCCCCACGAACGCGCGTCGACCCCGCGCAAGCGGGGATGATCCCGGGATGCTACTGGCGGGCACGGCTGCGGTGGCGTCGACCCCGCGCAAGCGGGGATGATCCCGCGTGTCGGTGACGGCGAAGTTCAGTGCCATAGTCGACCCCGCGCAAGCGGGGATGATCCCGCCGCCCACAACGCCTGCTGCGACTCAGCGAGGTCGACCCCGCGCAAGCGGGGATGATCCTGGGTGTAGGGATCGCCGGGCATCGGCGGTGGAGTCGACCCCGCGCAAGCGGGGATGATCCTCACACGCGCCGCAACAGCGGCGCCACCTACCGGTCGACCCCGCGCAAGCGGGGATGATCCGATCATCCGCGAGCGCTACTTGGACAGGTGTGCGTCGACCCCGCGCAAGCGGGGATGATCCCTGGCAGCGTGAGACTGATTGGCGCATCGTGTTGTCGACCCCGCGCAAGCGGGGATGATCCCCTCTGGGCCATTAAGCTGTGAGGGGGTATATGGTCGACCCCGCGCAAGCGGGGATGATCCCTGGCAGCGTGAGACTGATTGGCGCATCGTGTTGTCGACCCCGCGCAAGCGGGGATGATCCCCCAAAGCATGAGGTGCTGAGCCATGTCCATGTGTCGACCCCGCGCAAGCGGGGATGATCCGCTCCGCATCGAGGGCGGCCTGGCCAAGTTGCCGTCGACCCCGCGCAAGCGGGGATGATCCCAGCCACGACCTCCCCACTCATCTGCACCACACGTCGACCCCGCGCAAGCGGGGATGATCCCTCCCGATGGAACGCAGCGCGGGACATGCCTAGGTCGACCCCGCGCAAGCGGGGATGATCCCAAAATTGTTCAGCATCCGATAGATGCTCGGGTGTCGACCCCGCGCAAGCGGGGATGATCCGGCTCGCTATGTCAAGGACTCCAAGGTTTGGTTGTCGACCCCGCGCAAGCGGGGATGATCCCCGCCACGGTGTGACCACAGCGTCACACCGTGCGTCGACCCCGCGCAAGCGGGGATGATCCCTCATCGGTGACACCCGCCGCCTGCAGCTGCTCGTCGACCCCGCGCAAGCGGGGATGATCCGGCATCACGCCGCGCCTGTCGGCAGTCAGCCCCGTCGACCCCGCGCAAGCGGGGATGATCCGTGGTGGAGCACATCAAGCAGCTGGGGCCGCAGGTCGACCCCGCGCAAGCGGGGATGATCCTGCCCAGCAAGCCCGCCGCGATCCCCGCCTTCCGTCGACCCCGCGCAAGCGGGGATGATCCCCAACCTCGTCAGGGCGATGCCGTCTTTCCGGCGTCGACCCCGCGCAAGCGGGGATGATCCCCACGTCTACCGCAGGGGCGGCGACGTCAAGGAGTCGACCCCGCGCAAGCGGGGATGATCCCTTCGAAGTTGTCGACAGCTTGGGCACTGTCGAGTCGACCCCGCGCAAGCGGGGATGATCCCCGGGCGGCCGTAGGTGCCGACCAGCTCAGCTGGTCGACCCCGCGCAAGCGGGGATGATCCCCGTGCCAGCTGATCGACCGCACGATGCCACACGTCGACCCCGCGCAAGCGGGGATGATCCCGCTAATTATGCGGTCGCCACCAATGGCGTTAAGTCGACCCCGCGCAAGCGGGGATGATCCCGAGTTGCGTTTTTTGTATAGCAGCCGTTCGCTGTCGACCCCGCGCAAGCGGGGATGATCCCGACGTCATCACGCCGCGCCGGATGCCGTGGCTGTCGACCCCGCGCAAGCGGGGATGATCCCTGCCCGGGAACTCCTAACCTGGGAGCAATTAGGTCGACCCCGCGCAAGCGGGGATGATCCCGCCACCGGATCGTCGTCACCGACAAAGACAAAGTCGACCCCGCGCAAGCGGGGATGATCCCTGCCATCGGGCGCTTGCCGTCAAGGGATCGTTGTCGACCCCGCGCAAGCGGGGATGATCCCTGCTCCATCGCAGATGCCTGAATTTCGCTGGAGTCGACCCCGCGCAAGCGGGGATGATCCATCGACTGGTCCACGGTCGAGCCGGTGGACGTAGTCGACCCCGCGCAAGCGGGGATGATCCATCGACTGGTCCACGGTCGAGCCGGTGGACGTAGTCGACCCCGCGCAAGCGGGGATGATCCCAGGATTACTGGCCGGAGCCTTCTTCTCCGCCGGTCGACCCCGCGCAAGCGGGGATGATCCCGTCATCCCGATGGTCACGAACAAGCCGCAGGCGTCGACCCCGCGCAAGCGGGGATGATCCTCATTGTCTCCACCCGTGGCACCGCCGCCAGCGGTCGACCCCGCGCAAGCGGGGATGATCCCACTACGCAGGCGACATGCTCGCCAAGCTGTTGGTCGACCCCGCGCAAGCGGGGATGATCCCCCGCACCCACAGGGACACAGCAGCTCACACTCGTCGACCCCGCGCAAGCGGGGATGATCCCGTGACCGTGCGTTTTCGCGCCAATATCGCCGAGTCGACCCCGCGCAAGCGGGGATGATCCGGCACCCACATGTCTGACCGCTACGACCCTGCCAGTCGACCCCGCGCAAGCGGGGATGATCCCCCGGGTGGTGTGTGGGTGACCCTCCCGTCCTGGGTCGACCCCGCGCAAGCGGGGATGATCCTTCCAGGTCTCTGTGGACAACAAGTCCGGCGGCGTCGACCCCGCGCAAGCGGGGATGATCCCACATGATCTGCCGGCGCGCAGTATCCCGATGAGTGGACCCCGCGCGAGCGGGGATGATCCTGGTGTAAAAGGGGGCTTAATTCCGTTATTAGTGTGGACCCCGCGCGAGCGGGGATGATCCTGGGGCCTAGGGCGGCTTGGAGGGGTCCAGGGGGTGGACCCCGCGCGAGCGGGGATGATCCCGCGTTCTCGCACCCCGCCGTGCAGAACGTCGCGTGGACCCCGCGCGAGCGGGGATGATCCCCGGACGGGTGTGGATCGAAGCTGTCGATGTGGGTGGACCCCGCGCGAGCGGGGATGATCCCACCTCCATGGTCACGTAGTCCAACTCACCCAAGTGGACCCCGCGCGAGCGGGGATGATCCCGCCAATGCCACCGACGCGCCGAGCGTTGACCAGTGGACCCCGCGCGAGCGGGGATGATCCCGGAAAATCTTGCCGGCCAGCTGCATACAGCGCGTGGACCCCGCGCGAGCGGGGATGATCCCCGTCGGCCGCTTCGAGGGCCCATAGCGCGGCGGTGGACCCCGCGCGAGCGGGGATGATCCTAGGCTGCGTGCCCGCGCCACACGCCACTTTCAGTGGACCCCGCGCGAGCGGGGATGATCCCCACATCATGCGGGCCCCGCAGGTCACGTCCAGGTGGACCCCGCGCGAGCGGGGATGATCCGGCGTGGCCTGGGCCAGTGGCGGGCAGGCCCACGTGGACCCCGCGCGAGCGGGGATGATCCCCAGTCCCACCAGGGCATCGTCGCTTACCTGACGTGGACCCCGCGCGAGCGGGGATGATCCGGCCGTGAGCGAACGGCGTTCCGCACGGCGGGAGTGGACCCCGCGCGAGCGGGGATGATCCCACACTCATCGCGCACTCCTCCTGCCACCACGAGTGGACCCCGCGCGAGCGGGGATGATCCGGCTGAAAATGAATCCGCGCATTTCATTGACTGGTGGACCCCGCGCGAGCGGGGATGATCCCAGCGTCGGTGACGGCTTTGGCAATAGCCTTCGGTGGACCCCGCGCGAGCGGGGATGATCCCTCTGCGACGGACGCACTCTGAACATCGCGCCCGTGGACCCCGCGCGAGCGGGGATGATCCCATGGCGGTACAGGCGTCGAATAGCTCGCCACTGTGGACCCCGCGCGAGCGGGGATGATCCGGGGCCACTCATGCGACGCCCAATCCGACGTAGGTGGACCCCGCGCGAGCGGGGATGATCCCGCGTAGCTGTCGCCGCCGGTGACTCGCAGGGCGTGGACCCCGCGCGAGCGGGGATGATCCTTGCTGGTGGGGATGTCTCCCTCACGGCCCACAGTGGACCCCGCGCGAGCGGGGATGATCCCGTCCGCAGGGTCATACCAATTGACACCAGTAAGTGGACCCCGCGCGAGCGGGGATGATCCCTAGTTCTTGTGGTGAGCGTCACACCAAAACTGGTGGACCCCGCGCGAGCGGGGATGATCCCTTGTCCCAGGCGCGGTCACGGTCACGGTCGGTGTGGACCCCGCGCGAGCGGGGATGATCCCGCCCCGGACCCGGTCAAACCACGACGCCGCCAGTGGACCCCGCGCGAGCGGGGATGATCCGGAAGGCGACACGTGGGCGGGAATGTACCAGCGGTGGACCCCGCGCGAGCGGGGATGATCCCGCCAGGAACCCGTCCCTGAACTCCTCGCTCACGTGGACCCCGCGCGAGCGGGGATGATCCCCGAAAACACTGGCGAAAGGTGTAATCAGAAAAGTGGACCCCGCGCGAGCGGGGATGATCCCTCCTCGACGAGGCTCAGGGGCGGCATCGTGTCGTGGACCCCGCGCGAGCGGGGATGATCCCACCTCGGTTGAAGGGGCGCCATGGGCTGGCGAGTGGACCCCGCGCGAGCGGGGATGATCCTGCGTTGCGTGAACAGCGCTCTTTGGCACACACGTGGACCCCGCGCGAGCGGGGATGATCCGCGCCTATCCCCCCTCGACCTGGGCAGGGGTACGTGGACCCCGCGCGAGCGGGGATGATCCTGCGTTTAGCCTGAAACGCATCCATAAACGTTCGTGGACCCCGCGCGAGCGGGGATGATCCGAGAGGTAAAGAGTTGGCAAAGGAAATTGGTTGGTGGACCCCGCGCGAGCGGGGATGATCCTTGGTTGTGGATAAGTCGGGAAAATGTGAGAAAGTGGACCCCGCGCGAGCGGGGATGATCCGGCTGCCGGACGCGGCTAATCGCTCAAGCTGGTGTGGACCCCGCGCGAGCGGGGATGATCCCAACCCCACCGCCTTCTAGGACCCCACCATGAAGTGGACCCCGCGCGAGCGGGGATGATCCTTGGCTTGACTACGTTGAATGGCCTGACGATGCGTGGACCCCGCGCGAGCGGGGATGATCCCGGCGCGGTCTTCTCCTGGACCAGGAAAACCATGTGGACCCCGCGCGAGCGGGGATGATCCCGTGACCGACGCGCAAAACGACGTCATCCCCGGGTGGACCCCGCGCGAGCGGGGATGATCCCTCGCCGCGCTGGTGCGGGGCGAGCGCCAACCAGTGGACCCCGCGCGAGCGGGGATGATCCCTGTCCCTTGTCCTCGCCAACGGCCTGGGCGAGGTGGACCCCGCGCGATCGGGGATGATCCCACCGCCTTCGGCGAGTTCTGGTCCTCCAAGACGTGGACCCCGCGCGAGCGGGGATGATCCCTGGATTTCCCGGAATTACCCGGACTCGCGGGAGTGGACCCCGCGCGAGCGGGGATGATCCCAACTGGGCGGAGGCCGCCGGCCTGAACTACACGTGGACCCCGCGCGAGCGGGGATGATCCCCGACCCGGAACAGATCGCGGTAGGCCGTAATCGTGGACCCCGCGCGAGCGGGGATGATCCTGGGGGCACTGTGCTTAGCGACACTTTGGCCCCGTGGACCCCGCGCGAGCGGGGATGATCCCGCGGCTGCCTGGCCGAATTATCAGCATAGGGCGTGGCCCCCGCGCGAGCGGGGATGATCCCGTAAGCCGGCCCCGCTATGCGGGTTGTCCCAAGTGGACCCCGCGCGAGCGGGGATGATCCCTTCGTCGGTGAGTTCGCCAAGATGAAGTTCGAGTGGACCCCGCGCGAGCGGGGATGATCCCTCGAAGTAGAAGGGAGGCGAAGCGATGATTGAGTGGACCCCGCGCGAGCGGGGATGATCCCATAAGCCGTGATGCACACCACACCAATTTGGCGTGGACCCCGCGCGAGCGGGGATGATCCCTGCCGTCCTGCAAAGCCTCGATGAAACCAGTCGTGGACCCCGCGCGAGCGGGGATGATCCCTCCCGCCCGGCCCCGGCGGCCGGCATGTAGCTGTCGACCCCGCGCAAGCTGGGATGATCCGTCTGACCTGTGGATGTTGTACGGGCCAGAAGATCCGGCCTTCCCAAGTGGGCAGGATCCCTACTATGAGGCCATGGACGCCGAGCTGAATGAGCTTCTACGCCCGATCGACACCTACGATCGCGGCGTAATCGAGGAAGCCTGGCCTCACCTTGATGCCACGGCCCGCGAGGGGGTCCTGTGCGATCTGTCCCATGGACAGCCAGAGTGGGCGCTGGATATTGCACTGCGTGCTCTGGCCGAGCGCAAGACCGCTCTACCTGAGGCTGTGCTGCGTCCAGCAATCGACGCCTATAACGTAGACGACGAGCTATACCAGCGGATTTACCGCACGTTGCGCGCCAATGCGACGCTTACCCCGCACGACCTGGGGTGATCCGTTGTACCACCGCCAACCAACCAATGGGCGAGAGTCCGCCCCGCACAAACGTAGGTGATCCCATGCAGACCGGCGCGTTCTTGTGAGAGCAATGCTCGATGCCAGCGGCGGAAGTTATGAGGAGTTCTCCGCTGGGACAGTACGACAGTTTAGCCATGCTTGTAGTTAGCAACGACAATTGCCACACTTATCCCGCTTGCGGCTAACCGCACCGGTCGGGCCTTTCACTACCCTAGAACTGGCCCAACCGTGCGATGTTCACCATTCAGCGTGAACATCGGCAAAATCGCCCACGATACGCTTACCCACGGCGTCCCTTCGGATGCCGGCAATGGAGCCTGTGGGTATCAGCCACCCAGCCGCCTCGATATGACTAGCCACAAATCAACTACACCTGCCCAACTCAGTAACGGGGGAGCTGGACGGGTCTAGTTATTTACTCGAAAGGAGGTGACGGGACGGACGCACTCCCCGACTACCTCCTCGGGGCTGGAACGCCCCTGCGAGGCCTCGTATCTTCATCATCGCGATCTAAGATCGCCCGAGGGCGTCGGAACCAAAAGCGCGCGGTAGCCGCAGGCAAGGCCTTCCGGCAGTCCACTCGGAAACCCAAATGGCGAGCGTCCTACATCACATGAAAAATGCAATCCCGTCCGCAACAGCCGCAATCGCGATCTGCGCAGCCGGCATCATGGCGTTCGACCTGCCGCTGGCCATCGACGTGGCGCTGGGTGTTCTGTCAGCCGCTGCGGGCGCAATCGCCCTGCATTCCGCTCTATCCAGGAGGTAGACCGTGACAATCCGCTATCTGAGCCTGGCAGGCTTGGCCGTCCGGGTGGGCATCTCTCACCACACTGCCCGCACCTACCAGCGGGACAACCGCCTCCCCGCTCCCGACGCCATCATCGGGGACGGAGGTGGCACCCACGGGTGGCTGCCGGAGACGGTAGACGCCTGGCAGGCTGCGCGCCCCGGCCGGGGAGCGCGCACCGACTTGCGCAAGCCCGTCGACTCACCACGCGGCCCGACCGCACGGGAATAATCCTCGCCAACCGTCGGCAACTCCACGCTCGCACCGGCTCTACGTGCACCTCAGCAGCACCATCACGCCTGCTCTTGTTAGCTCGCGCTACTGCCTGCACGCGAAGGGATCAGCTCCACCGCCGGGCGCTCGGCTTGGAAGTCGTTCACATGGGCACCAGAGCGATATCCCAGCGCAAAGCCAGTGATCAGCTTGTAGTCGCTGGGGACATTGAACTCGGCGTCCACGGGCCTGCGCCAAATGGCTAGCGAACCCAAAGCGCACGAGTCCACTCCGTGTGACTTAGCAGTGAGGAATAGCGTCTGCAGCATGAGGCCCGCATCCAAAGCCGCAAAAGGCATCAGCCCCTTGTGGACAAACACAAATCCAAGTAGTGGCGCCCCAAACCCACTGAAGTTATCCCGCGCCTGGGCATCACGCGCTTCTCTATCTCCCCTCGCAATGCCCAGGTGTTTGTAGAGCGCAGCACCAAGCCTATTGGAGCGGGCTTTTAGAACAGGTGGATACTTCATTAAGGGGTTGTAGTCCCCGTCAGGTAGTTTTCCGCTCAGTGCCAATCTAATTGCTGCGCCCAGCTGTTTTCGCTGAACCGGCACCGTCCGGTCAAACTCTGACTCGTAGAGACGCACTAGCCGTTCCTTCTGCGCGCCCGTGGCTATGGCCAACTGGTAGGGGCGCGTATTAGACCAAGAGGGCGCCAGACGAGCCCCGTCTAGAATCTGCTCAACTACCTCTGGGCTCAACGGGTCTGGTTTGAAGGAACGCGTGGACCGCCGGGAGTCGGCAAAAGATTTGAACTCAGCTGGTTCCATACTTCAAAGCGTACTGATTTCCCCTTGACGGGGGGAGCTACTTGACCGCCCGAACCACACCACGCATCCGCCCGAACCACGCCACCAACCATCCAAACCACGCGCTCGGGCAATAGACACCGCCCCCTCTCCCCGTCCTCTCCCCTACCCGTTCCCCGTCGCGCCTGCTCCTGCGCCCGCGCTTTTCCACCATCCAGAGACACCGCTGCCCATTCCCCACCTGGGCAAAGAGTGGGGGCCGGGTGGCTGCTGCCACCCGGCCCCGGCTCTCGCTCACCCTCACCGTCTTGGTGGGGCTAGCTCCGTGTCACCTCTTGACCAGGTGACGCAACACGCGCTCGACTGCCGTGCTGACGGACTGGGTTCCGCCCACGATCTGGACTTCTTCCAGCACCGCCACTCGGGACTTCAGATCGTCTGATGCCGCCTTGGGCAGCTTCAGTGGCTCAGTGAGCAGCAGCGCACCGTCGCGGTGGGCGACAGCGCCACCCACGGCCAGCGCGTCGGCAGCCACGGACCCGGTCGCCAGGAAGACGATGCGGGCGTCAGCGGCGTACTTCTTCGCGGCGAGCGCGGCGGTGTCGTAACGGGTAGCTCCGCTCAACACCTCCATCGTGGAGCCGGCGATGTAACCGTGGCTGGTCAGCGCGCGGGTGGCCGCGCCACCCACGGCAACGACCGGAGCCGTCTGGTGCTGGGTGAGGAAGGTGCGGGTCACCGCAGGCATCCGGCCACCGTCGGTGAGCACCACCACGGCGTCGTGACGGCCAGCCACCGCAGAAGCGGAGGAGGCGTCCGGGAAGTTGATGCCGTCGGCCACGAACACCTTGGCGATGCGGCCGTTGGCCTTCTCCGCCACCTTGGCCAGCTCAACGGCCGTGGCGAAACGGTTGTTTCCAGCGGCGCGCGTGGTGGTGATGTTCATGGCCTGCAGGGCAGCAACCTTGGCGTCAGAGACGGACTTGGAGCCACCGGCCACGACCACCTCCTTCACGTTCCACTCGCGCAGCAGGTCCACGACGCCCTTCTCCAGGGTGCCACCGACCGTCAGCAGCAGCGGGGCCTCCAGGGCGGCCGCAGCCGGGGCGGCGGCGATCGCGTCCACGAAGTCGCGGCCGTCGGCCAGGACCACAGTGGTGGGCGCGGTGAAGTTCTCGCGGGCAACCGCGATGGCGGTGTCCACTCGAGAGGAGCCCTGGACCCGCTTGATCACGACCGGTCCGGTCGGGTCCGCCGTGGTGGACGGGGCGGGCGTGGCCGTGGCCGTGGTGGACGGGGCGGGCGTGGCCGTGGCCGTGGTGGACGGGGCAGGCGTAGCGGTGGTGGACACCGACGGAGCAGGCGTGGCCGTCGCAGTCGTGGACGGAGCCGGCGTCGCGGTGGTCGACACCGACGGCGCGGGCGTGGCGGTCGTCGTCACCGACGGGGCAGGCGTGGCCGTCGCAGTCGTGGACGGAGCCGGCGTGGCCGAAGCCGACACCGAAGCCGACACCGAAGCCGACACCGAAGCCGAAGCCGAGGCCGACACGGACGCAGAAGCCGAAGCGGACGGGTCCGGCTGGCACGGCTCACCGGTCACCGGCGGCAGCGTGGGAGCGTTGGCGGCGTCCACGAGGCGAGTGGCGGTGAACTCGGACAGCGAGGTGTAGCGAGCCGAACCACCGGAGGCGTTGTAGGCGCTGGTGGAGGTCAGACGCACGTAGCGGGTCTGGGTGTTGGCCGGCGCCTGGACCATCTTCACGGCCGAGGTGTTGGGCCAGTTGCCGGTGGCAATCTGGGTCCAGTCGTTGTTGTTGGTCGGGGAGACCTCAACCTTGTAGCCGTTGATGCGGCCGTTGGAGGCGTTGGAGCGCGGGGCGAAGAACAGCTTGTCCAGCTTCTCCACCTTGCCCAGGTCGAAGATGATGTTGTGCGGCTGCGGGTCCTCGCCACCGGACCACTTGCTGTGCCAGTAGGTGGCGATGTTGCCGTCCAGGGCGTTGGAGCCCCGACCGTTCTCACCGTTGACCTCTTCAGAGTCCACGGACACCACTCGCATGTCCGACTGCGGGATGGCGATCGGGTCGGCCAGGCGCACGCGGAGCACCTTCTGCATCTCCCAGCCCTCGCCCTTCAGCTTCACCTTCAACGCCACCGAGGCGGGCGCGTTCTGGGGCATGGCCGGGGCGATCACGGAGACGGAGAAGTTGCCGTCGGCGCGCACGGACTGCGGGGCCTGCACCTGCCAGCCCTCGGGGGCCTCGACGCTCAGGGTGGCGCAACCGGTGACACCGGAGATCTCGACCGGCGCGGTCACCAGGCCGCTCCAGGTGCCAGAGGCGCCGGAGACACCCATGGTGACCACCGGGGTGACCACGTACTGGTGGCCCTTGACGGCCTGGAACTCAAGGCCGTTGCTGCTGGCGGTGGTAGCAACGTCGGCGCCGGCGGCAACGTCGTACACGCGCACGGGGCCGGACAGGTCGGCAGAACGCACCTTGATAGCGCCGTCGCGGCCGGCCTTCAGACGGGCCTGCTTCACGGCACCGTTCTCCCACGACACGCCAACCTCGTGGCCGCCACGGGCAACCATGCCGTCGAAGGAGCCGGAGGGCCATGCGGACGGCAGGGAGGGCAGCAGGTCGATCGCGCCGGCGTGGGACTGGACCAGCATCTCGGCGATACCGGCGGTGCCACCGAAGTTACCGTCGATCTGGAACGGCGGGTGGTTGTCCCACAGGTTCGGCAGGGTGGAGTTGGAGATGATGTTGGTGACCATCGTGTGGGCGTGGTCGCCGTCCAGCAGGCGGGCCCAGAAGTTGATCTTCCAGGCCATCGACCAGCCGGTGCCGCCGTCGCCGCGCTGACGCAGCGTCTCGCGGGCGGCGTTAGCGAAGTCCGGGGTCAGGGCGTCGCTGATCTCGTTGCCCGGGTAGAGGGCGTACAGGTGGGAGACGTGGCGGTGGCCCGGCTCGGCGCGGCGCTCGGCAGCGTCGATGGCCGCATCCGGCCACTCCAGGATCTGGCCCTCGTCACCGATGGCGATACCCGGGTCGATCTTGGCCAGGGCGGCGTCCAGGCTGGTGACGAACTCGTCGTTGATGCCCAGCTCGGTGGCGGCGGCCTTGGTGCTCTTGAAGAGCTCGGTGACCAGCTGCTGCGTCATCGCCACACCGGCGGTGAAGGGGCCGTGCTCCGGGGAGTAGGACGGGGAGGCCACGAGCTTGCCGTTGCGCTCCACCAGCATGTCCAGCCAGAACTCGCTGGTCTCCTTCAGGATCGGGTAGGCGCGGTCGCGCAGGAACTCGCGGTCGCCCTCGAACAGCCAGGACTGCCAGAACTCCTGGGCCAGCCAGGCGTTGGCCTCCGGGAACCAGAAGGCAGTGGCCCAGTTACCCAGGCCGGCGAAACCGAAGGGGTTGACCTCGTTGCTGAGCATCCAGCCGCGCGCCTCGAACATGGTGGAGGCGGCGTGGCGGCCCGGCGCACGGTAGGAGTCGATCCAGGTCAGGTAGGCCTCGTCCATCTCAGCCAGGTTGGTGATGTAGACCGGCCAGTAGTTCATCTGGATGTTGATGTTCGGGTGGAAGTCCGCACCCCAGGGGGCGTTGTTGGAGTTGTTCCACATGCCCTGCAGGTTCGCGGGCAGCTTGTGCGCCTCGGTGCTACCGGGGCGGGAGGCGGAGATGAGCAGGTAGCGGCCGAACTGGAAGTACAGCTCCTCCAGGGCGCGGTCCTCTGCGGTCTTGCCGCGGTAGGCGGAGCGCATGCGGTCGGTGTAGAGCGCGGCGCGATCGGCACCCTGCAGGTCCAGGCTCACGCGGCCCATCAGGTCGCTGAAGGACTTGACGTGGTCGGAGCGCAGCTTGTCCCACCCGGTGGTGGCGGCGGCGTTGACGGTCTCGCGGACGCGGGCGTCGGGGGCCTCACCACGGTAGTTCGGGTAGACGTTCTTGTAGTCAGTGCCGGCGGTCCACAGGATGGTGAGGGAGTTGGCGCCGTTGACCGCGATGTTGTTCGCGTTCAGGGTGGTGGTACCACCGTCGGCGATGACCTTGGCCTCCGCAACATACTTCATGTTGTTGGGGTCCTTGCCCGTGGTCAGCGCACCGGCCAGGCGCAAGATGTTCTCGCCCTGCACGGTGGTGACGGCGCCGCCCGCGGGCAGGTTGGAGAAGCTAGCGGTGGTGGTGATCTTGCCGGGCTGGTCGGCGCTCAGGCGGATGGCCACCACGTTGCCCTCGTTGGAGGCCAGGTATTCGCGGGTGTACTTCACGCCGTTGACGGTGAACTTGGTGGCGGCGACACCGTTGCGGATGTCGAGCGAGCGCTCGTACTCGGTGTGACCGGCCAGGCCCTGGGAGGTGAGGACCAGCTCACCGAACTGCGTGTAGGAGCCGTAGCAGACGCGCTCGTGACCCAGCTTGCGGGCCACCTGGTTGGGGGCCATCTTGCCCTGGGAGTCGATGGTCGCACGGACCTCGGCGAGGGCGTTGGGGCGGTCGGACTTGTTCCAGACGCCGTAGTTGTAGCCCCGGCAGCCGGGACCGCCGGACCACAGCGTCTTCTCGTTCATCTGGACCTTGTCGGTCTCCACGCCACCGAAGACGTTTCCACCCACGGCGCCGTTTCCGATCGGCAGGGATTCGCGCTCCCAGTTGGCGGCGGGAGCGGCGTAGCGCATCACCAGGTCCTTGGCCTCCGTGACGGAGGGGACGGTGGGCGATTCCGCCGCGTTAGCCGTTGTTCCGGCGGTTACAAGGCCCGCCGCGACGAGCGCACCGGCGGCCAGGCCAGCCACTGCTCGCCGAAATGGGACAGGGGAAAGAGGCATGTTGGCTCCTACACCATTGAAGGATTACGCGCTTAACCCTAGTTTGGCGCTCTAAATCACGCAAGGAATAGTTGTGGGAGGGAGAACAAACGCGTTCTCCCTCCCACAACGTGGACGGGTTTGGACGACGTTGCCGCCCGCGCTCCTCCTTACTTAAGCAGTGCCTGCACTGCCGCGACGACGCTGGCGTCCACCGAGCGCGGCCCGCCGAGCACGTTGACTCGCTTGACCTTGCTGTCCTGGATGGCCTGGCCGGTCACCGCAGGCAGCTTGCCCGGCTCGGTGAGCAGCAGCGGGCCACCGTAGTTGGCCGCCGCGGCGCCGCCCGCGAGGGCGTCTGCGAATACCTCACCGGAGGCCAGGAAGCCCACCTCGGCGCCCTGGGAGTAGCTGGCCAGCTTGGCCGCCGTCTCGTAGCGGGAGGTGCCGGACACTGCGGTCATGGTGACTCCACCCACGAAGCCCTCCTCGGCGAGCGCCTTGATGGCGGCACCACCGGCGGCGACCACCTTGGCGGAGGGGAAGTGGTCGATCACGGCGAGCGATCTGGCGGGCAGCTGGGTGCCGTTGGACAGCACCAGCACGCCCTCGGAGTTGGCTGCCGCGACACCGGCCGCGAGCGCATCGGGGAAGTTGCGCCCGTCCGCCACGAAGATGTGCTTGGGCGCTGCACCCAGGCGGGCGGTCTTGTCGGCCGCCCTGGCGGCGGTGTCGTAGCGGTCGCCGCCGGCGACGCGCTCCACCTTCATGCCGGCGCTGCGCAGGGTTCGCTCGGCGCCGATGGAGACGGACGACGTTCCGCCCAGGATGGTGACCTTCTTGATCTTCGCGTCGGTGAGCGCGGTGAGCACCTTGGCCTCCAGGTCGGGGGTCACGGTGAGCACCACCGGTGCCTTGAGGGCCTTGGCCAGGGGGCCGGCCGCGACGGCGTCCGCGTACACGCGCCCGGTGGTGAGGACTACCGTGTCCGTGCCCTGCGGGCGCAGCTCGAACGCGGCCAGGGCGGTGTCCACGCGGTCAGCGCCGGCCAGTCGGCCCACTCCGGGCTCCATCACCGGCGGCTGCGGGGCCGGGGTGGTCGGCGCCGGGGTCGTCGGTGCAGGGGTGGTCGGGGCCGGCGGCGTCGGCGTCGGGGTGGGGTCCACCGGCGGCGTCGGCGTCGGGGTCGGCTCCTCCACGCTGAAGACCAGGTCCCAGCTGGCCGTGCTGCCCGGGGCCATGAAGTAGCCGGTCTTGGCCATGGCGATGACTCGCACCGCCGCTACGCCGGCGGGCACCTTGTAGATACCCGTGGGCACGGCCAGACCGTTGACGGTGAAGTAGATGCCCTCCACCTCGGGGATGGTGACCGTGTCGTTGCCGGTGCCCGGCTTGTCGTCGGTCACCAGGGTCGCCGGCGGGTTGGCCTGCTTGGGCGGCACCGTGGTGCTGAAGCTGAGCTCGTAGCGGGTGGTTGCGCCCTCGGCCAGCACGTAGCCCTGGGCGGCCTCGGCGGTGACGACCACGGAGGCGATGCCGCTGGGCACCTTCTTCACGCCGGCGCTCTGGGCCACGCCCAGCACCTTGTAGACCACACCCTCGGTGGTCGGGATGGTGTAGGTGTCGTTGCCGGTGCCGGGGGCGTCGTTCTTCTCGATCGAGGTCACTGGGGTGGCGACCTTGGGCTGCGGGGTGGTGGGAGTCGGGGTCGGCTCTGCGGCCACGTCCTGCAGGATCCGGATTTCCGCGGCGCTGGCGAAGCGGCTGCCCACCTGGGCCGTGACGGCCTCGAACTTCACGTAGCGGGCCTCCACCTTGGTGAAGTCGACCTCCTTGGTGATCGCGCCGCGCGGGAACGAGCCGGAGGCAACCGGGTCGCCCCAGGTCTGTCCGTCGTTGGAGACGTAGATGCGGTAGTTGCGCACCATCGAGTTGCTCGGGTCGTCCGCCAGGTCCTGGCGGGAGGTGTAGCGCAGGCCGTTGATCGGGTAGGAGCGCTTGAGGTCGAAGGTGAGCGAGTGCGGCAGGTTGGTGTGGCCGGTGGACCACGCCGAGTGCCAAAGGGTGTCGGTGCGGCCGTCGAGCACGTTGACCGCCCGACCGTCCTCACGGTTGGTCTCCTCGGAGGTCGCGGTGACAGTGATGTCGTCCACCGGGATGGCGCGGTCGGCCGGCGGCTCCGGCGGGAAGCCGGTCTTTAGGCCGTCGATCACGTCCACGCGGTGCTCCCACACCTCGTAGGTGGCCTTGGAAACACCGGGCGAGTAGACCCGCTCGGCCATGGCGGCCAGCGGCAGGCGGATGCCGTTTGCCACCACTTGCTCGGTCTCCAGGTCCGGCTTGTCGGCCCAGATCGCGTAGGAGGAGCCCAGCACGTGCTCCTTGTCCACGGTCTGGCGGCCGCTGAACAGGGTGGGAACCCAGTTCTCGTAGATCGCGGAGGCGGGGACGCGCTGGTTGTAGGCGCAGGTGGGGCACTTGGGCAGCACGTAGTAGAAGAAGCCGTCGTTGTAGTTGATGAGCTTGTGGCCCTTCTCGATCAGCTTGGCGGTGCTGGGCATGGTGCGGTGCCACTTGGTCCAGTAGGTCACCTGCACGTCAGAGGGCAGCGTGCCGTGGGTGCCGGTGTAGAGGGCGTCGTTCCACACGCGCACGGTCTCAAAGCCGGCGGCGTTCAAGGCGGCGTCCACGGTGCCCAGGTAGTGCATGTAGCCATCCATTACCGAGGCGCTCGCGTTGACGTTGTCACGGGCGTACTGGGCCAGCTGCGGGTACTTGGTCGTCAGCTGGTTGAGGCGGTCGGGGTCGAATACCTCGTCGCCGCCCATGTGCCACTTCTTGGAGGGGAACAGCGGGGCGAGCTCGGTGATGACGTCGGTGACGAACTTGCGGACCACGGGCTTGGAGTAGTCCAGCACCTTCTTCCCCACCTCGTCGGTCCCGATGGCCCACTCCGGGTGCGCCTTGAGCACCTGGTGCATGTGGCCGGGCACGTCCATCGCCGGCACCACGTCAACGTGGTACTCCGCCGCGACAGCGATGATCTCTGCCAGCTCAGCCTGGGAGATGAACTGGGTGGAGAGCACCTCCGGGTAGCCCTTGATCTCCAGGCGGAAGCCCTCGTTCTCAGAGAAGTGCAGCTGGATCTCGTTGAGCTTGTAGAGGCTCAGGCGCTTGATCTGCGCCTTGAACCAGTCGGGGCTGAAGTACTTGCGCGCCGCGTCCACGTGCAGGGAGCGGACCTCGTAGTCCGCCCAGTCGATCACGGTCGCGGCCTGCACGGCGCCGGCGCTCTTGAGGGACTGCAGCACGGTGCGCGTGCCGTTCCAGAGGCCGTCCGCCTCCGGGGCGGTGATCCAGACGGCCCGGTTGGCGCCGGCCTCGACCCGGTAGCGGTCAAAGCCGGGGGCGTCCACCTGCCCGACGGTCAGCACGATGTCGGTCTTCTTGACCTGGTCGATCGTGACCTTGACTACCGGCGGGGCTTCGGTGAACACGTCCAGTTCACCCAGGTCACGCGCGAACACCCGGGCCTCGGCCTCGTAGTCCACGCGGGACATCTCATCGAGGACCACCCGGGTCTCGGCGGTGGGACGCCACGGCGCCACTCCGTTGGCCATGTTCACGGTCTTTAGGGCGGGCACGACTCCCAGCAGGCCCTCACCCGTGAGGGCTGCCGGTGCCGGCGTCTCGTCCGCAACTGCCACCTGGGCACCCGCGACACTCAATAATCCTGTTGCTGCCAGCGCCAAACTAGCGGCGAGGGCAGCAAGTCTCTTCGACTTCATCTTTCCTCCACGTTCGCCTTTGAATACGAGGATTTCCGAAACGCGCTGCGTGATGTGCTTGCCTCTTTACAAGCTGTGGGGGACGCGCAGCGCACGTCCACCGTAACAAGCTGACAGGCGCCGCATTGGCACTTTGGAATAACTGACAAAAGGTGATCTTTTGGGCCAAATTCCGTCGATTGTGCGCAGTGTCGGGGTCCCGCCCGCCGGCCCGTCGAGGACACCTCACTTCGCTAGCCCTGCCCCACTAGAGTGCGCGGCGCGGAACAAACAAATAGGCTGGTCCAAACGCCTAGTCCGCAAGGAGTCACCCGTGTCTTCCCCGAACAGTCAGCAGCCCTCAGTGGGAGAGCTCGTGGGGCGCATCTCGCTCTCCATCTCCTCGCTGATCCGTGGCGAGATCGATCTGGCCAAGGCCAAGGCGGCTCTGATCGGAAAGCGCTACGGCATGGCCATCGCCATGTTCGCCGCCGCTGCGGTCCTGGCACTCTTCGCCCTACCGTTCGTCCTCTGGACGATCGTCTACGTGCTGGCCATCTGGCTGCCGATGTGGGCGAGCGTGCTCATCGTGACCGGCCTGCTGTTCCTGCTGATCGCAGTGCTTGGGTGGCGAGGCATCGCCTCCCTCCGGGCCGCGAGCAAGGTGCAGGTCTCCCCCGCTGAGGGGCTGGCCGTCTCCGTGCAGGCCGTCACCACCGGCGTGGCCCAGGGCCAGGCGAAGGCCGCGGCGCAGGAGCAGGCCGCAGCTGCGGCTCGCTCCGTGCAGGACCAGTACGGCGCCGGCGTAGCCGGGGGCACCACCAACACCGTCAAGCCCGCTAGCGAAGGAGAGGCGAAGTGAGCCGCACCCCCGAAGAGATTGAGGCCGAGCTCAACAAGGTGCGCGCCGAGCTCACCCAGGACGTCAGTGACCTGACGCAGCTGCTTTCCCCCGCCAAGCTGGGCGAGACCGTCAAGGAGACGGTCAAGTCCGCGGGCCGCTCCGCCTGGAACGACACCAAGGAGCGCTCGCGCGCTTTTGTGGAGAAGGTCAAGAGCGGGGACAGGGAGTCGATCGCGGCCGCCGCCGTGGGTCTTTCCCTGGTGGCGGGCCTGGTGCTGCTCCGCTTCACCCGCAAGCGCTAAATCCCTGTATTCGAGACGTTTTTTCTCACCTGCTCGGCAGCGAAACGGCGGCATCGGCCCAGTTCGGTGTGCGGTAAAGCTCGCGCCTTGAATGGAAGCGAGCCCCCGGGACGTTGTACCCTGTAGGCACGACACAATTTTGCAGACATTCAACGCAGCCGCACTATGTGCCGCTCGTTCTCAACGGTGGAGGGGGTCACGTCATGGGGCGCGGCCGTCAGAAGGCAAAGCAGACCAAGGTAGCGCGGAGGCTGAAGTACTACAGCCCGGAGACCGACTACCAGGCACTGGAGCGGGAGCTATCCTCCACGAGTAGCGGGGCTGGCTACGACTACGACGACGTTCCGCCGGCCATCGACGACTGGGACGACTACACCCCCACGCGCTGACCGCTCGGTAACGGGCGCCTCGCCTATACAGCAGTTTTCGCCGCCATCTTCTGGTGCGCCCTTTCGCGCGCCCGCGCGCGGGCCGGCCAGACGTGAGGGGATTGGTGTGGTATCTCGCGGGGCGGCCCGGCGGACTCAAAAGGGTGGGGCGGTGCGTCCCACGCACCCCCCCACCCTCAGCCCGGGTCTGCGCAACCTTAGGCCGTCCGGTAGGCGCCCACCATGCGCACGCTGCCACCGGTGACGCCCTTGGCGCCCGTGGTGACGCGAGCCTCGGGCGCCCGCAGGGCCGCGCCCTCCTCGGTGTAGACCTCACCCAGCACCCACGGCTCGCTGCCCTCGCGGCGCGCCGCCGCGAGGGCAGCGTCCACGTGCTCGGGGGCCACGATCGCCACCATGCCCACGCCCAGGTTCAGGGTCACCTCCAGGTCGTCCCAGCTCACCCCGCCCAGGCGGCCCAGCACGTCGAACACCGGCGGCACCACCCAGGTGCCCCGGTCGATCACGGCCGCCAGCCCGGTGGGCAGGACGCGGGCCACGTTCGCGGCCAGACCGGCCCCGGTCACGTGCGACAAGGAGTGCACGCCACCGATCGCGGCGCGGCCGGCGGCAGCGTCGTCCACCAAGGCTCCGGTGGTGCCACCCAGCGCGTCAATCAGGTCCAGGCAGGGGCGGGTGTAGAGGCGGGTGGGCTCCAGCAGCTCCTCACCCATGGTGCGGCCGAACTCCTCCACGTGGCGCTCCAGCGGGGTGCCGCTGACCTCCAGCACCTTGCGCACCAGGGAGTAGCCGTTGGAGTGCAGGCCGGAGGCGGGCAGCGCGATCAGCACGTCGCCCTCGCGCACGTGCTGCGGGCCCAGCACCGCGTCGGCCTCCACCACGCCGGTGGCGGCGCCCGCGATGTCGTAGTCGTCCGGCTCCATCACGCCCGGATGCTCGGCGGTCTCGCCACCCAGCAGCGGCACGCCCACCTCCTCGCAGGCCTCGGCGATGCCGCGCACGATGTTCGCGATGCGCTCGGGCACCACGCGGCCGCAGGCGATGTAGTCGGTCATCAGCAGCGGGGTGGCACCCACCACCACGACGTCGTCCACCACCATCGCCACCAGGTCCTGGCCGATCGTATGGTGGATGTCCAGGGCGCGCGCCAACGCGATCTTCGTGCCCACGCCGTCGGTGGAGGTGGCCAGCAGCGGGCGCGAGTAGTCGCGCAGCGCGGAGGCGTCCACCATGCCGGCGAAGCCACCCTGGCCGCCCACCACCAGCGGACCGTGGGTGCGCCCCACCGCCGCCTTCATCAGCTCGACGGCGCGGTCCCCGGCCTCGGTGTCCACTCCGGCGCTGCGGTAGCTCAACGGCTCGGTCATTTACTTGCTCCCTCGGTAGGCGCTGGGCATGCGGGTGCGGCGGGGCAGCACCACGGGTTCGTGGGTGGAGGTGCCGTCGGTGACGCCCTCCACAGGGATCGGGTATTCGCCGGTGAAGCAGGCGGTGCACAGCTGGTCCTCGCTCTGGCCACTGGCCTCCACCATCGCCTCCAGGGACAGGTAACCCAGGGAGTCCGCGCCGATCGACTCGCACACCTGCTGCACGTCCATGCCGGCGGAGATCAGCTCGGCGCGGGTGGCGAAGTCGATGCCATAGAAGCACGGCCACAGCACCGGCGGGGAGGAGATGCGCACGTGCACCTCCTTGGCGCCGGCCTCCCGCAGCATGCGCACCAGGGCGCGCTGGGTGTTACCGCGCACGATCGAGTCGTCGATCACCACCAGGCGCTTGCCCTCGATCACGTGCCGCAACGGGTTGAGCTTCAAGCGGATGCCGCGCTGGCGGATGGTCTGGGTGGGCTGGATGAAGGTGCGGCCCACGTAAGCGTTCTTCACCAGGCCCATGCCGTAGGGGATACCGGAGCCGCGCGCGTAGCCGATCGCGGCGGGCGTGCCGGAATCCGGGGTGGGGATCACCAGGTCGGCGTCCACCGGGTAGTCGCGCGCCAGCAGCTCGCCCATCGCCAGGCGGGAGGCCTGGATGGAGCGCCCGGCCACCACCGTGTCGGGGCGGGCCAGGTAGACGTACTCGAACACGCACCCCTTGGGGTTGGAGGGGGCAAAGTGCTCGCTGTGCACGCCGTCCTCGTCGATGGCAATGATCTCGCCCGGCTCCACCTCCCGCACGAACGTGGCCCCGATGATGTCCAACGCCGCAGTCTCTGAGGCCACCGCCCAGCCCCGCTCCAGCCGACCCAACACCAGCGGGCGCACGCCGTTGCGGTCTCGCGCCGCGTACAGGGTGGTCTCGTCCATGAAAACCAGCGAAAACGCGCCGTTCAACATCGGCAGCACCTCCCGCACCGCCGGCAGCAGCTGGTGGCGCAGCGCCCCTGCGGGGATGATGCGGCGCGGCGCGCACGCGGAGGTGATCTGCACGCCCTCCACCGGCTTTACTGCCGCGTCCCCCACGCTCGCCCCCGGGGTGGCCGACGTTCCGCCCGCCCCGTCCTCGCTCCCGCCGGCCAGAATCTGACCAGTTGAGCCACCGGCCTGGGCGGCAGCGTCGTCCCCGCCAGCGCCCGCCTCAGCGGCCTGCTGTTGAGCAAAAGAAACGCCACCAACCAGCGAGGCAAGCACTGCGGTGTCTGTGGAGGAGCCCCGCCCAAGCTCACCCGTGAGGTCCTCGCCAAAGCGTTCCTGAATTATCCGCATCAGCGTGCGCGTGTTGGTGAGGTTGCCGTTGTGGGCCAACACCAGCGTGCCGGATGCCGTGGGCCCCAGCATGGGCTGGGCGTTCTCCCACCGGTCCGGGCCTTGCGTGGCGTACCGGACGTGCCCCACCGAGAGATGACCGGGCATTGTCCCCAGCACCTTGTCGTCGAACACCTGCGAAACCAGCCCCATGTCCTTGTAGACGATGATGTTGGAGCCGTCGGAGGTAGCGATGCCGGCGGACTGGGTGCCGCGATGCTGCAACGCGAAAAGACCGTAGTAAGTCAGTTGGGCAACGTCCTCACCCGGCGACCAGACTCCGAATACTCCGCATTCGTCCTGCCCTCCCTCGGTGGGGTCGAGCTCTACGGTGAGGGTGCCATCCGGTCTCATCACAAGTAAATCGTTTCATACCCGACGCCCGGTTTCCAAACACCAGGTCAGGATCTGGGCCACGTTTTTCCACCCGACGGATTGGGGTGACGCGAGGGGGCTACACGACCTTAGCCGTCACCTTACGAGCCGGCACGTCCACCCCGGTCACGCGCACCTCCACCTCGCTGGCCACAGCCAGGCCGCTACCCGTGACGGGGATGATCACGGCGGGCTCGGCCAACATGGCCACGCCCTGCGTGGAGTCGCGGTTCACCTCCAGCAGCACCGCCCGGAAGGTGGCCCCCTCCTGGCCCTCCAGCACCAGCGCCTCCAGCGCGGCCACCGCCCCGGAGTCCACCGCGCGGGCACGCCGCGAACCGGCCGCCATCTGGGCCGGCAGGGCCGGCAGCGCCTCCAGCACCCAGGTCGGCACCGGCCGCCCCTCGACCGCCGCCAGGCAGGCCTCCAGCCCGAAGCGATCCACCAGGCGACGCAGCGGCGCCGTGACGTGGGCGTAGGGGGCGGCGATCGAGCCGTGGGTGATCGCGGCAGCGTCGTCCACCGGCAGTGGCGGGCAGGGACCACCAAAGGGCAAATAGTTGGCGCCTCTAAACAGCGTCGTGGTGGCGGTGAGGAAGGCCGCGTGGGCGGGAATGTGGGACGACAGGCCGCGCACGAACTGCGCGTAACTCTGCTCCTGGTCCCACTCCAAGCCCAGCACGCGGGCAGTCAAGCGCAGCCGGGCGATCTCCTCCGGGCCCGCCGGTGGCAAGGTGCGCAAGATGCCCACCCCCGCCTGGCCCATAATCCGCGCGGCCTCCATGCCAGTCAGCAACGAGATCTGGGCATTCCACTCCTCCACGGGGAGCGTGGCGGCGTAGGTGAGACGGTAACCGCCCTCCACCCGCTCCACCTCCTGGGAGGGCGTGCGCAGGGAGATCCCGCCCCGCTCCAACTCCCTTGCCCGGCGCAGAGTGCCCACCTCCCGCAGTAACTGGGGCAGCTCCGGGGCAGCCTCCAGGCTCTCGCCCGTGTCCAGGGCGTGCTGCACCTGCCCGTAGGAGAGCTGGGCGCGCGAGCGCACCAAGGCGTGGCGCAGGTCCATGGCAATAACCTGGCCCGCACTGTCCAGCTCGAATCGCCAGACGTAAGCCGGTCGGTCTTTGCCCGGCAATAGGGAGGCGGCGCCCTCGCTGAGCACCGGCGGGTGCAGCGCGGTAGCGAAGTCCGGCGCGTAGACCGTCAACGCCCTGGCGCGCACCTCCCTATCCAGCGGCCCACCAGGCGCAACGAACGTGGCCAGCGAGGCGATGGCGTAGTGCACCACGAACGCAGCCTGGCCGCCCGGTTCAGTTGCGCGGTTAGCGGCGCCACGTTCTGGCCGACGTCCCTCCGACGCCCTTTCTATGTGCACCGCCTGGTCGAGGTCGCGCGAGCCCGGCGGGTCTATCGTCACAAGCGGGAGCTGGCGCAGATCCAGGGTCGGGACGCGGCCGGGCAGGCTGGCCCGGGCCCTGGCAACAGCTTGCGGGGGAAGCGGGAGCGGAGCGAATCCGGCGCAGTCTTGCGGGGGACGGCCTGCGGGGCCACCCTCCCCGGGCGTGGCGGGCCCGGGGGTGACGGGCTCGGGCGTGGCGGGCTCGGGCGTGGCGGGCTCGTTCGGCTCGCCCCAGTCCAATTTCTCCCAGGCCCGGGCCACGGCCTCCGCTTCAGCGAGTACGTCGGGCGGGAAGGCGGGCGGGACGTCGTTCTCCTGGCGCAGCGCATCCAGGGCGCGGCGGACGCGGCGGGAGGCGGCCGCGCCGGGGGCAAGGCGGTGCAGGCTCATCGCGCCTCCAATCCAGAAAGTGGGAAGAACGGGGCCATGTCCGCCCGAGAGCCGGAGGCGTGCAGGCGGGCGGTGGCGGTGGCGTCGGCCCAGGCCAGGTGACCCGAGGTCAGGCAGAGGAAGGTCACTGGGTCCGTCTCCACCACGTTGGGGGGCGTACCGCGCGTGTGGCGCGGGCCCTCGATCAGCTGGGTGACCCCGAAGGGCGGGACGCGCAGCTCGACGCTGCCGCCCGGGGCGCGGCTGGCCAGTTCCTCCAGGGCGAATCGCACGGCCGTGGCCAGGTCCGGGCGGGACAGGCCGGGGACGCTGAGGCCCGGCGGGGGGATGAGCGCTTGGGCGGCGGGGGCAGGCACATGGGCGGCGGCAGATTCGGCCTGGGGGACGCAGGTGGCCTCGGCCTGGGGGGCGGTGGTGGATTCGGCCTGGGTGGCGGCGGGGGCGGGCGCCGCAGTGGCGCGGGCGCCGGCCTGGGGGCGCAGCGCCTGCAAGGCCAGTCGATAGGCGCGCTCCCCCGCAGCGGGGTCAATGCGACGACGAGGCGGCATGGGCTGAGGATATCCGCGTTGGGCCGCGCTCTCACGCCCACCCGGCCGGAGAGACACCGATCGAGGCGAAAGACCCCACCGGGCGGGCGCGAGAACGGCCCGGCGGCCGAGTGCTCGAAGGGCCGGACAATCGGTCCTCCCGCCCTCACTTAGATGTTGGTGCTCTTCGCTAACCTCGTCGGCATGGAGCAACCGTCCAAGAGTGCAGTTCGCAAGGCCGGGTCGTGGGTCCGCACCGCCATTCAAAGCGGCGTCTCACTTGAGCAGGTCAAGGAAAGCTCTCAGATGCAAGTGATCACGAACTACAGAAACTGCTTCACCGAACCAATGAGACGGGTGACAGATGGCCTGGTCACCCTACTCAGCGAGCACGGGTTGGCCGGGCAGGTATCCTCACGCCTCAAGCGAGCTGAAACGATCATCGACAAGATCTCCAATAGGGAGCGCGGCCTAGACCTTTCCCGAATGCAGGACATCGGCGGCTGCAGGGTAGTTCTGGACAGCTTGCCGCAGGTACGGACCCTGGAACAAGCTGTCCTATCCCATTGGGCTAGCCGGGTGCTACGCACAAACGACTACTACAAGGAGCCCCGCCCGTCGGGCTATCGCTCGATCCATATCGTGGTCCAAGAGCAAGGTAGACCCATCGAAATCCAGTTGCGCTCACCGCTTGCGCACAGCTTCGCTCAGATGGTGGAAGCACTCAGCCAACAGTTCGGTACCAACTACAAGCAGGATGGCGACTCCCCCGTACATCGCTCTCTCGCGCAGGTTGCACGCCTCGTGTCTGAACTTGAGAGCTCCCAGCCCCACATACACACAATCAGAAGATACGTCACAGAGACTGAAGCGCTGATTTCATCTATAGTTGACGAACTTGGGAGGGGTGATCAAGGTGTCCTCAACGCTGAAGCAGTTCCTACTGATCTATGACCGCAAGGCAGATCAACTCTTGAAACAAGAGGAGTTTGACTCTGACACTGACGAAGCTGTCACCGCCTATCGCGCAGCGGAGCAGTACTACAGGGAGCAGCCATGGATGGACATCGTCCTGATTGGCTCAGACTCTCTCGAGACAGTGAAGAAGACGCACTCCACCTACTTCCCGGGCGCCTACCGACGCATCGTGCAGAGCATTACGGACCTGGATTCCTTCCTCACCAACTCGCAGGCGCAAGCGCAGGGCAGCTAGCCGTCCTCGGTGCCTAGGGAAAACTGAACGTGCAATCTGCCTAATCTCGCCCTTGACACCTGAGAATGGTCAGCCGGGAGCGCCCCGGGGCGTCCACGCGGTCTTGCCGCGCGTCGTCACGGGGCGCTCCCGCTTACTTATCCGGAGCCCGGGAAGCCCGCCTCCGATCGGCGGTCAGGCCTTCTTCTTCATGCCCTTGAGGAGCAGCACGGACGCCGCGCTAACCACCACGCCCACCGCGATGGCGAGCACAAAGAACACGGCACTATCGATGGCGAAGAACACGAAGATGCCTCCGTGCGGGGCGCGCGACTGCACGTCCAGGGCCATGGACAGTCCACCGGTGACGGCACCGCCCAGCATCATCGAGGGGATGACGCGCAGCGGGTCTGCTGCGGCAAAGGGGATGGCGCCCTCGGAGATGAAGGAGGCACCCAGCAGCCAGGCGGCTGCGCCGTTCTCTCGTTCGACCGCGCTGAAGAGCTTGCCTCGCACGGCGGTGGCGAGCGCCATGGCCAGCGGCGGCACCATTCCTGCGGCCATGACCGCAGCCATGACGCGGAAGGAGGCGGCGTCGCCTGCGGCTAGGCCCGCGGTGGCGAAGGTGTAGGCGGTCTTGTTGACCGGACCGCCCAGGTCGAAGCACATCATCAGGCCCAGGATCACGCCCAGGACTACTACTGAGGCGCCGTCCAGAGAGTTCAGCCAGTTCGTCAGCGCCGTCATGAGGGCTGCCAGCGGGCGCCCCAGCACCATGTACATCAACCCACCGGCCACCAGGGATCCCAGCAGCGGGATGATCACCACCGGAATGAGGCCGGCCAGCCAGCGCGGGGGCTTAAAGCTGGAGAGCCACAGGCCGATTCCACCGGCCAGCAGACCGCCGACGATACCTCCCAGGAAGCCGGCGCCCACGGCGACGGCCACTGATCCGGCCACGAAGCCGGGGGCGATGCCGGGCCGGTCCGCCATGGCGAAGGCGATGTAACCCGCCAGCGCAGGGACCAGGAAGCCCATCGCTATGGCACCGATCTTGAAGAAGACCGCGCCCAAGTAGATCATCAGCCCGCCCTCGGGCAGGTTGGCGAAGCTGTTTTCGGCCACCACCTGGTCGGCGACGTCGGTGATGTCGTAGCCTCCCAGCAGGAAGCCGAGCGCGATCAGCAGACCGCCGGCGGCCACGAACGGGATCATGTAGCTCACGCCGGTCATCAGGATCTGGCGCAGGCGCGTGCCCCAACCGGCGTTGGTCTCCGGCTTGACCTCGGCAGCACCCGCCCCGGCCGCGCCCTCGGCGGGCAGGCGGTAGCCGTTCGGGTCGTCGGCCATGGCCAGGGCCTCCTTGACCATCACCTCGGGCTCGTTGATCGCGCGCTTGACGCCGCTGACCACGGCCGCCTTGCCGACGAACCTCTCCTTGCCCTTCACGCCCACGTCGGTGGCCAGGATGACGGCGTCCGCCCCGGCGATCACCTCCGCCGGGATGCGATCTCCCTTGGCGCTGCCTTGCGTCTCCACCACCACTTCGACGCCCAGCTCCTTGCCGGCTCGCTCCAGGGACTCGGCGGCCATGTAGGTGTGGGCGATGCCGGTGGGACAGGCGGTGACGGCCACGATGCGGCGCAGCCTGCCGTCGCCGCCTCCCGCCTGCGGGGTGGACGACGCTGCCGCGCCGCTTCCCGCCGCCATCGCGGCAGCACCGGCCTCGACGCCCGCCGGCTGGGCCACGCGCTCGGGCTCCACCTGGGCGGTGACGATGGCCGCCACCTCCTCGGCGGAGGTGGCCGAGCGCAGCGCGCCGGTGAACTCCTTCTTCATCAGGCCGCGCGCCAGCTTGGCCAGCAGCTTGAGGTGGGCGTCGTCTGCGCCGTCCGGGGCGGCGATGAGGAACACCAGGTCTGCGGGGCCGTCCTTGGAACCAAAGTCCACCGGCTGGGCCAGCCGGGCAAAACCGAGCGAGGCCGTGTTCACGGCCGCCGACCGGCAGTGCGGGATGCCGATTCCGCCCGGTATGCCGGTGGGGGTGATTCCCTCGCGGGCACGGGCGTCTCGGGCGAGCCCGGCCGCCTCAGCGCGGCCGGTTGCCGCCACGACCTTGGCGAGCTCGTCGATCACTTCCAGCTTGGTGGGCCCAAATGGTGCGTCCAGCACCACCAGTTCAGGGCTGATCAATGGTTGGGACATGGCTGATGCCTTCCTAGGTGGGACGTTTTGCGCTTCCGAAGCGCGAAGGGGATGCAGCTGGCAGCTGCGAAAGCCGGTGGGGAACCCGGCGGGCGCGCCGCAGGGGCGCGCGGGGTCAGTACAGCTGGGTCACCTCCGTACTCAGTTGGCCCGCGAGCACGGGGGTGGCCAGGCCGGTGCCGGGCTGGGCGGCGGCCGCAGCGCCGTAGGTGACGGCGGCGGACAGGCGGGCGGGAGCGTCGTCCCCCCGAGAAAGGGCGATCAGGTAGCCGGCCAGCGAGGAGTCGCCGGCGCCGACGGTGGAGGCCACCGTGATGTCGGGGCTGGTGGCGAACCAGGCGCCCTGCGCGGTCACCAGCACCGCGCCGGCCCCACCCAGTGTGGCCAGGACCGTCTCCACTCCCCGCTCGATGAGGGTGGAGGCCACGCGCGCCACCGGCAGGGGGTCACCGGCCTGGGCAGCCGCCTCCAGCTCGGTGCCGTCCACGTCAGCCAGCTGGGCCAGCTCCTCGCTGTTTGGCTTGATCAGGTGCGGGGCTGCCTGGGGCAGGCGGAGGGCGATAGCGGCCAAGGGCTCGTCGGAGGTATCGACGGCCACCTTGACGCCCGCCGCCCGGGCAGTCTCCACCACGCCCGCGTACCAGTCCGGCTCCATGCCCGGGGGCAGCGAGCCGGCCAGCACCAGCCAGTCCAGGCCGAGCAGGCGCTGCTCGATAGCGGCGGACAGGGCGGCGCTGAGCGCCGGGGTGAACGGGGCGCCGGCGCCGTTGATCTTGGTGGTCTTGCCGTCTGCCGAGGTCAGGGCAATGTTGATGCGCGCGGGCCCTGCGGCCGGGGAGAGGGCGTAGTCCAGCCCGAGCGCCGCCACCCCCTCCACCACGGGGTCTGAGGTAGCTGCCGGGGCCTGGCCTAGCCCGGCGGGAACGGTTGGGGAGGTGAGCAGTGCCGTTACTGGCAAACCTGCGCTGGCCAACACGCGGGCCACATTTATGCCCTTGCCGCCAGGCTGGTTGATTGAGTCGACAACTCGATGGACTCCCTCTGGCACCAGCGCCGAGGCGAGGGCAAGGGTTTGGTCTTGGGACGGGTTGGGCGTAACGGTGAGGAACATTCTTCAAATATACGCACTCGATGTGATCTAGGACACCCTTTTCCGAGTCGTGGGCGGGTGGCCACACGGCATACTGGCGCCATGGCTATCGAGATCGCTGTTCAGGACCCGGCCGGCGCGCGCGTGGCGGCCCACGCGGGAGCGGATCGGGTGGAGCTGTGTACCGCGCTCGGCATTGGCGGGCTCACGCCGTCTACTGCGGCAGTGGAGCTGTGCGCGGCGCAGGGAATCGACGTGCACGTGCTGATCCGCTCGCGCGGCGGGGGCTTCGTGTTCAGCGCCGAGGAGGTTGAGCAGATGGCCCGCGAGGCCGCCCAGTGCGTGCGGGCGGGCGCGGTGGGCGTGGTGATCGGGGCCCTGCGGCCCGACGACACCCTGGACCTGCCGGCCCTGGAGCGGATCGCCGCCGCCGCCCGTGCGGAGGATGCCGGCGTGGCGATTACGCTGCACCGGGCCGCCGACGTCGCCCTCGCAGCCCAGTCCCACTCCCCCGGCCAGATCGTGTCAGCCTGCGCGGGCCTGGGCTTCGCGCGCATTCTTACCTCCGGCGGGGCCCCGGCCAGCGGCCAGGGACTGGAGGTGCTGGGGCAGCTGGCCCTTGCCGGGGTCGAATCGGGGGTGGAGATCCAGGCCGGTGGCGGGGTGAAGATCCAGGACTTTGCGTCGTTGGCGGCAGCGGGGGTTCCCAGTGCTCATCTATCTTGCCGGGCGGTGCGCGCGGACGCCGGCTCAGCGGGTCCCGGGGGCGGACCAGCCTCCTTCGACTACACGGACCCGGAGCTGGTGGAGGCCGCCGTGGCTGCGGCCACGGCGGCCGGGCTCACCGCCGCGAGGGCTTAGGACCCCGGCCGGGCCGGCGCTCAACTCGACGTTCGATCTTTCAACTCGACGTTCGCCTCCTCAACTCGACGTTCGCGACCGGGTAAACGTCTAGATTCACCGCCGAACGTCTAGATTCACCACCAAACGTCTAAACCGGATGCCTCGCCCTAGCAGCCCAGCCAACGCGCCTCCGGTACAGCCCACGCGCCCCAGCGCGGGAACAGCGCGGGAACAGCGCGGGAACAGCGCGGGGGCGCGGTGCTCACCGGCACCGCGCCCCCAACCCCAGCCTTCGCCAGGCTTAACCCGACGGGTCAGATCACGCCGTGGGCCAGCATCACGTCAGCCACGCGCTTGAAGCCGGCGATGTTGGCGCCCAGCACGTAGTCGCCGGGGCGGCCGTACTCCTCTGCGGTGGCGGCGCAGGAGTCGTGGATGTCGTCCATGATCGCGTCGAGCGCGGCCTCGGCCGTCTCGAAGGACCAGCGGGAGCGGGAGGAGTTCTGCTGCATCTCTAGGGCGGAGGTGCCCACGCCACCGGCGTTGGCGGCCTTGCCGGGGCCGAACAGCACGCCGGCACCCTGGAAGGCCTCTACGGCCTCCGGGGTGGAGGGCATGTTGGCGCCCTCAGAGACGGCAACAACGCCGTTCTTGATCAGCGTGGCGGCTGCGGCGCCGTCCAGCTCGTTCTGCGTGGCGGAGGGGATGGCAACGTCGCAAGGCACGTCCCAGATGGAGCCGCCGGCCACGTACTGGACGGAGCCGCCCTTGCGCTCGGCGTACTCCTTGATGCGTCCGCGCTCGACCTCCTTGATCTGCTTGACGAGCTCCAGGTCTACCCCGGCCTCGTCCACGATGTAGCCGGCCGAGTCAGACAGAGCCACCACCTTGGCGCCGAGCGCCTGGGCCTTCTCGGTGGCGTAGATGGCCACGTTGCCGGAGCCGGAGACCACCACGCGGCGCCCCTCTAGGTCTTCGCCGCGCGTGGCGAGCATGTTCTTGGCGAAGCGCACCGCGCCGTATCCGGTGGCTTCGGTGCGCACCAGGGAGCCGCCCCAGGCCAGGCCCTTACCGGTGAGCACGCCGGCGTCGTAGGAGTTACGCAGGCGCTTGTACTGACCGAACATGTAGCCGATTTCGCGGGCGCCCACGCCGATGTCGCCGGCGGGCACGTCAGTGTTGGGGCCGATGTGGCGGGAGAGCTCGGTCATGAAGGACTGGCAAAAGCGCATGACCTCGGCGTCGGAGCGGCCGTGCGGGTCGAAGTCGGAGCCGCCCTTGCCGCCGCCGATGCCCTGGTTGGTGAGGGCGTTCTTGAAGATCTGCTCGAAGCCGAGGAACTTGATGATGCCGCCGTTGACGGAGGGGTGGAAGCGGATGCCGCCCTTGTAGGGGCCGAGCGCGGAGTTGAACTCGACGCGGAAGCCGCGGTTGACGCGCACGTTGCCCTGGTCGTCCACCCAGGGGACGCGGAAGATGATCTGGCGCTCGGGCTCGACGATCCGGTCGATCAAGCCGGCCTCTGCGTAGTGGGGGTCCTTTTCGATTAGGGGGCTCAGGGAGGTGAGCACCTCGTGGACGGCCTGGTGGAATTCCACCTCTCCCTTGTTGCGGGAGACGACCGTGTCATATACGCCCTGCAGCAACTGGTGCATGGGCTGTCCCTTCTCACAGGCTCCAACCAGCGGAGCATTAGTTGAAACTTGCACCCAGCCGGTCCGCGTTCTGTGGCCGATTGCGCTGCCGCAGGACCCGGGTCGTCTTCGGCGCCGGGAAGAGTTTGGCACAGTGCGCCCGCTTGAGACTAGTTCGGCCAGCATTTGAAACGCTCTTTACCTTTGCGATCTTGGCCACCCCGCCTTGCCGGCCACCCCCTGGCCTGCTTTTGCTGGACGACGCTGCCGCCCGGCCCGCGCATAGCAGTGGGGGCCGACGCTCCCTCACACCAGCGAGAGGAACGTCGGCCCCCAGTAGCGGCCATAGCGGCGGCCGCAAGAGCGGGCCGGCCTAGTCGGCTCGACCGCCAAAAGGCGCCTTAACCGAACAGGGCCGGCAGCGGGGCGGCCACGGCGGCGCGCAGCTCGGCCACGTCGATGGACTCCACGCCGCGGATCGCCAGCAGCTCGCCACCGGTGGTGCCGATGCGCTGCGCCGGGACGCCGGCCGCGAAGGCGCGGTCCAGCACGGCGGCCACCTTGTCTTCTTCCACGGCCAGCAGCGCACGCGCGCCGGACTCAGAGAAGAGCAGCTCGAAGGTGGAGAGCTCGTCTCGCCCCTCCACCTTGGACAGGTCGAAGGAGCCACCCACGCCGTAGCGCACGCAGCCGTCCACCAGGGCTTGGGCCAGGCCGCCGGCGCTGAGGTCGTGGGAGGCGGCGGCCTCGCCGGCACGCACGGCACCGATCAGGACGTCGGCCAACGCCTTCTCAGCCTTCAGGTCCACCTGCGGGGGGAAGCCGCCCAGGTGGCCGTGCACTGCGCGCGCCCAGGCGGAGCCGTCCAGCTCCGCGAAGGTCTCGCCCAGCAGGATCACGGCCAGGCCCTCGCGGTTCCAGCCGGAGGGGACCACCACGGAGACGTCGTCCAGCACGCCCAACACACCGACCACAGGGGTGGGGTTGATGGAGGAGTTGATCTGGCTCTTTTCCGCACCGGAGGAGTTGTAGAGCGAGACGTTACCACCGGTGACGGGCACGCCCAGCTCCTCGCAGGCCTGTGCCAGACCGTGGATGGCCTCCACCAGCTGCCACATGGCGTCCGGGTCCTCCGGGGAGCCAAAGTTGAGGCAGTCGGTCACCGCCAGCGGGCGGGCGCCCACGGTGGCGACGTTGCGGTAGGCCTCCGCTAGTGCCTGGGCGGCACCGGTGCGCGGGTCCAGCTTGGCGAAACGGCCGTTGGCGTCCGTGGCGATGGCGACGCCACGGCCGCTGGACTCGTCCACGCGGATCACGCCGGCGTCGTCCGGCTGGGCCAGGGCGGTGGCGCCCTGCACAAAGCGGTCGTACTGGTCCGTCACCCAGGCGCAGGAGGCCTGGTTCGGGTCCGTGGCCACCTGCAGGATGGTCTCGCGCAGCGCGGCCTCGCCCTCGGGGCGCTCCAGGCGGTCGGTCGTGTCCGCCACCAGGGCGTCCTGCCAGGCCGGGCGGGCGTAGGGGCGGTCGTACTCCGGGCCGTCGTGGGCCACGGTCTTCGGGTCCACATCCACGATGCGGTGGCCGTGGTGGTCGATCGTCAGGCGGCCAGTGCCGGTCACCTCACCGATCACGGCGGTCTCCACGTCCCACTTGGCGGTCACGGCCAGGAACTGCTCCAGCTTCTCCGGCTTGACCACGGCCATCATGCGCTCCTGAGACTCAGACATCAGGATCTCGCCGGCGGTCAGGGTGGGGTCGCGCAGCAGCACGTCGTCCAACCAGACGTGCATGCCGCCGTCGCCGTTGGAGGCCAGCTCTGAGGTGGCGCAGGAGATGCCGGCGGCACCCAGGTCCTGGATGCCCTCCACCAGGCCGGCGGCGAACAGCTCCAGGCAGCACTCGATGAGCACCTTCTCCATGAAGGGGTCACCCACCTGCACGCTCGGGCGCTTGGCGGGCATGCCGTCCTCGAAGCTCTCGGAGGCCAGGATGGAGGCGCCACCGATGCCGTCGCCGCCCGTGCGGGCGCCGAACAGCACCACCTTGTTGCCGGCACCGGAGGCGTTGGCCAAGTGGATGTCCTCGTGGCGCAGCACGCCCACGCACAGGGCGTTGACCAGCGGGTTGCCCTGGTAGCAGGGGTCGAACTCGATCTCGCCGCCGATGTTGGGCAGGCCCAGGCAGTTGCCGTAGCCGCCCACGCCGGCCACCACGCCGTGCACCACGCGCGCCGTGTCCGGGTTGTCCACCGCGCCGAAGCGCAGCTGGTCCATCACGGCCACCGGGCGGGCGCCCATCGAGATGATGTCGCGCACAATGCCGCCCACGCCCGTGGCCGCGCCCTGGTAGGGCTCCACGAAGGAGGGGTGGTTGTGGGACTCGACCTTGAACGTCACGGCCCAGCCGTCGCCGATGTCCACCACGCCGGCGTTCTCACCCATGCCCACCAGCAGGTGCTTCTTCATGTCCTCGGTGAGGTGCTTGCCGAAGGTGCGCAGGTGCTTCTTGGAGGACTTGTAGGAGCAGTGCTCGGACCACATCACGGAGTACATGGCTAGCTCGGCGTTGGTGGGGCGGCGCCCCAGCAACTCGACGATGCGCTCGTACTCGTCCGGCTTCAGGCCCAGCTCCGCGTAGGGCATCTCCTGGCCGGGGGTGGCCGCGGCGTTCTCTACTGTGTCCGGCACGTGCTCGGTCTTCACAGCCTGCTCCTTGTTCTCGGTCATGCCGGTCTCGCTCATGCCGCACCCACCACGGAGCGCAGGACGGAGGTGAAAATGGCCAGGCCGTCGGTGCCCTGGCGGGGGCCGGTGGCGCCGTCGGGGCCAAAGCCGGCCTCCACGGCGTGCTCCGGGTGGGGCATGAGGCCAACCACGTTGCCGGCCTCGTTGCAGATGCCGGCGATGTCGTTGACGGAGCCGTTCGGGTTGACGTCCATGTAGCGGAAGACCACGCGGCCCTCACCCTCCAGGCGGGCGATGGTCTCAGCGTCGGCCTGGAAGTTGCCTTCGCCGTTCTTCAGGGGCACCACGATCTCCTGGCCCACCTGGTAGTCGCCGGTCCACGCGGTGGAGGCGTTCTCGATGCGCAGCTTCTGCTCGCGGCAGATGAAGCGCTGGTGGTCGTTGCGGATCAGGGCGCCGGGCAGCAGGTGGGCCTCGCAGAGCACCTGGAAGCCGTTGCAGATGCCGAGCACGGGCATGCCGGCCGCGGCGCGCTCCACCACGGTCTCCATGATGGGGGCGAAGCGGGCGATGGCGCCGCAGCGCAGGTAGTCGCCGTGGGAGAAGCCACCGGGCACCACGACGGCGTCGACGCCGGTGAGGTCGGTGTCCTTGTGCCACAGGGCCACGGGGGTGCCCCCGGCCAGGCGCACGGCGCGGGCAGCGTCCCTGTCGTCCAGGGTGCCTGGGAAGGTGATGACGCCGACTCGCACGCCGGCCAACTCGCTGGTCACGGCCTGGTTCACTTGGCGTCCTCGACCAGCTCGTGCACGCTCACGACGTTCTCGATGATCGGGTTGGACAGCAGCTCCTGCGCAGCCTTCTTGGCGGCGGCCAGGGCTTCTTCGGTGACGGGGCCGTCCACGGTCAGTTCGAAGCGACGCCCCTGGCGCACGTCCGTGAAAACCTCGATCCCCAGACGGGGCAGGGCGCCGCGCACGGCCTTCCCCTGCGGGTCCAGAATCTCCGGCTTGGGCATTACCTCAACGACGATCTTTCCCATGCGTTCCTCACATTGAACTGGGGGTGGGCAGTAAGGCCCAGTTTAGCCAGGAATCGCGCCCGTTTTGGGGGCCCATCCGAGCAATGGAGTGCGCCACTTTCGCGCCCGGCGCGGCGGTGTGAGCGTCGTCGCTTCTGGCGGGGTTGGTGGGGGTGATGGCCGACGCTGCCGCGCCTACCTGCGGCGAAATCCCGGGCGCCCGGCGCGCCTGCCGCTACCGCGCGGGGCTGGGCGGTGTGAGCGGCGCCTCGCCGGGCGGACACGGGAGGAAATGGGGTGGGGCGGCAGCGTCGTCCACCTGGGGAGAAAGGAGGCCGGGCGGGCGCGGCTGGAGGGTTGGCCGGGCTGGGGGCGGGTGAAAGGATGGGGGCATGACTGACTCGCCGCTCGCCATCCCCGCCCCGCCGGTCATCGAGGGCTGGCGCCACGTCTATTCCGGCAAGGTGCGCGACCTGTACGAGCCCGAGCCGGGCACGCGCAGCGACGACGCCGTGCTGGTGGTGGCCTCTGACCGGATCAGCGCGTTCGACTACATCCTGCCCACGCCGATCCCAGACAAGGGCAAGATCCTCACCGCGATGAGCCTGTGGTGGTTCGAGCAGCTGGAGGGGATCGTGGCCAACCACGTCATCTCCACCGACGTGCCTGAGGTTGTGGCCGGGCGCGCGATGATCTGCCACCGCCTGGAGATGGTGCCGGTGGAGTGCGTGGTGCGCGGCTACCTGACCGGGTCCGGGCTGGTGGAGTACAACGCCGGGCGCGAGGTGTGCGGGATCCCGCTGCCTGACGGGCTGGTGGAGGCCTCCCGGCTGCCGGCGGCGATCTTCACGCCGGCCACCAAGGCGGCCGTGGGCGACCACGACGAGAACGTGTCTTACGAGGTCGTGGCGCAGAGCGTGGGCGAGGACGTGGCGCGGGCGCTGCGCGAGACGTCGATTGCGGTCTACGAGCGGGCGGCCCAGCTGGCGGCGGCGCGCGGGATCATCCTGGCGGACACGAAGTTCGAGTTCGGGTTCCTGCCGGGGGCCGGCCTGGAGTCTGGCGGCGCGGAGGGCGGGGCTTCGGCAGGCGGGCCGGGCGGTTCGAAGGGCGGGGCTTCGGCAGGCGGGCCGGGCGGCGCGCTGATTCTGGGCGATGAGGTGTTGACGCCGGATTCGTCGCGGTTCTGGCCGGCCGACCAGTGGGAGCCGGGGCGGGTGACGCCCAGCTTCGACAAGCAGTACGTGCGCGACTGGCTGCGCTCCCCGGAGGCCGGGTGGGACCGCGCCGGGGGCGCGCTCCCGCCGGAGCTGCCGGCCGAGGTGGTGGAGCGCACGCGCCAGCGTTACATCGAGGCCTACCAGACGCTGACGGGCAGGGTCTTCCAGGGCTGAGCGGCCCGGGAAGGTGGCTGTGGGGGCCGGGGGATGCACATCCCCCGGCCCCAGCTGTAACACCTACTGTCACCTACTGACTCATTTTGGTGTTACAGCATGCGACAGTAGATGCGACAGTAGAGGGCGGATCGTTGCAATTCCAACGAATCGCGGCTCCGCTACTGACTCATACTGTAACAATGTTACAGTAGGTGAGTGCCATCACACGAAGTAGACTCAGCCCTAGCCAAAGCGGGAGCTGAGCTTGTCACCTCCCTCAGCACGATCGCTGAGGACCAATGGTTTGATCGCAAGTCCGGCCGCATTGCAGCAAAGGACCTAGCCCGCCCACTCATCGCGTTCGCCAATGCTGAGGGCGGGACGATTGTGGTCGGAATTAACAACGCAGCCGTAGACGGCGTTTCCACAGAGCTCGAGAACTCTATTCGACAAGCCCCTATCGACTTTACTGTTCCACCTGTCCGTGCTCGCTTCGACGCCAGGGACGTCGAAGGCAAGAGGATTCTGATTGTGCGCGTTGAGCCCAGCGACACCGTGCATACCAATCAGGCAGGAGACTGCTTCCTCCGGATCGGCGACGAGTCCCGCAAGCTCAACCTGGCCGAGCAGACGGAACTCACTTACGACAGAGGCGGCGGGCCTTTCGAGGCTACGGTCGCCCAGATCTCGGTTGCCGACCTGGACCAGCAGCAACTTGAGGCCTATCGAACGACCATCGGCTCCTCCTCAGTTCAAGAAATGCTTGCCGCCCGGGACCTAGTCAACCGCCGCAGTGAGCTCACTATTGCCGCCGAGCTCTTGTTTGACGAGCGACCACAGCGGGACTTCCCAAGCGCATACGTTCGAGTGCTGCGTTACGACGGAGACACACGGGAGGTGGGGGCGCGCATGAACCTCCTCCACGACTCCCGTATTGAGGGCTCCATCCCGGAGCAGATCAACAACGCTGCAGCAGAAATCGAGCGACTTGTGCCACGCCACAAGCGACTGGTGGCATCTGGACGCTTCGAGCCAGTGCCCATCATTCCTAGAGATGCGTGGCTGGAGGGGCTCGTCAACGCAGTGGTGCACCGCTCCTACAGCACCATGGGCGACCACATACGAGTCGACATCTTTGACCACCGCATTGAGATCTCATCCCCAGGTCGCTTCCCGGGTCTAGTCGATCCCTCCAAGCCACTTGCCATCTCCCGTTACGCTCGCAATCCCCGGATAGCACGCGTGTGCGCCGACCTTGGCATCACTCGCGAACTAGGAGAGGGAATCAAGCGCATCTTCGAAGAGATGAAGATGCGTGGACTTACCGATCCCATCTATCGGCAGTCTTCTTCTTCCGTGACTCTTACTTTGAGCGGCACCCCGGCCACAAACCCGGACGCGTTGAAGTCGCTGACCAAGAGCGCACACACGGTACTTGAAGCGATGCGGCTGGCTGGTAAGCCTTTGAGCACGGGTCAGGTCGCGGAGCTAGCCGGAATTGCGCGCGCCACAGCGGGCCGGGCACTGCAAAGCCTCGTGGAGGCCGGTCTTGTGCAGTGGCATGGCGTCTCCCCTCAAGACCCGAACGCAACCTGGCGGCTGCTGTAACACCTACTGTCACCTACTGACTCATTTTGGTGTTACAGCATGCGACAGTAGATGCGACAGTAGAGGGCGGATCGTTGCAATTCCAACGAATCGCGGCGGCGCTACTGACTCATACTGTCGCATTGTGACAGTGAGTGGCTCATGGCGGGCTACGGCCGCGCGCAACCTGGATGCTCCTCCACTGCGGACCGGTTCGGCAACTCTCCTTGCCATTTGTCGGCAAAATGGCAAGAGGAGCTTTCATCTGCCGATTGGGGGCCACCGTGGCGCGCGAACAGCTCGAGGTGCACTGGACGGAGGAATCCGGGGCTACCCGGCACGTGGGAACGCTCAGACTCCACGGCTGGGCCCAAGCGCAGGAGTTCACCTACGCTTCAACATGGCTCGCCGAGGGTTTCAGCATCGGCGAAGGGATGCCGCTGGTCAGCGGACCACTTTCTCCACCGGGCGGGCTGCTCACATTCGGAGAATTTGACGACTCCGGCCCCGACGCGTGGGGACGCCAGGTTGTTCAGCGCGCACGCTCAGTGTCGGAGTGGGGGAACTCGGTGGGACTCCTGTCCGCCACCCCGGACCTGCCCCGGCAGGGGGCGCTGCGTTTTTCCGATTCGGTCGATGGCCCTTTTCTCCGGGAAATCGAGGAGTCCAGTTTCCCCGCAGGCATCGGCACCCTTTCTGCTATCCAGGCAGATATTTCCTCCTTCGCTAATGGGAGCGACGATCCAGCCCTGTTGCGTCGGCTCTTTGCGGGCTCAAGCAGTCAAGGAGGGGCGCGGCCCAAATCGGCAGTGATCTCGAACGATGGCAGGCTACTGATTGCGAAGTTCCCGGCAGAGACTGACAGGTACGACGTTCAGGCTTGCGAGGCCGTAGCTCTTTCGATTGCTAGGGAAGCGGGGCTACCGACTCCTGCCTTCCAGCTCGAAAGACTAGACGAGAACCGGAGCGTCTTACTACTGGAGCGCTTTGACCGTACCGACCGGGGCAGACTCGGATATCAGTCAATGCGTACGGCCAGCGGAATGGGACCGTACGAAGAGTTCAACTACAAGATGGCTGTGAGCACGGCACGGCACCTTGCCGGGAAGACTGCTGCGCTAAGTATGGTGACGGCCGCCGCGCTCGCAATCTGCGTGAACAACTTTGACGACCACGCCCGCAATTTCGGCTTCTTGCGCCAGGCGGGCACTTGGCGGGTTGCGCCGGTGTTCGACGTTGTGCCTTTCCCTTACGAAGAGAGTGGGACGCCACTGCTTTTGGGCGAAGACCATCGCAGCCTGGAGCAGCTGCTCGACATCGACTGGGGCCTACCCAGGCAGCTGGTGCTCGAGGCGGTTACCCGCGTGGCCGAGGCGGCGTGGCATGCCTGGGACGACGCACCCAGCCGCTTCGGCCTGGCAGAGGACCAGGCCGTGCGAATGCGGGACTACCTCAGGGCCAGGTGCGACTACGAGAGCGTGCTACGCGCGGACGGACCACGTTGTCCGAGACGCTGACCCGTCTGCGGTGCCAGACTGGCCGCACGCACTGTCGATCATTGCCCCCGACTTCGAGGAGAGGACTTGAAGAGCCCAGCCGATCTGATCCTGAAAATGCACTGGATTGGCGTTCACCCAACCCCTAACTGGGCGCTGAAAACATACCTCGACGTCTTCGACCAGTACTTTCCCGAGTTCGCCCCACACCAGTGGGGCCGCCCCAGAAGGCCACTGGACACCGCGGCGAGAAAAATCCTACTCGCCGAAAAACTTCCCGACATCTACATTCGCCTCTGGCATCGCCGGTTCATGAAACTAGCCAGTATCGACTTCCCATTTAGGGTAGAGCATGAAACACTTAAGATAATCCCTGACGCATCCTTAACATATAGCATCAACTGCCTACTAAAGCTCTCCATGAAGTCACTTGAGTCGGACCTCAATAGCGCCGAGCAGCTGCTTGTGAAGATGGCCGATGCGCTCGGCGCAGAGCTTGCAATCTGCTATAAGTACGAAGACATAGTGGGTGAGAGCATTTCAAATAAAGAGTTCACTAGGTTGATGCGCTTAGAAAACAGCTACTATCACGGTGCCAGCATTTACGGCTTGCCAGAGCTGCCCAGCTGGCTCCTCTGGCTCGGGGAGCGTTTTTCTACCCAAATGAATGACTGGCTGCGAGACTCCACCCCGGTCGATTGGGTGGTACGACAGACAGAACAGGGCACATTCGTAAAAATAAGTTCCGAGCCCACGTCACCAACAGAGCAACCTAAAACATGGTTCCCGCGCACATACCTACCGCGACGAACCATCTTCGGCAATTTCAAGCCTGCCAAGACACTCCCACACCTCCCGGGCGTCTACGGCTCGAAGCCGAAGCGCGACTAGAGAACCCTAGGCAGACACGATGCGAGTGCCCAGCCGACGTCACCGTGGCCGCCCAAGCGCCGACCGAGGGGGTACCCGTTCCAGTTCAGAACCCTCGCGACAGTCGTCAGCCGAACGTCAGCGCCTGCTTGCGATCAGCGGATCTGTTCGGTAAGCTGGCGGCAACACCGCCGAAGGGAGTCACGATGAGTGTCGCGCCAGCACCCGTCCCTACCGTCAAGCTGTTTCTTTCTTGGTACTCCGGCGACAGGGAGTTGAAGGAGGACCTCGTCAACCGCCTGCGGATACGCCTCAGGATCGAGAAGGGAATCAACTTCGAGTGGTGGGATGACTCGGAGTTGAGCCTCGGGGAGAACTGGGAAGCCAAGCTCCGCGCCCACGTCGCAGAGGCGGACTACGTGCTGCAGTTCCTCTCCCCCGGTTTCCTCGCCAGCGAGATCATCGAAGAAATCGAACTCCAGAAAGAGGACGGTTCGGAGCTCAAGTTCCTGCCGGTTCAGTTGGTTTACGTCGACCCGCAGGACAAGAGCATCGACTGGAAGGGCCTCGACGAGTTGCAGCAGTTCTTCTCCTCCGGCCGCAGCTACGAGCAGACGCCCAGCAACGAGCGCAACGCCTTTGTAGACGCACTCGTCCGCAAGATTCGCGCCCGCGTCCTCACCACCGACGGCACCACCAACTGGAGCAAGGCATGAGCACCCAACTGACACCCTCCGGGGTCAAGCGAGCCCTCCCCAAGCTGCGCGATCACCTCACACCGATTCTCTACCGCCGCGTGGAGGCCATCGCCGACCAGTTGCAGGACGACGGCCTGATTCGCATCTACGATGCGATCGCCGCCACCGCGACCACCGACAGCCCCCCGTTGAAGGGATCAGCATTCCGGGAGTTCCGGTCCACCGTCGCGAAGGCAGCAGCCGAGGCCGGCATTCGGTTCTCCCTGGAGGCCGACAAGCGCAAGAGCGAGTGGGCCTACTTTGAGGGCGACGATCCGCTCACGGCCGAGATCGCAGCACGCTCGGATAAGGAGGCCCGCGCGGGCCTGCCCAAGGACGTAGTAGAAGCGGACGCCCAAGTGCCCGGCCCGATTCGCGTCTACTTCAGCGCGGCACTCCGGGAGCTGTCCCAGCCGAGCTCCCCGGCATCTGACTTGGTTGCGCGAGTAAAGACTGAGTTGCGCCTCACCGAGGACACTCCGGGCTTTGAGTTCGCCTCATCCGCTGACGCTCTGCTCGGCACCAACCGCAAGGATCATCTCGAGAACGCATGCAGCGGCGCGGACGTGATCATCGTCCTGCTTTCACCGGAGTACTTGCTGCCGGAAAACCGGGAACCGGAGATCGTCCACCAGTCGGGCAAACCAGTGGTGATCGTCAGTCTCCGCTCCGTCTCGGCAAAGGTAGAGATGCGCGGGCTCGAGCGGTCGCACGTCCTGTGGGACAGGGAACCCTGGGAGGAGAAGGACAACACGCAACGAAGCCATTCGATCGGTGACCTGCTGGCCGCTGTGAAGAGGGCACTGTCCCGGGAGAAGCCCCCGGCTCCATATCTCTCATGCACCGACTTGCTCGGAGAGCATGCGCGCAGGACTGCTAAGGGTCTTGGCGCGCAGGAATCGCAGGTCCCGTTGCACGCGTCCAGGGGACGGTTCGACAACACGGATCCTGGAGGAAACTACGACGCCGAGCACCGACTCGCCAAGGATCCGGCAGAAGCCGCCAGCGAGGGCTACACGCCTCGCCACGTCCAGGCGGTACCAGCCCTGCTGGAGTGGTCAAAGAACCGCGCCGAGAGCTCGCCACGCTTCGCCGCGTTGCTCGGCAACGTGGGCATGGGCAAGTCCACCGCGCTTAAGCAGCTGACCCTGCAGCTCCTGGATGCGCGCGAGCAGGACGCTTCGCTCCCCCTCCCCGTCCTCTTTGACCTGCGGGAGCTGAACGGCCGGAGCGTCGACGAGATGAGTGCCTGCGACCTCCTAGATGCCCTACTAAAGCGGACAGAAGACGTTGGGGACACCGCGACCGGCGCAGACGTAATGCAACTCGCCAAACTGGGGAACTGCGTCCTGCTTTTCGACGGCCTAGACGAGGCACTGGTGCACCTGACCGAGCAGCAGGGGCAGCGGCTGATCCAGCGCCTGTGGCAGATCGCGGGCGACAATCCGACCACCAGGCTGGCGATCTCCTGCCGCACCCATTACTTCCGTACCCTCCGCGACGAGGTATCGACATTCCTCAGCCAGGGACGGGAGAGCGTGAACGAAAGCGACTACCTGGTCCTCCACATGCTGCCGTTCACCCAGGAGCAGGTGAGGGAATACATCGCGAGCAACGTCGGTGCAGGCCGAGTCGCTTCGATCATGGCCATGATCCGCTCGGTCTATAACCTCACTGAGCTATCGGCCCAGCCAATGCTGCTGCGGATGATCACGGCAGCACTCGAGCCGCTGCAGCGGCGCGCCCTGCGGGGAGAGACAATGCGTTCGGTCGACCTGTACGAGTCTTTCGTATCCCAGTGGCTTGCCAGGGACGACGGCAAGCACGAACTGCTGCCCGACCACAAGTTGCTGCTGATGGAGGACCTCGCGGCGCAGCTCTGGCGCGGCGGGCGCCGCACCTGGAAGGTGCAGGACCTCGAAAACTGGATGCTCCGCTTCATGCGAAACCACCCGGACATGGAACTCCACTACGAGAAGCGCCTCCCGGGCCTCTGGAAGGACGATCTGCGTACCGCAACCTTCGTGACCCGTAGCGGCGACGACTACGGCTTCGCGCACACGTCCCTGCTCGAGTATTTTCTGGCCAAGCACCTCCTGCGCCTGCTCGCGGCGGGAACCGACGCCGCCCAAGCGGACTGGGCCAAACTTGCCCCCAGCCCCGAGGCGCAGCGTTTCCTCATCGAGGCTCTGCTCGGTCTGCGCGCGGACGAACTGTCTACATGCCTGACGACGCTCGCCGAACTGGGGCGCAGGCAAGAAACCGGCATCCGCGTCCTCAACTTTGCCGCAACAGCCCTCAAGCTCGGTCTGCGGATTTCCGACTTGCGCGGTCTCGACGCGCGGGGAGCAGAGTTGGACGACTTCCGCTTGGAGTCTTCAACTCAACTCGACCTGTCTGGTGCTCGCTTCGACGGCACCTCGTTCCGCCACGCCCGCTTTCAAGGCCTGCTCCTCGACAACGCGAGCTTCGCGGCCTGCGACCTGACCTCCGCCTCCTTCGTCGGCTGCAAGATGACAGGCACCTCGTTCGATAGTGCGACGCTTGCGGGCGCGACATTCAGAAACTCGGCACTTCTAGCGTGCTTCACAGACACGGCCGACTGCTACCACACCGACCTGATCTCCTGTAGGGACGTACCGATCCTTCCCCTTGGGACGCGAATCGCTCCGAGCCCCCAGCTCGGCCTTCCCATCCCCTCCACCCTCACCGGCCACACCAGCCCGGTGTTCTCCGGCGCCTACAGCCCCGACGGCACCACCATCCTCACCACCAGCTACGACAACACCGCCCGCATCTGGGACACCCACACCGGCCAGGCACTCCACACCCTCACCGGCCACACCAGCCCGGTGTTCTCCGGCGCCTACAGCCCCGACGGCACCACCATCCTCACCACCAGCTGGGATGGCACCGCCCGCATCTGGGACACCCACACCGGCCAGGCACTCCACACCCTCACCGGCCACACCAGCCCGGTGTTCTCCGGCGCCTACAGCCCCGACGGCACCACCATCCTCACCACCAGCGACGACAACACCGCACGCATCTGGGACACCCACACCGGCCAGGCACTCCACACCCTCACCGGCCACACCAACCGGGTACGCTTTGGCGCCTACAGCCCCGACGGCACCACCATCCTCACCACCAGCTACGACAACACCGCCCGCATCTGGGACACCCACACCGGCCAGGCACTCCACACCCTCACCGGCCACACCAACCGGGTGACCTCCGGCGCCTACAGCCCCGACGGCACCACCATCCTCACCACCAGCTGGGATGGCACCGCCCGCATCTGGGACACCCACACCGGCCAGGCACTCCACACCCTCACCGGCCACACCAACCGGGTGACCTCCGGCGCCTACAGCCCCGACGGCACCACCATCCTCACCACCAGCGACGACAACACCGCCCGCATCTGGGACACCCACACCGGCCAGGCACTCCACACCCTCACCGGCCACACCAACCGGGTACGCTTTGGCGCCTACAGCCCCGACGGCACCACCCTCCTCACCACCAGCTACGACAACACCGCCCGCATCTGGGACACCCACACCGGCCAGGCACTCCACACCCTCACCGGCCACACCAGCCCGGTGTTCTCCGGCGCCTACAGCCCCGACGGCACCACCATCCTCACCACCAGCGCCGACAACACCGCCCGCATCTGGGACACCCACACCGGCCAGGCACTCCACACCCTCACCGGCCACACCAACACGGTGTTCTCCGGCGCCTACAGCCCCGACGGCACCACCATCCTCACCACCAGCGCCGACAACACCGCCCACATCTGGGATGCCAAAACCGGCCAGGCACTCCACACCCTCACCGGCCACACCAACACGGTGTTCTCCGGCGCCTACAGCCCCGACGGCACCACCCTCCTCACCACCAGCTGGGATGGCACCGCCCGCATCTGGGATGGCACCGCCCGCATCTGGGATGCCAAAACCGGCCAGGCACTCCACACCCTCACCGGCCACACCAACCGGGTGACCTCCGGCGCCTACAGCCCCGACGGCACCACCATCCTCACCACCAGCTGGGATGGCACCGCCCGCATCTGGGATGCCACAACCGGCCAAACCATCCACACCCTCACCGGCCACACCGACTGGGTGGAGTTTGGTACCTACAGCCCCGACGGCACCACCATCCTCACCACCAGCGACGACAACACCGCCCACATCTGGGATGCCAAAACCGGCCAGGCACTCCACACCCTCACCGGCCACACCAACCGGGTGACCTCCGGCGCCTACAGCCCCGACGGCACCACCATCCTCACCACCAGCTGGGATGGCACCGCCCGCATCTGGGATGGCACCGCCCGCATCTGGGATGCCACAACCTGCCAGGAACTCCACACCCTCACCGGCCACACCAACCGGGTGACCTCCGGCGCCTACAGCCCCGACGGCACCACCATCCTCACCACCAGCGACGACAACACCGCCCGCATCTGGGATGCCAAGACCGGCCAAACCATCCACACCCTCACCGGCCACACCGACTGGGTGGAGTTTGGTACCTACAGCCCCGACGGCACCACCATCCTCACCATCAGCGCCGACAACACCGCCCGCATCTGGGACACCCACACCGGCCAGGAACTCCACACCCTCACCGGCCACGCCAACACGGTGGTCTCCGGCGCCTACGGCCCCGACGGCACCACCATCCTCACCACCAGCACCGATTCCACCGCCCGCACCTGGGACACCCACGCCGGCCAGCAAACCGGGATCCAGCTCGACTTCCTGCCGGAGGGCGAGGTAGTGGTCCGCGACGGTGCCACCCAGGAGATCCTGGGCGCCTCCGACGGCGCCTGGCGCTGGCTGGGCATCACCGTGGTGCAGGACGACCGCCTGGTGCGCCTGCCCGCCGAAATGGGCGGCATGCTGCCGCCCCTTTCGGCACTCGGCCGCACCCCCACCTCCCCGGCAACAGCCTGAGCCGCGCGCACACAAAGCCGGGGGCCGGGGGATTGAAAAATCCCCCCCGGCCCCCGGCCCTTGCTCTGGCTCAGCCCAGCCCTATCGGGCTATCTCAGCTCCACTGCTCCTCGCTGCGGTCGCCCGCCCACACCACGTGGAACTTGCCCGCGCGGTCCGTGCGCTCGTACGTGTGGGAGCCAAAGTAGTCGCGCTGCCCCTGGATCACCGCAGCCGGCAGGCGCTCTGCGCGCAGGCCGTCGTAGTACGCCAGCGAGGACGCGAACGCCGGGGCCGGCACCCCGCCCAGCGCAGCCGCGCTCACCACGCGGCGCCACGCCGCCAGCGCCTTCCCAACCACAGGCGCAAAGTAGGTGTCCGCCAGCAGCAGGTTCAGCTCCGGCTGGCGCTCGTAGGCCTCCGTGATGCGGTCCAGGAAGCGCGCCCGGATGATGCAGCCATCGCGCCAGATGCGCGCCATCGCCCCCAGGTCCACGTTCCACCCGTACTCGTCGCTGGCCGCGCGGATCTGGTCAAAGCCCTGCGAGTACGCCACCAGCTTCGAGGCGTACAGAGCCAGGCGCACGTCCTCAATGAACGCCGCCCGGTCCTCCACCTCGATGCGCTGCGCCTCGCCCGGCAGGCTGCGCGCGGTCTGACGCTGCGCCACCGCCCCGGACAGCGAGCGCGCGAACGTCGCCTCCGCGATCCCCGTGACCGGCACGCCCAACTCCAGGGCATTCTGCACGGTCCAGCGACCGGTGCCCTTCTGCCCGGCCACGTCCCGCACCACGTCCACGAACGCCTTACCGGTGGCGGCGTCGGTGTGGCGCAGCACCTCTGCGGTGACCTCGATCAGGTAGGACTCCAGATCCCCCGTGTTCCACTCGGCAAAAATCTCGCCCAGCTCCTGCGCGCTGGCCCCCAGGCCCACGCGCAGCAGGTCGTAGGCCTCGCCGATCAGCTGCATGTCCGCGTACTCGATGCCGTTGTGCACCATCTTCACAAAGTGGCCGGCACCGTCCGGGCCCACGTAGGTGCAGCACGGCACCCCGTCCACCTTGGCGGAGATGGACTCCAGCATCGGGCCCAGGCGGTCGTAGGACTCGCGCGTGCCACCCGGCATGATCGCCGGGCCCTCCAGCGCACCCTGCTCACCACCGGACACGCCCGTGCCCACAAAGTGCAGGCCCCGCTCGCGCAACGCGGCCTCCCGGCGCCGGGTGTCCTCATAGAAGGAGTTGCCGGCGTCCACGATGATGTCGCCCTCCTCCATGCGCTGCGCCAGCTGCTCGATCACGGCGTCCGTGGCCGCGCCGGCCTGCACCATGATGATGGCCACGCGCGGGCGCGCCAGGGAGGCAACGAAGTCGTCCATGCCGTGCGTGAGCACAAACTCGCCCTCGTCCCCGTGGGCCGCGAACACCTGGTCGGCCTTCGCGTCGGTGCGGTTGTGCAGGGCCACCTTGTGGCCGTGGCGGGCGAGGTTGCGAGCCAGGTTGGAGCCCATCACGCCCATGCCGGTCACGCCGATGTCTGCGCTACCGGGGGCGGGGGTCTGGTACTCGGTCATGTCAGCCTCTCAGATCTGCGCAGCGATGTCGCTACGGTGGTGGGAGCCCTCCAGGGCCAGGTGCGAAAGGGCGGCGTAGGCAGCGGTGCGGGCGGCGGGAACGTCGTCCCCCTCACCGACCACGCAAAGGACGCGGCCACCGTTAGCCACCAGTTGGACGACGTCGCCGCCGGCCTCCACGCGCTTGGTACCCGCGTGAATCACGTGGGCGCCTACGCTGGCGTTGGCCGCGTCGATGCCGGTGATCTCACCGCCGGTCGTGACGGTGCCCGGGTAGCCGGGGGCCGCCAACACCACGGTGACTGCGGCGCCCTCGCTCCACTCCAGCGGCGGGTGGGCGGCCAGCTCGCCACGGGCGGCGGCCAGCAGCAGCTGCGGCAGGGAGGAGCGCAGGCGGGCCAGGACCACCTGGGTCTCCGGGTCGCCAAAGCGCACGTTGAACTCGACCACGCGCAGGCCCTTAGAGGTCAACGCCAGGCCGCAGTAGAGCAGGCCGCTGAACGGGGTGCCGCGCCGCGCCATCTCCCGCAGCACCGGCAGCGCCACCGTGTCCACGACCTCCTGGGACAGGCCCGCCGGTGCCCACGGCAGCGGCGAATACGCACCCATGCCGCCCGTGTTGGGGCCTTGGCCGCCGTCGTAGGCGCGCTTGAAGTCCTGCGCCGGGGCCAGCGGGATGGCGCTCTGGCCGTCGCAGATGCAGAACAGGGAGACCTCCGGGCCGTCCAGGAAGTCCTCGATCACCACACGCTTGCCCGGCGTGCCCTCCGCGTCCAGATCCGCGTCCTCGGCCAGTCCCAGGCAGGCGGCGGCGTGGGCGCGCGCGGCGGCGCGATCCTCCGTCACCACCACGCCCTTGCCTGCGGCCAGGCCGTCGTCCTTCACCACGTGCGGGGCGCCGAACTCCTCCAGCGCCGTGTCCACCTGCGCCAGCGTGGTGCACACGCGCGCCTGCGCCGTCGGAACGCCTGCGGCCTCCATGACCTCCTTGGCGAAAGCCTTAGATCCCTCCAGCTGGGCCGCCGCGCCCGACGGGCCAAACACCGGGATACCGGCGGCACGCACCGCGTCCGCCATCCCGGCCACCAGCGGTGCCTCCGGGCCGACCACCACCAGGTCCACGCCGTGTTCCCGGGCGGCTGCGGCCACCGCCTCCCCGTCCAGGATGTCCAGCTCCAGCAGCTGCGCCAGCTCCCCAATGCCCGGGTTACCCGGGGCGGCCAGCAAAACCGTGGACTCGTCATTACGCAATGCACGGGCGATGGCGTGCTCGCGGCCGCCCGAACCCAACAAGAGGATCTTCACGCCCCAAGCGTATCGCGCGATTCCCTGCGGCAAGCGGGGCGTTCACCACACGCGAGGCGCACCCCTTCAATTCACCCACCGGGGCCGGCATCGCCCACCCGCGCCCGGCCGCCCCGCGCCCTGCCTCCTACCGGCCGCCCCGCGCCCGGCCGCCCTTGGCAGACCACTCCGGGCGGCAGCGTCGTCCACCCGCCAGGCCACACAAAAGACCGGGCCCCGCCCTCCCACGTGGGGAGAAGCGGGGCCCGGCCTCTAGCCGCCTAGAGCGGCGGCCTCACCTGAGATCAGGCGCCAGCGCGCTCGCGCAGCTTGGCCAGCTGCTCGCGCACAGCGGCGGGAACCTTGTCACCGAACTGCTCCAGGTACTCCTCGGTCAGGTCGGCCTCGGCCAGCCAGCGCTCCGGCTCGATCTTGAAGAGCTCGGCCCGTGATTGCGATTTCATGAGCCCTTGAGTTCTAACAGTCCCAACATTGCCGCGGATTACACCTACAGGAACGGGATACCTCCCCCTGCCCTAAGGGAATAGTCGCTAGTCCCCCCACCAGTATGAGCTGACTCCACCGTTCGGATAGCCCGTGAGGTCCGCATTGATCGTCCCCAGCTGGAATGCAAGCCCCTTAAGCGGGCCAATGTCATAGTTGAAGGTTGCGGTCAACCGTGCAGTTCGCCCACCTGCACCGACCCATGCCGATTTTGAAGTCTGACCTGTCTTGACTAGTGGGTTCAGGTTACGCACGACAACCGCCTTCGAGTGGTTGATCTTAGTAACCCTTCCACCAGTCACGCGATACCCCACCTCAACTCTATACTCGAGAACCTTCAGGCCGAGTACCTTCACCCATCTATTGGATGAAACCGAGCGATCAGTGGATGCAGCAAAGGGTGATACCGCTACAGAACGGAGTGACGCATCTTGAGCAGTTGCCACTTTGCCTTCGTCCACCCCCTCAAGGCTTCCAGCGCCCTCCGCATATAGCTCAGGATTAGACAACAGCTCCACAAACTTCTGCTGCTCCACTGCGGTGAGAGCTTCGAAATCATCGAGCAACTCAGGTGCTTCATCAGCGAGATATTCGCTGTACTCCGTCACCGTGATCGCCGGGATGTCATCAGCACTACTGGCCTTTGCCGGTGCGGTCAGAAAGAGGGAGAACGCCGCTGCGCACGCGACAACGCTTGCGACCCTCTTGAACATCGATCTCACAATGAGCTTCCTTTCGGGACACAGTGCCAGCCAACACCCTGCACACCGCATCGGGCAGTGCACACCCACAGGCAAGGGATGGAGGCACCCTGACGTACCTCACACTGGCTGGTATCTGACTATAATAGGTACCGGAGGTTTTGCAAATGACCGATGGAGCATCTGCAGTCGTAGTGCAATTGCGGAAGGGAGTGCTGGAGTACTGCGTCCTTCGGCACCTGGACTCAGGACCGACCTACGGACTCGAGCTGGCAAATCGACTGAGCGAAGATGGGCTGATCTCACATGGCGGTTCGCTGTACCCGCTGTTGGCACGGCTGCGAAAGCAAGAAATGGTGGAGACCTTTTGGCAGGAGTCCGAGTCCGGCCCGCCTCGCCGCTACTACCGCCAAACACCTCAAGGTCGAGCAGCGCTACGGCAGTTCCTTGCCGAATGGCGCACATTCACAGAGAAAGTAGACAACCTCATGGAAGGCGTGGACGAATGAGAACAGGTACCGAAATAAACGCATACATGGGCCATCCGCTTGTGCGCACCTACCTAAGCGACCTAGACGCGGCTCTCGAAGGCACCGATTCAAGCGAAGCCCGAATCATCAAACAATCTGTGCGTGAGCATCTCGTTTCCGAGTTCGCCCTCGTCAAGCAAGAGCTCCCAGACCAGCAGATTGTTGCAGAGATACTGGACAGGCTTGGCCCAGTCGACTCGATCGCCAACACACTCGGCGAAGCCAACCTCCCACACGCACGGCGTGACGTGGTACCTCAGAAGACCACCACACCGACAATCATCTTGACCGCACTTTCCGTGGCACTCTTGCCGTTCGCGGCTGGGGTGTCAGCCGCCCTCTCGGCAATCGCTCTAGTGATTGCAGTCCGGTGGAGGCCATCCAGGACTCGACGTTACGTGATTGCGGCAAACGTGGTCGTGCTCGCAGTAGCCCTAGTCCTATTGATCACGGCCTTCGTTACCGCGTCCCTTCTTCTCGGCACAGACGTCGGAGTGGGTTGAGGCCCCTTCAGAGCACTGGAGGAACAATCGGTTAGATCGAGCTGGCGCCCCGTCTCCCTGCGCAGACCACCCCGGGCGGCAGCGTCGTCCACCCACACAAAAGACCGGGCCCCGCCCCTCCCACACCGGGAGAAGCGGGGCCCGGCCTCTAGCCGCCTAGAGCGGCGGCCTCACCTGAGATCAGGCGCCAGCGCGCTCGCGCAGCTTGGCCAGCTGCTCGCGCACGGCGGCGGGAACCTTGTCACCGAACTGCTCCAGGTACTCCTCGGTCAGGTCGGCCTCGGCCAGCCAGCGCTCCGGCTCGATCTTGAAGAGCTCGGCCCACTGAGCCTCGGACATGTCCAGGCCGTCCAGGTTGAAGTCGGCCTTGTGCGGGTAGCGACCGGTCACGCCGTCAACGGCCTCAACCTGGCCGGAGACGCGCTTGACGATCCAGTCGAGCACGCGGGAGTTGTCACCGAAGCCCGGCCACAGCCAGTTACCCTCGTCGTCCTTGCGGAACCAGTTGACCTGGTAGATGCGCGGAGCCTTCTCGCCCAGGGTCTCGCCCATCTCCAGCCAGTGCCCCCAGTAGTCGGCCATGTTGTAGCCGCAGAAGGGCAGCATGGCGAACGGGTCGCGGCGCAGCGCACCCACGGACAGGTCCAGGGCGGCAGCGGTGATCTCGGAGGAGACGGTGGCGCCGATGAACACGCCGTGCTCCCAGTCGTAGGCCTCGGCAACCAGCGGCACGTTGGTGGCGCGGCGGCCACCGAACAGGATGGCGTCAACCGCAACACCCTGCGGGGCCTCCCAGTCCTCGCAGATGATCGGGCACTGCGCGGCCGGAACGGTGAAGCGGGAGTTCGGGTGGGCGGCCTTCTCACCGGACTCGGGGGTCCAGTCGTTGCCCAACCAGTCGATGGCGTGGGCCGGGGCGTCGCCGTCCATGCCCTCCCACCAGACGTCACCGTCGTCGGTCAGCGCGACGTTGGTGAAGATGGTGTTCTCCTTCATGGAGTCCATGGCCATCGGGTTGGTGGAGTAGGAGGTGCCGGGGGCAACACCGAAGAAGCCAGCCTCCGGGTTGATGGCGTACAGGCGACCGTCCGGGCCGGGACGCATCCAGGCGATGTCGTCACCCACGGTCTCCACCTTGTAGCCCGGGATGGTGGGCTGCAGCATGGCGAGGTTGGTCTTGCCACAGGCGGACGGGAAGGCAGCGGTCACGTGGTACTGCTTGCCGCTCTTCTCGTCGGTCAGGCGCAGGATCAGCATGTGCTCGGCCATCCAGCCCTGGCGGCGGGCCATGGTGGAGGCGATGCGCAGGGCGTAGCACTTCTTGCCGAGCAGGGCGTTGCCGCCGTAGCCGGAGCCGTAGGACCAGATCTCGTTGGTCTCCGGGAAGTGGGTGATGTACTTCTCGTCGTTGCACGGCCAGGCGACATCCTCGACCTTGTTGCCGTCAGCGTCGATCAGCGGGTAGCCAACGGAGTGGACGGCGGGAACCCACTCGCCACCCTCGTTGATCAGGTCCATGGCCTTGGCGCCCATGCGGGTCATGATGCGCATGTTGAGGACCACGTACGGGGAGTCAGAGATCTCCACACCGAGCTTGGAGATCGGGCCACCCAGCGGCCCCATGGAGAAGGGGATGACGTACATGGTGCGGCCGGCCATGGCGCCGTCGAACACCTTGTTCAGGGTCTCCTTCATCTCGGCAGGAGCGCACCAGTTGTTGGTCGGGCCGGCGTCCTCCTCCTTCTCAGAGCAGATGAAGGTGCGGGACTCAACACGAGCCACGTCGCTCGGCAGGGAGCGGGCCAGGAAGGAGTTGGGGCGCTTCTCCGGGTTCAGGCGGATGAAGGTGCCGGCCTCAACCATCTCGGTGGAGAGGCGGTCCCACTCTTCCTGAGAACCGTCAGCGAAGTACACGGCAGCAGGCTTGGCCAGCTCTGCGGTGCGGATCACGAAGTCGAGCACGTCAGCCGGGCAGTTAGCCGGCGCGGCTGCGCGGATCTCCTCAACGGTAACGGTCATGGACTTGCCTCCTGGGCTTGAGTTTTTCAGACGTTCCAATAGAACCGCATCACGCCCGCTTTTTTCTTGGGCCAACGTCCCGTCCCCCCAAGTCTGAAGTGTGACGTGCGCCGCACGGCTCTGTGTGATTGGCGCAATTCGCTTGCGAATCTATCCGGTGGGTTTGGGCGGCCGCAATGGGGTGGGCTCGTTTACGCGACTGACGAAAGGGCGGGGCCGCTTTTCCCCCGCGCCGCCCGGTTTTCTCACTCCATGGACGACGCTCCTCTCACCCCTCTTTCCCCCTCGCCGCCCCGGATGGGCCGTCGGGAGGGAGGCGGGTGTGCTCGGTGGTTTTGTCGCTTCCGGCGTAACCGAGGGGTGCCTCGGTGGGTGTGCTCCCCCTGCCCCGCCGGTTGCCCGCCCCCACCGGGTCTGGCCGCTCCTCGATTCGCCGAAACTTGTCCAAACCTCACGAGACTTGTCCTTAGCGGGGTGGCTAATGACAAGGCTCGGCGCGGTTTGACAAGTTTCGACGGGGGAACTGGGTGACACGGCGCCTACCCGAGGCCGCTGCGGGAGGCGCCGGGGTGGGAGTGCAGGGGCGCAGGTCAGGCCGGCGGTGGGGCGGGCGCGGCTAGGGGAGGGTGGGCGGAGCGTCGGCCATGCGGGCGGGCAGGCCAGGTGGGCTCCAAGCGCGAGGGGCGACGCGAGGGGGCGCGGGCGTCAACAGGGTGCAGCCAGCCTCCACGAAAACCGTAGCGGCGTGTAAAACTCTTGCCTGTAGGCCGCGCGCGAGTGCGGGACCGTTTGGCTTTGGCCGCCGACCAGGCGCCGCCGCCGTTAACTGAGAGGCAGATTTAGATGATTTGGGCGTGGATCGGACTGGGGGTGCTGGGACTGGCGCTCATTGCGCTGTCGGTGTACCTGTTTGTGCTTTCTCGGAAGCCGGCCGCCTCCCCCGCCCCCGCAGCCGCGCCGGGCGTGGGCGCGCATGGGGTGGGCTACCCGGGCGGCGTCGGCTATCAGGGCTACGGCCAGGCACGGGGAGCGCCGCAGGCCTACGGCGCTCCCGCTGGCTACGGCGCCGCTGCTGGATACGGCACCGCTGCTGGTCACGGAGCGGTCGGATACGGAGCCGGTGCACCGGGCTACGCCGGCCAGGGCTACGGGGCACCCGCAGGCGGCGAGGCTTATGGCGGCGCTTACGGCGCGCCGGCGCAGCCCTACGGGGCACAAAGCCAGGGCTTCGGGACACCGGGCCAGGGCTATGGGGCAGGCGCCCAGGCCGAGGGCTGGGGCGTGCCTGCGCAGGCCCAGCAGGGCGTCGGACAGCAGTGGGGTGCCGGGCAGTGGGACGCACAGCCGCAGGCTGCCGCTCAGGCACCCACCCAGGTGTTTGCCGCGCCGCAGGGCGCTGGCCAAGCCCCCACCCAGGCGTTTGCCGCGCCGCAGCAAGGCGCCTTCCAGTCCGCTTCCTTCCCGCAGGGCGGGGCGCACCAGGTGGGTGCGGACGCGCCGGCGCAAGCGCCCACCCAGCAGTGGGAGGCCCCGCAGGCTGCCCAGACGGTAGCGTCGGTCACTGAGCCGGCAAGTGAGCCGGTCGCCGCACCGGCTAGTGAGCCGGCGGCGGAGGTTGCCGTGCCGACGGCGGAGGTTGCCGTGGAGCCTGCGCCGGTGGCGGAGCCGGCTGTTGAGGCGGTCCAGGTCGAGGACGCACCCGTTTCTGAGCCGGTTGCCGAGCCTGTCGCTGAGTCGGCACCCGTGGCCGAGCAGAACGTCGCTGTTGCCGCAGAGCTTCCTGAGGCCGCCCCGGCGGCCCCGGCGACCCCGGCCGACCAGGCCCAGCCCGAAGCCCCCGCTCAGCCCGGGGCTCCGCTGAACTGGGGCCCGCCCACGCAGGCACCCGAGCAGCAGTAGTTCTCACCGGGTTGGCCCCTAGTCTTCGGGGCTTCACGATCTGGATTGGGTGGGTCCGACGACGTCGGACCCACCCAATGCTTTTGAGGAGCCTCACAGACGTTGGCGCAACAGCACGCTTCGAGCCCACCGACCGGTGCGCTGGTTCTGCTCTTATCCCCACAGGGGCGGGAGCCGGAGCGAGGAGCGATGGTGCACTCGGGGCGGGCGGCGGCTCATCCCCGCAGGGGCGGGAGCCCGAGGAGCTAGAAGGATTCAGAATGGGCGGGCGCAGATTGGCCGCCCCGGGCCAAGAACCGGGAGCGGGCACCGGCGGACCACGCCGGAGGCTCGGCCGACGTCCAGAACGACGGCTCGCGCTCTGCCTGCGCCAGCTGGCTCTCCGCAGGCTGCGCCGGGTCGGTGTTGCGCAAACGGTTGAGCCCTTGTGGCTCCTGTTGAGCCTTTGTTGTAGCGGTTGCTGCGTTCTTGCACCTCTTGTGGCTCTACGACGCCGATTAACGGACCAATAGGTCGCCCAAAGGCTCAGGAGCTACAACAAAGGCTCGGGAGCTGCAATAAGGGCTCAACTGTTTGCGCACGCTCTCCTCCCCAAGTTCGCACCGGCGGCCATAACGCACCCGGGCACGCATCTGCTCACCCGCCCGCCTCCCCACGCTCGCAACGACGGCATGCCCGAGCGAGCAACGGGATTGGCAGGAGCCACCCGAGAGTGGTCGGCAACGCTGGTCCGGGCGACGGGCCCGGATAGCAGGGGCCCGTCCGGGCCGGCTTTCCCAGCGCCTTAGTCCGCAGGGAAACACGTCACTATCCACACCCATAAGCCCGCGCCTGTTTGTGACGTGAGATACTTGCCGCATGAATAACAGCACTTCATCCCGCAAGCGCAACCGCATTCTGGCTGCGATTCTGCTCCCCGTCGCCCTCCTGCTTTCGGCCTGTGAGGTCAAGGCGGACTGGACCATCAACACCGACAAGTCCCTGGACTTCACGTTCTTCGTTGACGCTCCCGAGCTGGCTGGCTTCCCCGACATGGAGAACTTCTGCTCCGGCATGCAGGAGAGCTTCGAGTCCACCGCTCAGCTCAAGGGCGCGACCATCGAGGTCAAGGACCTGGGTGGAGAGGGTTCCCCGAAGTGTGAGCTGACCGCCAAGGGCATCTCCACCGAAGACGCCGGTTCTGGCTTCAAGTTCGAGGGTGACAAGGTCACCGTCACGATCGAGGGCAACCAGTTCTCTGACATGACCGGCCAGCTGGGCATGCTGGGCGGCGAGATCAAGTTCTCCATGTCCTTCACCTTCCCGGGCCCGGTCAGCGAGGCCAGCGTTGGTGAGATCGACGGCAACAAGGTCACCATCAACAACGTTGAGGACCTGGCCAAGGGCGTCACGATCGTTGCCTCCATGACCTCCTCCGGTGTCGGTGGCGGCAACCTGATGTGGATCCTGCTGACCATCGGTGGTCTGGTTGCCGTGGGCGGTGTGGTTGCCGTCGTGCTGGTGAACAAGAAGAAGGCCCAGGCCGCGCAGGCCCCGGCCGCCTACCCGATGGGTGCCCAGCCGGGTTACCCGGCTCAGCCGCAGCAGCCGATGGCCCCGCAGCAGGGCTACCCGACCCAGCCGCAGCAGCCGATGCCCCCGCAGCAGCCTTACCCGCCGCAGGGCTGAGCAGCGGCTTCCCTAAACACCATGCGCGGTGAATAGCGCAGGTTTCTCGGTTTGTCCGGGACGGCCACTGGCCGTCCCGGACAACCTTTTTCAGCCACCGCTTCGCCACCACGCTCCACCAACCACCGCACCCCTGATCGCGCCGCCTCGCTGTGGCGGACGCCAAGGCAGTGTCGGCAACCTGGACTGCGACCCTCATCGCGCCGCCTCAAGTGAACTGACCCCCTAAAGGGCCTGCCCCTTGGGATCAACCGTGCGCGGGGTTCAACACACCCGGAGCCCAGCCGTGTTCGAGGCTCAACTGGGCCCACGCCACACCCTCACCGGGGTAGGAGCCTCCTGCCGGCACACGGCGGCACACTCCTGAAGCGATGCCCAAAACGCCGCTCTAACCGCCTGCCACGCTAGAAGCCCGTGCGGCATAATCCGCGTATGGCAACAGGTATCAAGACGCGCAAACGCAATCGAATTCTGGCTGCTGTGCTGCTGCCAGTCGCACTACTGCTTTCTTCTTGCTCAATCAAAATGGACATCGGCCTGAACGTCGATAAAACCGTGGACATCGTGTATGAGGTTGACCTCCACGAGATGTACGGCATAGACGGCTCGAACGACCCTGAGGCTTTCTGCGCTTCGATGTTTGAAGAGTCTTCCCAGTCGCTGCCCGAAGGTAGCTTCACCATGGAGAACGTCGGTACCGACACCGCACCAGTTTGCAAGCTGACGGCGCAGAGTGTGCCGGTCGATACCGCCGACGGGATGGGGATCGTTTTCGAGGGCGACACCGTAACGGTGACAATCGACGGTTCCACGTTCAACGATCCCGAAATGGATCGGGTGGAAGGTTTCCTGAACCAGCTCGACTTCTCTTTCACCATGACCTTCCCAGGCAAGGTAAGCGAATCCACGATCGGTTCCATCGATGGCAACAAGGTGACCATCTCCAAATTTGAGGACTTCCAGCAGGGCGGCACCATTGTGGCCTCGATGATCCCTAGCAAGAGCGACTACTTGCTGTGGATCCTCCTGGTAGGCGGTGTCTTGTTGGTTGGAGGTGGTGTAGCTGCCTTCTTCATCATGAACAACAAGAAGAAGGCCGCCGCCGCTGCCTTGGCTCAGCCCTATCCGGTTCCCAACTCATACGGCCCTGGCCAGGCAGGACCTCAGGGCTCTCAGCCCCAGGCAGCGCACCACTTCCCGCCGCAGCAGGCCTACCCGGTTCAGCAGCCGTACCCGGCTCAGCCCCAGCAGCCCGTGGCGCCGCAGCAGGGCTACCCGGCCCAGCAGCCGTACCCGGCTCAGCCCCAGCAGCCGATGCCCCCGCAGCAGCCATACCCGCCGCAGGGCTGACCAAGGGACAACATGGACCATCCCGGGGGCGGCCACACGCCGCCCCCGGGGCTAGTTAACGCGAACTTCCAGCCCTCCCGCACAGCTTGGGCTAGGGGCGCGCTCCACAGCTAGGGACATCGTCGCCGCCAGACTTTTCGCACAGCTAAGGGCTTGGGGGTGACGGTCAAACGACCGTCACCCCCAAGCCCTTAGGTCCTCCCCAGCTGGCTCTTGCCTACAGCAGGGGGAAACGGGAGATGGTGGCCTCGCGGCCCGGGCCAACACCGATGGCGCTGACGCGGCAGCGGCCCAGCTCCTCGATGCGCAGCACGTAGTCCTGCGCCGCCTTGGGCAACTCCTCGAAGGTGCGGGCCCCGGTGATGTCCTCGGTCCAGCCCGGCATCTCCTCGTAGATCGGCTTGGCGTGGTGGAAGGAGGTCTCGTCCATCGGCATCTCGTCCATGCGCACGCCGTCCACGTCGTAGGCCACGCAGATCGGAATGCGCTCGTAACCGGTCAGGACGTCGAGCTTGGTGAGCACCAGGTCGGTCAGGCCGTTGACGCGGGTGGCGTAGCGGGTCACCACGGCGTCGTGCCAACCGCAGCGGCGCGGCCGGCCGGTGGTGGTGCCGAACTCGCCGCCCTTGGCGCGCAGGCCGTCGCCCACCTCGTCCAGCAGCTCGGTCGGGAACGGGCCCTCGCCCACGCGGGTGGTGTAGGCCTTGGCCACGCCCACCACGCGGTCGATACGGGTGGGGCCCACGCCGCTACCGGTGCAGGCGCCGCCGGCGGTCGCGGAGGACGACGTCACGTACGGGTAGGTGCCGTGGTCGACGTCGAGCATCGTGGCCTGCCCGGCCTCGAACAGCACGGTCTTGCCGGCGTCCAGGGCGTCGTTGAGCAGGGCGGAGGCGTCCACGACCATCGGGCGGACCCGCTCGGCGTACTTCAGCAGCTCCTCGGTCACGGCGGCCGGGTCCACGGCGCGACGGTTGAAGATCTTCACCAGCAGGTGGTTCTTCTGCTCCAGCGCGCCCTCCACCTTCTGCGCCAGGATGGAGGCGTCGAAGAGGTCCTGGATGCGGATGCCCACGCGGTTCATCTTGTCCGCGTAGGTGGGGCCGATGCCGCGACCGGTGGTGCCGATCTGGCGGGCGCCCAAGAAGCGCTCGGTGACGCGGTCCAGGGTGCGGTTGTATGAGGGGATCACGTGCGCGTCTGCGCTGATGCGCAGGCGAGAGCAGTCGATGCCGCGGGCCTCCAGGTGGGTGATCTCGTCAAAGAGCACCTCCAGGTCCACCACCACGCCGTTGCCGATGACGGGGGTGACGCCCGGGGAGAGGATTCCCGAGGGCAGCAGGTGCAGGGCGTACTTCTCGCCGTCGATGACGACGGTGTGGCCTGCGTTGTTGCCGCCGTTGAACTTGACCACGTAGTCGACGTCCGCGCCTAGCTGGTCCGTCGCCTTGCCCTTGCCTTCGTCGCCCCACTGGGCGCCGAGCACGATCACTGCGGGCATTGTTTTCTCCTTTTGCGCCGCGGAGTCGTGGCGCAGGTTGGGCTTTCCCGGGCCGCAATGCCGTGCGGCCGGGCGGGGATTCGTGCCCGACGCTCCTCCCGGCGCCCCCTCGATTGGAGGCCGGGCACCGGGCACCTTTTCCCAGGCATGAGTGTAGTTGAGGGGCCCGAGGCCGGGGAGTGGGCGGCCGTGGGATGGGCCTTACAAAAGCGCTCGCGCGCCACGCCCGCCGGGGCCGGGGCGGGGGTGCCGCCGACCCCGCTCCGCGCTAGGCGCCGACGCGAACGGCTCCCCCGGGCATGGCCGTAGGTGGGCGCCCGCAGGCACGCCGCTCGCGTTGAACCCCACAGGCTCCCCGGGCAAAAGCCGGGTGGGCGGCTGGGAAACCAGCCGCCCACCCGGGACCCGCTGCGGACCACCTCCCGGTAGCCCGTGCCAGCAAGCTCTACTCTGCGGCGCGCGCCTGGGCGACCTCGTACAGAGCGATCCCCGTCGCCACGGCGGCGTTGAGGGACTCCACGGACGCGGCGATCGGGATGGAGACGATCGCGTCGCACGCCTGACGCACCAGGCGGGACAGGCCCTTGCCCTCGCTGCCGGTGACCAACACCAGCGGGGAGGTGGCCAGCTCCAGCTGGCGCACCATCACGTCCCCGCCGCCGTCCAGGCCCACCACGAAGCAGCCCTCCTCCTTCAGCCGCTCCAGCTCCTGAGTCAGGTTGGTGGCCATCGCCACCGGCACGCGCGCGGCCGCGCCGGCGCTGACCTTCCAGGCGGTGGCGTTCATGGAGGCGCTGCGGCGCGAGGGGATCAGCACCCCGTCGGCCCCGAACGCGCCCGCCGACCGCAGCACCGCGCCCAGGTTGTGCGGGTCGGTCACGCCGTCCAGCGCCACGATCAGGGGGGCGTGCCCGGCAGCGTCGGCCGCCTCCAACAGGTCCAGGGCGCTGGCGTACTCGTAGCCGGGGATCTCCACGGCCACGCCCTGGTGCACCGCGCCGTCGGTGAGCTTGTCCAGCTCGCCGCGCGTCACCTCGATCACCGGCGCGCCCTGGGCGGCGGCCTCGCGGACCACCTCGGCAACGCGATCGTCGCTCACGCCGCCGGGAGCCATCAGCACCCGCTGGATCGGGATGCCGGCGCGCACGGCCTCACTGACCGGGTTGCGGCCGCTGATCAGCTCGTTACCGGCCTTCGGCTTCAGGCCCGGGCGCAGGCGCGGGGAACGCATGCCCTCCACGGACTTCGCGTCGCGCGCCCGCTTCTCCGCCCTCGCCTTGGCGCGCGCGGCCGGGTGGTAGGCGCGGTCCTCCGCCTTCGGGGTGGGGCCGCGCCCCTCGAGCTTCTTGCGGGCGTGCCCGCCGGTGCCCTTGTGCGCGCCCTTCTTGGAGCCGACCTTTCGCACGGCGCCGCGCCGCTGGGAGTTTCCAGCCATTACTTCTCCTTGCAGTTGGACGACGCTTTCCCTGCCGCCCACATTACTTAGTTAGTCACTGCCCGGCCGGGGCCGGGGCTAATCAATTCTCGTCGACGTGCCAGCGCGGCCCGCTGGGCGAGTCCTCCACCACGATACCGGCGGCGCTCAGACGGTCGCGCACCGCGTCCGCCAAGGCCCAGTTCTTCTCGCGGCGGGCCGCCAGGCGCTCCTCCAGGGCGCTCTTGACCAGCGTCATGAGGGCGCGCTCGCGCGGCTGGGACTGCGCAGCGCCCGTGGCCTGCCCGCGCCACTGCTCGGAGAGCGGATCCAGCCCCAGCACCTCCAGCATGACCCGGACCTCCCGGGCGGCCCGGGCGGCGCTGGCGGCGTCCCCCGCCGCCAGCGCCGAGTTGCCCTCGCGCACCCGCTCGTGCACCACCGCGAGCGCGGCGGACACGTTCAGGTCGTCGTCCATGGCGGCCGCGAACGCCTGCGGGAACGGCACCGCGCTCGCCCTCTCGGCGCCCGCGCCCGCGCCCTCCCCGGCGCCCGCCTCACCGAAACCAGGCTGCTCGGTGGGGGCGGCCGGGGCGGCAGCGTCGTCCACCCGCTCCCCCTTAAGGGGGGCGGCCACCGACTCATCCTGCTCTGCGGCGCGCTCCACAAAACCGCGCAGACGCTCCCACACCGTCGCGGCGCGGGCCAGCGTCTCGTCCGAATACTCCACCGTCGAGCGGTAGTGCACACTCACCAACGCCAAACGCACCACCGCCGCGCTGTGCTGGCGCAGAATCTGCTCCACCACCAGGGAGTTACCGAGCGACTTGCTCATCTTCTCCCCCGCGATCGTCACCCACGCGTTGTGCAGCCAGAAACGCGCCGAACCGTCCCCGGCCGCCCGCGACTGCGCCATCTCGTTCTCGTGGTGCGGGAAGCGCAGGTCGATGCCGCCCCCGTGAATATCGAACTCCGGGCCCAAGAAGCGGCGGCTCATCGCCGAACACTCCAGGTGCCACCCCGGGCGGCCCCTGCCCCACGGCGTGTCCCAGGCGGCGTCGGCCGGCTCACCCGGGCGCGCAGCCTTCCACAGCGCAAAATCGCGCGGGTCACGCTTGTCGCCCTCGCCGTCCTCGCTGGCCTGCGTGGCATCGTCCCCGCCCTGGTTCGTCAACGCCCCATACTGCGGGAAGGACGGCACATCAAAGTAGACGTTGCCCGGGTTGCCCACGTACGCGTGGCCCGCCTCGATCAGCTCCCCGATCAACGCCACCATCTCGCCCACGTAGCCCGTGGCGCGCGGCTCGTAGGTGGGTGGCAGCACGCCCAGCGCGTCGTAGGCGGCTGTGAACTCCCGCTCGAAACGGTAGGCCCACTCCCACCAGCGGCGCCCGGCCTGCGCGGACTTCGCCAAGATCTTGTCGTCAATGTCCGTCACGTTGCGCACGAACGTGACCTCGTAGCCGCTCGCCAGCAGCCAGCGGCGCAGCACGTCGAACGCCAGGCCCGACCGCAAGTGCCCGATGTGCGGGCTGCCCTGCACCGTCGCCCCACACAGGTAGATGCTGGCCTGTCCCGGACGGATCGGGGTGAAGGTACGCACGCTACGGGAGGCGGAATCAAACAGTTGCAGGCTCACGGGCTTTAGCCTACCGGGCTGCCGCTGCGGCGCGGCGGGGCGGGCCCCGGGCGCGGGGGTTGTCCGGCGCGGCGGGCCTCAGACGGGCCAAGGTGTGGCGAGGCGAGGGCGGAACGTCGTTCCCGTATTTCAAATTCGTACGACCTAGACCTTATGCAGCCGACCTAGACCGCAGAACACCCCGCAAGGTCTAGGTCGAGTGCACAAGGTCTAGGTCGACCGGTTTAGCGATCAAGGGAGAGAACCTATCCACAGACCACCCGCCGCAGCTCTATCCCCAGACGCAAGTGACTGACACCGGGCTCACCGCACGCGCATACCCGGTTGGCGCAGCGCGGTCGTCCGTTTGACTGTATGACCATGCCCATCGAAGACGACCTCGCGGAGATACAACTCAGGCTGCGCCATACCAGCCATGACGGCCTTCGCTACACACCCAGCTGCGGCACAAAGATTTGTCGTGGCTGGCACCTGATCCCCAGCTCTGCAGATAATGACCGCTCACCTTGGCAGATTCGCCATCTCATCCACTTGGCAGCCGTCACCGCGACCGCCAAAGCACGCCCCACTCCTCCTGTTTTCACGCGTGAAACAGCACTATTGCTGCACGGCATTCCTACGCTGTACCCACACAGAACCATCTCACTTCGGTCACCCACTCCCACCAAAATGCGCTCGCTGCCACCAGTTGTTCACCAGGGCGTGAGATGCGAGCAACGGCTGCGGCAGGTTTGGAGCGCCCAGCGGCTCCCGCCCATCGAGGTAGCCGGCCTGCTGGTGGACTCTTTGCCGGAGACGGCCGTTGAGATTGCCCTAACCGCTCCGGAAGAGGAGGCCGCCATCGCGGTGAGCGGGATACTGCGCAGGCTAAGCGCCTTCGACCGTTTCGATCTGGTCGGCTCCAGAGCCCGAGAAGCAAGCGCCCGCGCGACGCTGCAGAGACTGCTAGACACCTGCGGGCCAACCAACGGCAGTCGGCGGGCGCTCCAGATACTTCAGTCCGCTGACGCCGGCTGTGAGAACCCCGCAGAGGCCAAGCTGCACCATCTTCTACTGCAGCTCTTCCCCGAACCGCTTGTCACCCAGTGCGAACAATGGGTTGGGCGTAACCGGTACTTCATCGACATGGCGTTGCCTGACCGGCGCCTGGCATTCGAGTTCGATGGGATGGCCAAGCTCGGCACGACCACTGCCGAATTTGAGCGCGCCAAGCGCGAAATGTGGGATCGGCAGCGCGACCTCCAGGATGCGGGGTGGCAGGTGGTGCGCGTCAGGTGGGACGAGTTTTCAGACACAAACCGACTGGTCGGCCGCATTCTGCGCGCGGCAGGCCGGTAGATGGACGACGTTGCCACCTTGCCACACCTTTGCACCTGGCCAGCGGCGCGGCAGGCGGTCCCGGTGAAGTGTTCAGTGTGGAGCAGGTCCCGCGACGCCCTCTCGTAGCCCGCCAGGCTCCGGGCACCGAGCCGCGCGTGGTGTGGGCGGAACGTCGTCCATTTGCTTCAAATTCGTACGACCTAGACCTTATGCAGCCGACCTAGACCTTAGAACACCACGCAAAGTCTAGGTCGAGTGCACAAGGTCTAGGTCGACCGGTTTAGCGCGGGAGACCGGGAGGGGCGGACCTGCGCAGCGCGGGAGATGGCGGCCCCGCTATGGACAAGGCTCAACGCGTTTGGACAAGTTTCGCCGTAGAAACCCCTCAGGCAGCCGGGTAGACCAGCGCCGTCGCGATCGCGGCGGCGCCCTCCCCGCGCCCGGTGAAGCCCAGGCCGTCGGTGGTGGTGGCGCTGAAGGCTACCGGGGCCCCCACGCACTCCGTCAGGGCCGCCTCGGCCTCCCCGCGCCGCCCCCCGATTCGGGGCCGCTGCCCGATCAGCTGCACGGAGGCATTGCCGACCTCGAAGCCTGCGGCCCGCACGCGCCGGCACGCCTCGGCCAGCAGCACCCGCCCGGGCGCCCCGGCCCACTGCGGCTCTGCGGTGCCGAAGTTGGACCCCAGGTCCCCCAGCCCGGCGGCGCTGAGCAGGGCATCGCACAGGGCGTGCGCCACCACGTCGGCATCCGAGTGCCCCTCCAGGCCGGGCCCGTCGGGCCACTCCAGCAGCGCCACCATGAGCGGGCGCTCGGCGTCTGCGCTGAAGGCGTGGACGTCGGTGCCAATCCCGGTGCGGGGCAGCATCACTTCTCCCCGAAGACGTCGCTGGACACGGACTTGCCGTTGCGCGCGGCCTTCGGGGAGGCCACGGCGTGCACGGGCAGCAGGAGCAGCAGGCCCACGAACAGCACCAGGATCAGGCCCAGCAGACCGTAGTGCTGCACGCGCGCGCCCGGCCCCAGGATGCCCTGGGCGAGCTTGATGGCGCCGTAGAACAGGGCCGGGGAGAGGAAGGAGACGGCGCGCCCGGTGGTGGCGTAGAGCCCAAAGATCTCGCCCTCGCGGCCCTTGGGGATCAGGCGGGCCAGGTAGGTGCGGGAGGCGGACTGGGCGGGGCCGATGAAGATGGACAGGATCAGGCCCAGCACCCAGAACACGGCCTTGCCACCGCCGGCCAGCAGGAACACGCCGATGCCGGAGAGGATCATGGAGACCAGGGAGATGATGATGACGGTCTTGGGGCCCAGCTTGTCGTCCAGGGCGCCGAAGATGATGGTGGCGATGCCGGCCACCACGTTGGCGACGATGCCGAACACGATCACCTCGCCGTCGGCGAAGCCGAAGGTGCCCAGCGCGATGATGCCGGCGAAGGCGAACACGCCGGCCAGGCCGTCGCGGAAGATCGCGGACGCGCCCAGGAACAAAAGGGTGGAGGGGCTCTTCTTGGCCAGCATACGGATGGTGCCCCACACGGCTCGGTAAGCGCTAAACAGGCCCTTGCCCTTGGTCTCTGCGGCGGCGGTACGCACCAGGGCGACGGTGGTGGGCAGGTCGGCCTTGGACAGGTCCGCGCGGGCCAGCAGCTTCTTGGCGGCCCGCCGCTTGCCCACGCCGCTCTGCGTGAACAGCACGGGGATGGCGAACACGAAGAACCACAGGGCGCTGACCAGCATGGTGACGCGCACATGCTGCCCGTTCTCGGGGGTCACCCCGAACCAGCCGACCTCGGGGCTGATGAACCCCACGAAAACCAGCAGCAGCAGCACGATGCCGCCCAGGTAGCCCAGGCCCCAGCCGAGCCCGGAGACGCGCCCGATGGTGCGCTCGTTGCTGATGGCGGCGAGCATGGCGTTGTAGTTGACGGAGGCGAACTCGAAGAAGATGTTGCCCAGGCCCAGCAGGATGATGCCGAGCACCAGCATGACCTGGGTGGGTGAGGCGTCGTCGGGCAGGATGAAGTCAGGCAGTGCGCGCATGGCCTGCATCAGCCAGTCGGGCAGGTAGTCGCCGCGCGGGTTCACGAAGAACATCGCCACGATGATGAGGATCATCATGAAGGTGTTGAAGCCAAGCAGCAGCACGCCCTTGCCGGCCTTGTCCGCCTGCTGGCCGTTGATGGGGGCCAGGATGGCGATGATGAGTCCGGCGATGGCCAGGCCGGCGCTGACCTGGGCGGTGGAGACGTCCACGTTTCCGAAGGCCTCGGAGGTCAAGTAGACGCTGAAGACGAACGTGGTGACGATGGCGGCCATCGCGGAGGAGCCCCAGTCCCACAGTGCCCAGGCGATGACTGGCCAGTTCCAGATCTCGTTGTTCTTCTTTTCGCGCCTGCCGCGCTTGCCCTTTCGTTTCGGGGGCGCTGCGGCGCTTTCGACGGTGGCAGCTGCGCCGCCCTCGGTCGCGGCGGGGAGGGCGTCTCCCGCAGGGGCGGAACTGTTGTGGGTTGTGCTCACGCTAGGCGAGCCTAGGGCTTGCGCTAGCCAATTCCCTAGTTCGGCGCACCAGGTGCGGGTTTTTTGTTAATTTCCTGCCGCGTCTGCCGCGAGTTTTTCGGCTAGGTACAAGTCAAGGGGCGTGGTTATCTTCAGCGCGGCCGACTCCCCCGGCACCACCGCCACTACCTCACCGATCGCTTCGGCTAGGGCGGCGTCGTCGCTGGCGGCGTCCTGCTCGTTTCCGGCGCGCCCGGTGCCGGCGGCGTGGGCGCGGGTGAGGACGTCCCAGGTGAATCCTTGCGGGGTTTGCACGGCGCGCAGTTGGGCGCGCGGCGGGGTGGCGGTCACTTGGACGACGCTGCCCTGCCCGCCTACCTCCTTAATCGTGTCGGTCACTGGCAGGCCGGGCACCACCGCGCCGTGTCCGGCCGCCACGGCCTGGGCCACGCGCGCGATGAGGGCTGGCGGGGTGAGGCAGCGCGCCGCGTCGTGCACCAGCACGATTTGTTGGTGGCCGACGTCGGCCTTCTGCCCCTGTGCTGGCGCGCCACCCGGCGTGGCGGCCGGTGCGGCAGCCGGCTCGGTGCCCGGCTGCGCTGCCCACCTGGCGAGCTCGGCCAGCCCGGCGGCGACCGAGGCCTGGCGGGTGGCTCCGCCGGGCACGACGCGCACGTGCTCGGCCTCGCCGGCGCCGCCCGGGGCTCGGGGGCCTGCAAGGGCTGCGGCGGCCCGGGCCACCTCGGTGAACTGGCCCAGCCACTGGTCGGGAGCGGTGACCACGACGCGCTCCACCACCCCGGAGGCCAGCAGGCCGCTCAGGGCGTGGGCGAGCATGGGCGCGCCTGCGACCTCCACCATGGCCTTGGGCAGGTTGGCGCCCAGGCGGGTGCCCGAGCCTGCGGCGGTGAGCACGGCCCAGGCCTGCGGCTGCACGTCAGTCATTTTTGCTCCTTGGCGGGAACGGAAAGCGCCCACACAGCGGGGCTGTGCAGGCGCTTTCGCGGCGGGTTACTCAGAGGCCGGCAGCTCTAGGACCTCGTCCAGGCGGGCCTCGGCCACCGACTCGTCCACGCCCTCTGCCAGGGCCAGCTCGGAGACCAGGATCTGGCGGGCACGCACCAGCATGCGCTTCTCGCCGGTGGAGGGGCCACGCCCGGCCTTGCGGCGGGACAGGTCGCGCACGACCTCGGCCACCTTGACCACGTCGCCGCTGGCCAGCTTCTCGGTGTTGGCCTTGAAGCGACGCGACCAGTTGGTGGGCTCCTCGGCGTAGTCGGCGCGCAGCACGTCGAACACGGCCTCCAGGCCGTCCTCGTTCACCACCTCGCGCACGCCCACCAGGTCCACGGCGTCAGCCGGCACCTGGATGGTCAGGTCTCCCTGGTTAACGCGCAGCGTCAGGTAGGTGCGCTTCTCTCCCCGGATCACCCGCTCCGTGATTGCCTCAACCGTGGCAGCACCGTGGTGCGGGTAGACGACTGTTTCACCGACACTGAAACTCATAATTGAATACTCCTAGGAATTCGCGCCCCCCAAGAATACCACGAAATTCCAAGGAAAACAGGGCAAAGATGAGTTTTACGGCGTGACGAACTTGTACCCCAGGCCGCGCACCGTGCGCAGCAATTGAGGGTTGGCGGGCTCCTCCTCGATCCTGGAGCGCAGCCGCTTGACGTGCACGTCCAGCGTCTTGGAGTCGCCCACGTGGTAGGGCCCCCACACCCGGTCGATGATCTGCCCGCGCGTGAGCACCCGGTCCGGGTTGCGCAGGAACAGCTCCAGCAGCTCGAACTCCCGCAGCGGCAGGGAGATCACCTGCCCGTCCACGCGCACCTCGTGACGCTCCACGTCCATCTGCACCCGCCCCACCTGCAGCACGGTGGTGGCGGGCGCGGCCGCCTCCCGGCTGCCGCGCCGCAGCACGGCCTTTATGCGCGCCACCAGTTCCCGGTAGCTGAAGGGCTTGGTGACGTAGTCGTCGGCCCCGATCTCCAGGCCCACCACCCGGTCGATCTCGGAGCTCTTGGCGGTGAGCATGATGATGGGCACCTGGGAGGAGCGCCGGATCTCGTGGCAAACCTCGGTGCCGGACTTGCCCGGCAGCATCAGGTCCAGCAGCACCATGTCCGGGTCGTGCTGGGCGAACTGCTCCAGCGCTTCGACACCGCTGGCGGCGCCCACCACCTCGAAGCCGTCGCGCTGCAGGGAGAACATGAGGGGCTCGCGGATCGCGGCCTCGTCCTCCACCACCAGGATCCTGGTCATTTCGCCTCCTGCATGTCTGTGGGCAGTGTGGCCACGGGCAGCACCAGCGTGAACGTGGAGCCCTTGCCCGGCGCGGACCACACCTGGATGCTCCCGCCGTGGTTGGCGGCCACGTGCTTGACGATCGCCAGGCCGAGCCCGGTGCCCCCAGTCTCCCGCGAGCGCGCCCGGTCCACGCGGAAGAAGCGCTCGAAGATGCGCTCCTTGTGCTCGGGGGCGATACCGATGCCCTGATCCACCACCGCCACGCGCACTTCCATTCCGACGACGTTCACCCCCACCGCAACGCGCGTGCGGGCCGGCGAATAACGCACCGCGTTGTCCAGCAGGTTGCGCACGGCGGTGGCCAGCAGCCCGGCATCCCCGTAGACATGCACTCCGGTGTCGCCGCCCACGACGAGCTCCACCTGGGCGGCCTGGGCCACCACCTTGACGCGGTCCACGGCCTCCGCCACCACGGCATCCAGCGAGACGATTTCCGGGTCCACCAGGGCGTCGGGCTCCTGCAGCCGGGAGAGGTCGATGATCTCTTGGACCAGCTTGCCCAAGCGCAGCGCCTCCAGGCTCATCTGCCCGGAGAAGCGGCGCACCACCTCCGGGTCGTCCGCGTTCGCCTCCACCGTCTCCGCCAGCATCGCGATAGCCGCCACCGGGGTCTTCAACTCGTGGGACACGTTAGCCACGAAGTCCCGACGCGTGTGCTCCAGCCGCGTGGCCTCGGTGCGGTCGTCCAACAGCAAAAGCACGCGCCCACGGGTCAGCTGCGCCACGTGCACGTCCACGTAAATGAGCCCGCTGCCCTCCAGGCGCGAGCGCTGCAACGCCAGCTTCTCGCTGGCGGGAAGTCCCGTGCGCCGGGTCTCCTCCACCATCTTGGCCACCTGGGCGTTGGCTAGCCGGTCGGCAGAAATAATGCCCATCGCGTAAGCGCCCGCAGAGGCGCGCTGAACGTCGTCGTCCTCATCCAATAGCACCACGGAGGAACGCAGGGCGGAAAGCACAGAAAGGGCGTCCAGCTCAGCGTCGTCCCCCGTTGCGGGGGCGGGCCGCAACTGGCGGTCAGAAAGCTGGAAGGAAAAGACGGCCGCCGCCCCAACAAAGATGCCGAGCAGGCCGGCCAACACGAGCAAAGACTGGGGCATGGGTCGAAGCGTATCGGGCGCACCGGCCAGGACACCCGGCGAGGGCGCAAACTTTGCCGTTTGTTAACCGAGCCTGCGCCGGGCGTTCACTTGCGGCTGGTGAAGTAGTGTCGGCCCTGGTAGGTCAAACACTTGGCGTGCCACACAACTGGGTCCAACACCGGACCTCCCGGTCCAGAGCTTTGGAGGAATAAGACGTGCGCGAGATTTTCCACATGGAACTCAAGCAGGTGGGGTCTGACCTGCGACTGATGGCCGGTTACGTGGCCGCCGCGATGGAAAAGGCCACCGAGGCCCTGGCCACCGGGGACCTGATGCTCGCCGAGCAGGTGATCGACTCAGACGAGCGCATTAACGACCTGCACCGGTCCCTGGACGAGTTCTGCATCTCCCTGCTGGCCCGCCAGGCGCCCGTGGCCGCAGACCTGCGCCTGGTGGTCGCCGCCATGCGCATGTCCCAGACCCTGGAGCGCATGGGAGACCTGGCCCGCCACGTCGCCTCGATCGCGCGCGGCCGCTACCCGCAGGCCGCAGTGGACGCCGACGTCCTTGACCTGCTGGTGAAGATGGGCCGTCAGGCGAGCGCCGTGGCCCGCCGCGTGATTGAACTGGTGGACACCAAGGACCTGTCCATCGCCGCTGAGATCGCCCGCGAGGACGACGTGCTGGACCAGCTGCACCGCCAGACCTTCCAGTACGCGCTCAACGACGACCACCAGATGACCCGCCAGCAGGTGGTGGACACCGTGCTGCTGGGCCGCTTCCTGGAGCGTTTCGGGGACCACGCCGTCTCGCTGGCCCACCGCGTCTCCTACCTGGTCACGGGCCAGCTCACGGCCCAGGTCGAGACCGAGGTGGTGGCCAGCGCAGACTAGCGCCGGGAGGTGTCCCAGATACAGGGGCGGGGCGGGGTGGAACCGATCGGTTCCACCCCGCCCCGTTTTTCGGGCAGCCTGGGATCAGGCCTTGCCCTGGTTGGCCACAGCCTGGATGGCGGCCGCAGCGGCCTCCGGATCCAGGTAGGTGCCGCCGGCCTTGACCGGCTTGAGGTCCTCGTCCAGCTCGTAGACCAGCGGAATGCCCGTGGGGATGTTCAGGCCCGCGATCTCGTCGTCGGAGATGCCGTCCAGGTGCTTAACGATGGCGCGCAGGGAGTTGCCGTGCGCGGCCACCATGACGGTCTTGCCGGCCTTGAGGTCCGGAACGATCTCGTTCTCCCAGTAGGGGAGCATGCGCTCGAGCACGTCCTTCAGGCACTCGGTGGCCGGGATCGGCTCGCCCGCGTAACGCGGGTCGGTGTCCTGAGAGAACTCGCTGCCCAGCTCGATGGCCGGCGGCGGAACGTCGTAGGAACGACGCCACTCCATGAACAGCTCGTCGCCGTACTCGTCGCGGATCTGGGTCTTGTTCTTGCCCTGCAGGGCACCGTAGTGGCGCTCGTTGAGACGCCAGTTGCGCTTGACCGGGATCCAGTGGCGGTCAGCGGAGTCCAGCGCCAGGTTCGCGGTCATGATCGCGCGGCGCAGCAGGGAGGTGTGCACAACGTCGGGGGCGATGCCTTCAGACTTCAGCAGCTCGCCGCCGCGGCGGGCCTCCTGCTGGCCCAGGTCAGACAGCGGAACGTCAACCCAACCGGTGAACAGGTTCTTGGCGTTCCAGTCACTCTGACCGTGACGGAGAAGTACTAGCTTGTAGGTCATATTCCTTCGCTTCCTCGGGTACCGGGATGGAAGGCGCTCAGGCGCCAACCTCAGCGTAGTACTGCTCGCGGACGTCGGCGGGAATTCGGCCGCGGTCCGGCACCTCGATGCCGCGAGAGCGGGCCCAGGCACGGATGGCGGCAGCGTCAGAGGTGCGGCCGGTGGCGGCACCGGCGCGGCGGCGGCGACGACCGCCGGCGCGGCGAGCATTGTCGACGAACTTGGCAAGAGCCTCACGCAGCTCGTTAGCGTGCTCCTCATTCAGGTGGATCTCGTATGCGACACCCTCGAATGCGAACGAGATCTCCTCAGTAGCGGTCGAGCCATCAATGTCGTCGAGCATGAAGCGCTCGGTCTTGGTCTTCCAGGCCATGGAGTCTCCTCAGTATGTGGGACGTGGTTGATTAATTTGAGCAGATCAAAGATCTCGTAACAAACAATAACCTAAAACTGTGCCATTGTTGCAACTCAACAAATGAATTCCGCGTGTCGACGCAGAATGAATAGTGGCAGCCGCAACAGTTCACCCGGGGTGACTGGCCCACCCAGGGCAAGCCACAGGCGCAGAATGGCCAGATCTAGCGCCCCATCGTTACGCGAGGGTGAACACATTGTTAGAGGCGTCTAACCTTGGAAGCCGCGCCTTTTGCCCACGCTACTAAAAGTTCAACTTTGGAACGCGTCGGCACTCAGGCACCTTCACCGGTCATTTCACTCGCTTATCAGCGGGGCTCCAGCAGACATTCAGGACTTGTCTAGATCAGCGCCCCTATTTGGCGAATCCACAATTGCTGGCGGGCCTCCATGTGTACACCGGAGGGCCGAGAGGAGGCGAGTGGCAATGTCTTCACGACGTTTCGCACATGCACTTAGCGACACGCCTTGGCTCAGTTCCTAGCGCGATTGAAGGCCCGGGCAGCCCGTGCACGCCACCGCAGACGGGCGGGGCGGCACCGAACATTTCCCGAGCCGGGCGCGCGTCACAGAGCCGGGCTCGCGAGTTCGGACGGGGCGTCGAAATCGGCTCCGCATCGCCGGCGCGGGCTCCCTGCGCGGGCGAATGTCAGGCCCGCGAGCGGGCCGGGCCAAGAGGCGAAGCTGGCGGCGAAGCTGGCGGCGAGGCCTGGGCCTGGGCCTGGGCCTGGGCATGGGCATGGGCATGGGCCAGCATCCCACCTCCAGGTTTCTGACAGCCGCGCCAGAAAGAGCTATGCCTCCCACGTTCTACGTGGGAGGCATCGGAGCCGCCTAAGGGAATCGAACCCTTGACCTATTCATTACGAGTGAATCGCTCTGCCGACTGAGCTAAGGCGGCGGCGCTGCAAGCAGCACCGTACATGCTAGCGAAGATGGGCCACCGGGCACAAACCGCACTGGCCGTGACCCCCACCACCTGGCGCCGGGCGCAAGGTCCGGCGCCCGACCCCAGACGACCACAGCCCGGGCACCAGAGCCGAGGCACCACACTGGACGCCCCGCACCCAACCACTCAAGCCCAGGCTCCGATTCCGCCCGCTCTCAGGAACACGCCGACGATGCCGTCACGGACTAGGCACCCTATCCACGCCCCTGCCGCGCGATGGGCACGTGCGCAAGCGATTGAGGGCTTACTGCACCTCTCGTAGGGTTTCCCCACCGGTCGTGGGCTTAGTGAACCTCTCGAGGGCCTACCCGAGCCGGTAACCCCTCAACCGGTGCACCAAACCCGCAAAAGGTCGACAAACCCCACAACCGGTTGCGCAACGCCGCCCGCCCCGGGGTCGGTCGGACCGGGGGACGAGACGAGGCGCCAGGGACCGTGAAACCTTCCGGCATGGCGGGGTCGGTCGGGCCAGGAAGGGGGACGAGAGCGACAGGGGGGATGGCCGGAGGAACGTCGTCCATACCGGTTCCCCATGGCCACGCGATGGAGAAACAGCCGCCATACATGGTGAGCGCTGGAGTAGGTCGGCACTGGGGTGGGAGAAGACCGCCCGAACGGGCACGGTGTCGGGGCGGCAAGTGGAACGTCAGGCGCCGAGCGGGCGAGGTGTAGGGGCGGCGGGTGGAGCGTCGGACAACTGGGCGCGTGCGCTGGAGGGCTAGTCAATCTCGCGTTGCGGGCCGGCTGGTTTGCAGGCCGACGGGCTTGCGGGCCGAGCGCCGGGAGCCAAACGCCAAACGCCAAACGTCAAGAGCCGAACGGGCGGGGCGGGAACTCCCCCGCCCCGCCCGCTCAGCGGCGCCGTGTAGCAGTTTCCTACTTGCAGACCTTCCCGTCCTCGGGCACCTTGCCCTCGATGAGGAACGCGTCCACGGTGTCGGCCACGCAGGGCTTGTCCTCGCCGTAGGCGCCGTGCCCAAAGCCGTCGTAGGTGAGCAGCACGCCGGATTCCAGCTGGTCGGCCAGGGACACGGACCACTCGTACGGGGTGGCCGGGTCGCCCTTGCCACCGATCACCAGGATCGGCTTGGCCCCGGCGGCACGCACCTTGCCGAGCTTGCCGGTGGCCTCGAGCGGCCAGGCGGAGCGATCGGCGTCGGAGTAGAGGAAGTACTCGCCGACGGTCGGGGCAGCAGCCAGGATCTCGTCAGCCTGCTTTTCCCACACGGCGGTGTCGCTGGTCCCCACCGGGTAGTCCATGGCGGAGATGACGGGGAAGGCGTCGTCAGAGTTGGTCGGGTAGGAGCCGTCGGAGTCGCGCTCGTTGAGCAGGTCCAGTAGCACCAGCAGGCTGGAGCCGTCGTTCTTCTCTATCGCTGCCCGCATGCCTTCGGTGAGCATCGGCCAGATGTCGGTCATGTACATGGAGCCGAGCACCACGGATACCAGCATGCCGCCGGTGAGCGGGCGCTCCTTGTCTGCGGTGGGCAGCGGGTTGGTGACCGTCTTGTCGAAGAAGGCCTTGAGTTGACGGGCGCCCTCATCGACGCTGCCCTTGAACGGGCAGTCACTGTCCTCCTGGCACACGCGAATGTATTCGCGCACTGACATTTCGAAGCCCTTGGCCTGCCCCACCGCCAGTTCGGCGGAGGACAAGGCCGGGTCCACTGCGGCGTCCAGCACCAGGCGCCCGGCGTTGGCGGGGAACATCTCCGCGTAGCGGGCCCCCAGGTGGGTGCCGTAGGAGTAGCCCAGGTAGTAGAGCTCGGCGTCGTTGAGCGCGTCGCGCAGAATGTCGACGTCGCTCGCGGTGGACACCGTGTTGATGTTCTTGAGCAGCTCGACGTCGGTGTTCTCCATGCAGAGGTCCGCGAATTCCTTGCCGGAGGCCGCGATCTCGTCCCAGGCTTCCTTGCCGCGCACGAACGGGGCGGTGGCCGCGTTGTCCTCGTCGATCTGCTCGAAGGTGCGGCACTTGATCGGGGCGGAGCGGTGGACGCCGCGCGGGTCGAATCCCACGATGTCGTATGCGTCTGCCAGGTCGGTGGTGAAGGAGTAGTCCAGTGCGCCTTCAATGTTGTGGGTGCCGGAGCCGCCCGGCCCACCGAAGTTCACCAGCAAAGAACCAATCGGGTCCTCGGCCTTGTGTCGCTTGAGGGCGATCTCGATGGTCTCCCCGTCCGGCTTGCTGTAGTCCAGCGGGACCTCGACGGTACCGCACGCCCAGTTGCCGCCCGCGCCGTCCTCGCACTCTTCCCACTGGATTTCCTGGCCGTAGAACTGCTCCAGGCCCGTGGGGGCTGCCGGCATGTCGGCCGGGCGCGGGTTGGCGGCGAAGCGCAGCTCTTCGCCCGGTTCGGTGGTCTGGTCCGCGTCCGGGCTCTTGCTGGCGTCTCCGGAGGGGGCGGTCTTGCCTGGCTGCTCCCCGGCGGAGGCGGCGTCGAACGTGGCCAGCTTGTACCCGGCCACGCCCACGGAGGTGGCGCCCAATAGGGCACTTACCACGGCCAGCGTCAGTAGGACATTTGGTTTCTTTGCATTCACGCCCTACAGATTACGGCCCGCGTGTAGGGCAGGCATGACCCTTGAGGATGAATGTGGACGACGTCTCTCCCGCCCTTCTTCCCACTCTAGGCCAGTTGCGCTAGCGGCCGCAGATTCACGGCCATCGCCTCCACCGCGAGCTGTGGCGCAACGTTGGCGGCGATGCGCTGGCGCGCCTGGTTGACCGCGTCGATGCGGAAGAGTGTGCGGCGCGGGTCGCTCTCTTGGGCCAGCTGCCGGACGAGGTCGGCCAGGTCGGCGTTGACCAGTTCCACGCCGGCCCCTACCTGGGCGCAGTAGACGTCGCGGTAGAGGCTGAGCAGGTCCACCAGCACCCGGTCCAGGGTGTCGCGCTGCATTCGGGTCTGGCGGCGTTTCTGGTCCTCCTCCAGTTGACGCACCTGGGCGCGCACGGCCGGGGTGAGGCGTCCACCCTCCTCCGCGCCCAGGGTGCGCAGCAGCTCGGCCTTCTCCGCCTGGTTGCGCTCCTCAGCGCGTTCCTTAGCCTGGTTCGTGGCGAGTTCCACCAGTTCGTTGGCCGCCACCACGCAGTCGGCCACGTTCCGCACCGTCGCCGGCCCGGTCACTAGGCGACGCCGCTGTTCACGTGCCTCCGGGTCGCGCGCCAGGTGGCGGGCCATACCGACATGGCACTGCGCGGCTCTAGCCGCCACGGCGGCCACCTCGGGGTCCACGCCGTCCCTTTGCACCAGTAGGGCGGCAACGTCGTCCACCGGGGGCACCCGCAGGGACAGGCCGCGGCAGCGAGAGCGGATGGTGGTAATCACGTCCAGCGGGGAGGGGGCGCACAGTATCCACACGGTACGGGCGGGGGGCTCCTCGATCGCCTTGAGCAGCACGTTGGAGGTGGACTCCATCATGCGGTCGGCGTCCTCAACGATGATGACCCGCCACTTGCCCGCCGCCGGGGAGCGCTGCGCCAGCGCCACCAGGGAACGCACCTCCGCAATCGAGATCGTCACCTTCTCGGTCGCCACCACCGTCACGTCCGGGTGCTTGCCTTGCATGGAGGTGGTGCAGGCGTGGCAGCTGCCGCAGCCTGCGGGCTGCTGGTCGCACTGTAGGGCCGCCGCGAACGCGCGCGCCGCCACCGAACGCCCCGAGCCGGGCGGGCCCGTGATGAGCCAAGCGTGGGTCATGGAGCGCTGGTCGGCCACGGCACGCGAAAGCACCTCAATTGCCGGCTGCTGCCCAACCAGGGAATCCCACACGCTCATGGAATCACCCTATCCCGAGGCGCCAACATCTAGTCCCTCCGTCTGCGGGCGGTGGGGGCTCGACGGGTTGGGGTAGCGGTGGATGCGCTGCCAGTGCCTCCGTCCGCGGGCGGTGGGGGCCGACGGGAATCCGGCTCCACGGCGCAGATACCGCCCTCTGCCCTGGCGCCAGGCGCCAGACGGCAGGGCCAGGCAGCAGGAGCGGGGTAAGGGTGAGCCGGCACCAGGCCGCCCGCACAGTGCAGCGGGCGGCAGAGACTTTGCCGGGACCGAGACTCCCCCGCCCCAACCGGGGATATCCACAAAGAGAGAAGGGGTCCGGCGAAATTTGCTCAAACATGCTATAGGCACGCACAATCACTCGCGTTGTGTTGGCGTCCCTAATTAGCGCAAGGAATGCAGCAAGATGTCGAAGTTGAAGATGGCCGGGTACGCGATCCTCGGCCTGCTCACACTCGGGGCGTTCGCGGATAGTTTTGGCCTCGGACTGGCCTTTAGTGGGCTCGTTATTGGCATCACCAGCATCTGGCACGCGGTGGCCAAGAAGTCCTTCCTGACTCCCGTGGTGGGCGGGCTAAAGCGGCCGGCTCTATCTGCGGGCCTGGTGGGCCTCGCCATGATCATCGCAGGCGGCTTTCTCGCTCCTCCCACTGCCACGCAGGCCGCTTCTGGTAAGGCGACAACAGCCGCGCCCCCGTCCCCTTCACCTACGCAGACCCCGAGCGCCACGCTTAGCCCCAAGCCCTCACCCACCCCCACCCCTACGCCCACTCCCACTAAGCGGACGGCACTGCTCGATTCGTCCGGAAAGCCAGAAACCGCCTTGAACGTGCTCACCAAGCTGCGGATAAAGGGGCGGGCACAGGCAAACGATTACGACCGTAATCTCTTTGGGCAACGCTGGCTGGACACGGACCGAAATGGCTGCGACACGCGAAATGACATTCTGCGCCGCGACCTCTCTGACCTTGTGGTCAAGCCCGGCACCAATGACTGTGTGGCGGAGAGCGGCACGCTATTCGACCCCTTCACCGGGCAGAAGATCGCCTTTGTGCGCGGGGAAGACACCTCCGAGGCCGTGCAGATCGACCACGTGGTCGCGCTTTCCGACGCTTGGCAAAAGGGTGCGCGCCAATGGGATGACGCCCTGCGGGCCGAGTTCGCTAACGATCCGCTTAACCTCCTCGCGGTCGACGGGCCGTCCAACCAGCAAAAGGGGGACGGTGACGCCGCCACCTGGCTGCCACCGAACAAGCCCTTCCGCTGCCAGTACGTGGCGCGTCAGGTGGCGGTCAAGTACAAGTACGACCTCTGGATGACCGCTGCCGAGCACGATGCGATCGCCGCGATCCTGCAGGACTGCCTGGAGCAGCGCATCCCGCTCGAAGCCGACCGCGCCTGGGACCCCAGCGTCATGTCCACCCCGACTCCTACGCCGGAGGAGGTGGCGGTGCCCAACGACGGTGGCGGCGCAGCACCCGAAGAGCAGGGCGGCAATCCAGATTGGGGCAGCCACGAGCAGCCTGCGGAGCCCGAGCCGGTTTACGAGGAGGCCGCTCCGGAGCCGGCACCGGTGCAGGAGGACGTCTACTTCCGAAACTGCAGCGAAGCCAAGGCCGCCGGAGCCGCTCCGTTGTACCGCGGCGAACCCGGCTACCGCCCGAAGCTGGACCGCGACGGAGACGGCGTGGCCTGCGAGCGCTGACAGCGCGGGATGACGGCGCCCCATAAGGGCGCGCCATGACTCGAACCGAACGGTGGGGCGGACTGGATTACCAGTCCGCCCCACCTGCTTCATCTTGACGTACCCGGTTTCATCCTGACGCAGCGACCTGCACGCCCCGACCAGCGACCCGCCGGCCGCCTACGCGAGCAGCTGCTGCACCCGCGCCCAGATCTGCTGCTCCAGCTCCACCACGCCGGCGCGGGCATCCAGCACCAGGTAGCGCTGCGGGGCCTGCGCCGCCAGGGCCAGGTAGCCCGCGCGCACCCGCTCGTGAAACTGAGCCGTTTCACGCTCCAGGCGGTCCTCGGCGCCCCGCCCTTCGTTGCGTCGCCGCGCCGCGGCCTCCTCCACCGGCAGGTCCAGCAGCACGGTCAGGTGCGGGGCCAGGCCGGCGGTGGCCCAGTGGGACAGCGCCGCCACCTCGTCACCGCCCAGCTGGCGCGCCGCCCCCTGGTAGGCGATGGAGGAGTCCCAGTAACGGTCCGTGATCACAGCGGCGCCGCGCTCCAGGGCGGGTCGAATCAGCTCGTCGACGTGCTGGGCCCGCGAGGCGGCGTAGAGCAGCGCCTCCGCGCGCGCTCCCATGTCGTCACCGTGCAGCAGCAGGTTGCGGATGGACTCCCCCAGCGGGGTGCCGCCCGGTTCGCGGGAGGTGATCACCTCCCGCCCGGCCTCCTCTAGGCGCTGCGCCAGCGCGCGCACCTGCGTGGTCTTGCCGCTGCCGTCACCTCCCTCGAAGGCCACGAACAAGCCGCTGGCGGGCACGACGGGAACGGGGGCAAACGGCGTGTGCATGAGCCAACCCTAGCGCCCACCGGCCTGCGGCCCGACTAACCGCCCGCGCCGGTGCGTCCGAGCAGACCTCATCACCCACGCCGAACAACTCAGCCCGCGCCGGCCTGACTAACCGCCAGTGCCGGCGTCCTACTCGGCCGCGTCGGCCGCCTTCTTGGTCGCGGTCTTCCTAGCCGGCGCCTTGGCCGCCGTGCTCTTGGTAGCTGCGCTCTTGGCCGACGCCGCCTTCGCAGCGGGCTTCTTCGCCGCCATCTTGGTCGTCGTCTTCTTTGCAGTCGTCTTCTTGGCGGGGGATTTCTTGGCCGGGCCCTTCTCCCGCTTGATCTGCAGCAGTTCGAAGGCACGCTCCTGCGTCAGCTCCGCTGGGTCCTCCCCGCGCGGCACGGTGACGTTGGTGGTGCCGTCGGTGATGTAGGGCCCAAAGCGGCCCTCCTTGACGGTGACCTTCTTGCCGCTGACCGGGTCCTCGCCGAACTCGCGTAGCGGCGGCTTGGCGGCCCCGCGCACCCCGCGCGTCTTGGGCTGGGCGTAGATGGCACTGGCCTGCTCCAGGGTGATGGTGAACATCTCCTCTTCGGTGGCCAGCGAGCGCGAGTCCGTGCCCTTCTTCAGGTAGGGCCCAAAGCGACCGTTCTGCGCGGTGATCTCCACGCCGTCGGTGTCCACGCCCACCACGCGCGGCAGCGACAGCAGCTTGAGCGCGTCGTCCAGCGTGACGGTGGCCAGGTCCATGCTCTTGAGCAGGGAGGCGGTGCGCGGCTTGGCGGCCGCCTTCTTGCGGGCGCCCGTCTTGGTGGCGCCGGTGGCCGACGCTGCCTCCTTAGCCGCCCCCTCCGCTTGGCCTTCCTCCGGTAGGACCTCGGTGACGTAGGGGCCGTAGCGGCCGTCCTTGGCGATGATGACGTGGCCGGTGACGGGGTCGATGCCGAGCTCGCGGCCGTCGTCGCTGGCCCGCTCGAAGAGCTCGGCCACCTTCTGGGCGGTGAGCTCGTCGGGGGCGACGTCGCTGGGCAGCGGGGCGCGGCGGCCCTCGGCGTCCTCCAGGTAGGGGCCGTAGCGGCCCACGCGCACGTTCACGCCGCCGCCCACCTCAATGGAGTTCACGGCGCGCGCGTCGATGTCCCCCAGGGACTCCACGGCGGTGCGCAGCCCAACGGCCCGCAGCCCCTCGCCCTCGCCGGAGCCAAAGAAGAAGCGGCGCAGCCAGGCCACGCGCTCGGCGTCACCGGCGGCGATCCGGTCCAGGTCGCTCTCCATGGAGGCGGTGAAGTCGTAGTCCACCAGCTCCGCCAGGTTGTCCTCCAGCAGGCGCACCACGGAGAAAGCCAGCCACGTGGGCACCAGCGCCTGCCCGCGCCGCTCCACGTAGCCACGGTCGGTAATCACGGAGATGGTGGCGGCGTAGGTGGAGGGGCGGCCGATCCCGTTGGCCTCCATGGCCTTGACCAGGCTGGCCTCGGTGTAGCGCGGCGGCGCGGAGGTCTGGTGTCCCTTCTGGTGCGCACCGGCAACGTCCAGCTCCTGGCCGGCGGCGAGCTCCGGCAGGCGCTCCTCGTCGGCCTCCTTGTAGCGCTCGGCGTCCCGGCCCTCCTCGTAGGCGGCCAGGAAGCCGCGCTGGGTGATGACCGTGCCGGCGGCGCTCAGCTTCAACTGGCGCCCCGCCCCGGCCGCGTCGGTGCCGGGCGCGGTCAGCTCCACGGTGGAGGTGAAGCCCTTGGCGTCCACCATCTGGGAGGCAATGGTGCGCTTCCAGATCAGCTCGTAGAGCGCGAACTCGCTGGCATTCAGCTGCCCCCGCACCTCGGTGGGGGTGCGGAAGTTGTTGCCCGCCGGGCGGATAGCCTCGTGCGCCTCCTGCGCGCCCTTCGCCTTGGTGGCGTACACGCGCGGCGAGGCCGGAATGCTCTGCTCGCCGTACAGCTCCACGGCCTGGGCGCGCGCCGCCCGCAGCGCCTCCCCGGACAGGGCCGTGGAGTCGGTACGCATGTAGGTGATGTAACCGTTCTCGTACAGGGACTGGGCCGTGCGCATCGCGTCGCGCGAGCTCATGCGCAGCTTGCGGGAGGCCTCCTGCTGCAGCGTGGAGGTAGTAAAGGGGGCGGCCGGACGGCGCGTGTAGGGCTTGGAGGCAACGTCGGCCACCAGCGCGCTCGCCCCACCAAGGGAGGCGGCCAGGGCGGCAGCGTCGGCCTCCCCGAGCGCAAACACGCCGGCCTTCTGGGCGGCGCTCTTCAACTGGCCGTCGTCCCCGAAATCGCGGCCGGTGGCAACGTTCACGCCGTCCACGCTCACCAGGCGGGCGGCAAAGACCTCCCCGGCGGCGGTGGCCAGGTCTGCGGTGACGGAGTGATAGCCGGCCGGGACGAACGCCATGCGCTCGCGCTCGCGCTCCACCACCAGGCGGGTGGCCACGGACTGCACGCGCCCGGCGCTCAGGCCGGTGCGCACCTTGCGCCACAGCAGCGGGGAGACCTCGAAGCCGACCAGGCGGTCCAGGATTCGGCGCGTCTCCTGCGCGTCCACCAGGTGCAGGTTCACCTCGCGCGTGTTGTCCAGCGCGTTGGTGATGGCCTCCTTGGTGATCTCGTGGAACACCATGCGCCGCACCGGCACCTTGGGCTTGAGCACCTCCAGTAGGTGCCAGGCGATCGCCTCTCCCTCGCGGTCCTCATCAGTGGCCAGGTAGAGCGCCTCGGCGTCCTTCAGGTAGCGCTTGAGCTCCGCCACCTTCTTCTTCTTGTCCGCGTCCACCACGTAGTAGGGCTCGAAGTCGTTGTCCACGTCCACGGCGAACTTGGCGTAGCCGGACTTCTTCAGGGTCTCGGGCAGGTCGCGGGGCTGGGGCAGGTCACGGATGTGACCGATCGAGGCCTCCACCACGTAGTCATCACCCAGGAACGCGCCGATGCGCTTGGCCTTGGCGGGCGACTCCACGATGACGAGCTTCATACCTACACCTGTTTCCTGATTTGGAGGGCTTCTTTTCTGAGGGTACACGGCGCGCCCGGCTGGCTTGCCACCGCAGCGCGCTTGTGGAGCGGCCTTCGGGGTGGACGACGTTGCCGCTAGGCCAGCAGCACCAGCAGCCCGTCCCGCCCACGGCAGACCTCGGCGCGCTACAAGCGCTCGTCCGGGTTCGGGTCTGCGCGCGGGTCAGCCAGCAGGGCTGTCCTGGCCGGGGAGTCGACAGCAACGATTAGAACCCGGGAACTTATCGCGTAATGGATGGACACCCCACTAACCAGATTCCACTCAACTCTTTCCATACCCGAACTTGTTACTTCACGAACAGGGTTCCCATACAGTTGCGTCAATGCATCGACCAGCGCGTTGCTTAGCTCCAGCACTGTCTTACCGCGACTTTGCGCATCCTCCGGGGAAACACGAGTGGTCAGCTGAAACAATACCTTCCAAACACCACCATCGTGGACCAAAAAGTACGCATCATGTTTTGATCTATCGCCGAGCCCGACGTAAAAGAACGTACGCTTTTCCAGATCCTCTACCCAACCCAAATCCGCGCAGATGGCCCGCCCCTGTTCTGGTGTGAGCGGCCAGGGCGCGTCCGCCCACGCCCTAACGGTAGCCACGCACCGCTCTAAGGACATTGCCTCAAACTCGCCCATTGGCGCTCACCTCCACACAACAGCAACTAACGCACTCGCCACGCCGGCATGGATCAAATGTAGACGCGGCGCAGCAACTCGTCGGGTGGGAGCTGGTCGCGCTCGATGTAGTCTCTAAACACCTTCGCGGCCTGCTCACCCGTGAAGACCTCCTCCGGGTGCAGACGCACCACGAACGGCTCTTCACCCCCGTTATCCCACGAGATCGTGGTCCACGCCTCCGGATCCCGTACAGGCTCCCGCGCCACCACGTAATGCTCGAATGACTTATTCGGGTGCGTCACCCGCACCTCAACCGTCATCGCCGCGGTAGAACCCCCGCACTGCATGTAATTACCCCGATGATACGAGTTCTTACGCACATCATCCGGCTCCACACCATCCGGCCCAGCCCACGCAATCAAGGAGAACACGTACTTGCCATCCAGAAGCCTAGGGGAGGTAAGTGAGCGCTCAAAATCGTCAGCAAAGGTCTTTGGCGTGTCCTGAGGACTGTACGTACTGCTAGCCCCGTTCTCACCAATATAAATTGTCTCAAATCGTTTCACTGTCCCACCCAATCTCGACTACCCGACTAAGACATAGCAGCGACTAGCACGCATGACTACCAGCGCGCTACAAGCGCTCGTCCGGGTTCGGGTCAGTGCGGGGATCAGCCAACAGGGCTGTCCAGGCCGGGGAGTCGAGAGTAACGATCAGAACTCGGGGACTTATCGCGTAATGGATAGACACCCCACTAACCAGCTTCCACTCAACTCTTTCCATGCCCGAACTTGTTACTTCACGGAGAGGGTTCCCGTACAGTTGCGTCAATGCATTGGCCAGCGCGTTGCTTAGCTCCAGCACTGTCTTGCCGTTGCTTTTCTCTTCATCTGGGTCAACGCGAGTGGTCAGCTGGAACAAAAGCGACCAAATATCACCATCGCGGACGGAAAAGTACGCATCACGTTTTGATCTATCGCCGAGCCCGACGTAAAAGAACGTAGGCTTTTCCAGATCCTCTACCCAACCCAATTTCGAACAAATGGCCCGCCCCTGTTCTGGTGTGAGCGGCCAGGGAGCTTCTGCCCACGCCCTAACTGTAGCTACACACTGCTCTAAGGACATTGCCTCAAACTCACCCATGCCACTTTTCCTTTCAAGTCAGGTTAATCTCATGGTCAGCGCAACTCGACAGTTCACTCTATTTTAACAAGTCGCCCACCTGCTTGGCCATCGCACCAAGCACGTCATCCGTCATCCCAAACTTCATAACCGTGGATTTAGAACTTGAATCAAGCCCAGTAGTAATAACATGCAACTCGAATCTCATGTCACCGCTGAGCACCTTGCCCCAAACGTCCGGGTTATCGGCGAAGAATGCCGCAACTCGGTCATCCTTTAGCAGTCTATCGCGCGTATATGCCGGCGTCCCCTGCGGGGCAAGGCCCTCGAAGTCAGTACGGCGCGGAGTGCTGTCCAGCCTTCCGCTCACCCCCTTGAACTCGCCAACAATCAACGTCTCACCGTCAGCAGACACCGCCAGTGCATCGATCCTATTAGCCCCCGGGGAAGACATGCTTTTGAATCTATCAACCACAACAGCACCCCCGTCCTCTAGAGTGCCAATCCCACCAACTTCACCGATCCGCTCACTGAATCGGGTGACCTCATTTCGCGAAATCGAGATCGTATTAGCACCATGCTTTATCTCAGCATGCGTATCGATATCTACTGTATTAGTGAGTTCGTCAAGCGTACTCTGTAGATTTTTGCGATTAAAGTCTTGAAGTGTTTTCCCCTCCGGCATGATCTCTTCAAGCCGCTTCGTGGCGTCAATCCGGGTCTGACGAGCCAGTTCTCGCTTTTCTGCTAGCTCGGCTACCTCTTCTTTCCAGTGCCGTTTGACTGCACCCGCAGTATCGTCCCCGACAGCCTTCGCGACGTCATCCGCTACGCCGTCTGCAGCGTTGGCCACGGCCTTTACGCCATCATCGACGACGTTAGCGACGTCGTCGACTACCTTGACCGTCCCACTGCGCAGCGCCCCGGCAGCGTTCTTCAGCGACTGTATTGGGCGTGCAATCAGGTTCTTCCCCGAGGTGAACATCCCCTTCAGGCCACCGATGATTGCCTTGGGCAGTCCGCTTGCGAAGGTGACGAACGCGCCCTTTAGCCCACCAGCAGCTTTGAGTGCCCCACCAAAACCCTTCAGGGCCTTCAGTGATGCGGCAGCCCCGCGCAGGCCGCCCAGGCCGATGCAGCCCAGGGCAGCAAAACCCACGGACCATAGGGCCTCGCGCCAAGTCTTCTCCCCACCCAAGGCCAGGCCGATGTTGGCTAGTGCAGCCACGACCCCAGCGATCCCAGCGATAACCGCTAGTGCTTGGCCTAGTACAGGAACCCAGCACAAGACCAGAGCCAAGATGCCCGCGATATTGGCCACCCATTCAGCGATGGCGGCGATCCAGCCCAGGACCTTAGCGCCATAGTCCTCCCACCAGCCATCATTAAGCCCATCGGTGGCGGTAACACCCTGGATCGCATCAATAGCGGTCTGCGCAGCCCGATCCCGGTCCGCCACAGCGGCCTGGACCACCCGGACCTGATTATCAATCCGCTCCTGAGCGGCCGCCGCATCCTGTCCAGCACTATTAGCTAACCGCGTGTAACGCACCTGCTGGTCATGCCCATAGCCGCTGTCATCGTCGGCGCCCGCGTAGTCGTCGGCCAGGTCCTGGTAGTAGCGCTGGTTATTGCGGGCCTCATCGCGCTCCCACTTGGCCTGCCTGGCCGCATACAAAGCATTCAGCGTGTCGGTCTGCACCCGATCCAACGCCGCCGAATACGTCTCCAACGCCTCCCCGGCCGCGCGATAACGCCCCTCGGCCTTACCGATCCCATCGAGCAGGGTGTCGCGCTGCTCCAGCAGCGCCGTGACACTCTCGGCCCGCGAACTCGCCCCAGCCTCCAGCCCCCGCAGGTTGTCAGCGCAACGCTTGATCGCATCAGCCACACCCCGATACCGGGTAGCGCCATCACGCACCACCACCGGGTCCCCCGGGGTGGGGTCACTGCCCAACCCCAGCGCGCTCCAATCAGAGGGACGATAACTCACCACAAACCCCCAACGGATTAAGCCACTGCCTGCTGCGCACTGGCTAGTTTATGGTCCCCCTCCCCATTTCGCGGGGACTCCAACACAAGACAGTGAATTACCGGCTCTTCTCGAACGAGTGTGTACTGGTGGCCACTTCGAGGTGGTGTGCTGGTGCCCAAGTGGGCCGACGCCACCAGACGGGAACTCTTCCACGCTGTTTGGGCACGCGCGGCGCTACAGGCACGGGAGTCTTGGGAGCTCATCTGACGTAGAGAATGGAAAGGCCTCGTCGTCTAGGTCGCGTGCCCCTAGGACTTACTGACGGCTAAGACGCGTGTCAGAACGTGTCAGCGGGAGAATCAATTCAGCACAGCCTTCCTGGGAGAGTGCGTCGCCTCGCCCGATGCTCAGGCCGGCAGCAACAGCAGCCCGTCTTCTGTCAGCGTGCGCAGCAGCCCCAGCACCTCGCCCGCCACGTCGGCGGCGGGGACCTCCAAGAGCTGGGCCACGGCGGCGATGATCGCGCCGACCGGGAGCTCGCCGTCGCAGGCCCCCACCACGGCGCTCTGGGCGGTGGTCAGCACCACCTTGCGGGCCAGCCCACCGCCCTGGCTCAGGCGCACCAGCTGCGGGTCGGCCGCGCCGGGGGTGTAGTAGCGCTCCTCCACCACGTCCGGAGATAGGCGCAGGGGCAGGGCGGCAAGAGAGGCGTCGTCCAACTGGGCCAGTACGGCGCGGGCGCGCAAGGTGAGCAGGACGTGTGCTGCGGGGTCGGGGGCGCCCAGCCCGGGGGCATCCTCGATCCGCCGCCACGTCCTGTCGGTGGCGCGGGCGGGCCGGTGCAAAATCACCTGGCCAAAGCCGATCGCGTCCACGCCGCGCCGGTCGAAGTCGGCCAGCCAGCGCTCGTAGCTGGCCTCGTAGGCGGCGCGGTCGGTGCGCGGGTCCAGGCCGCCGTCGCGCAGCCACATCTCCACGTACTGGGCCGGGTCCAGCACCTCGCGCTGGATGACCCACGCGCTGATGCCTTTAGGCAGCCAGCTCTCCACGCGCTCGCTCCACTCCTGCCCCGCGTGGTGCTCCCAGTTCGCCAGCAGCTGCGCCACCCCGCCCGGGGCCAGGTGGGCCGGCAGGCACGCCAGGAGACGCGAGACCAGCACGTCCCCACCCAGGCCGCCGTCACGGTACTCCATCAACGGCAGATCCAGGTTCTGGGGCGTGATTACGAAGGGCGGGTTGGACACGATCAGGTCAAACTCCCGCCCGGCCAGCGGCTCCAGCAGGGACCCCAGGGCCGTCTGGATTGGCGCGGGGCGGGAGGTGGCGGCGGCGCGGGGAGCGGCGGGATCACGGGGGTTGGCGGCAGCGTCGTCCACGTGGCCCTGCACCGCGCAGACCGCTTCATCCAGCGCGACGTTAAAGCGGGCAAAGCGCAGTGCACGCTCGGAGATGTCGGTGGCCAGCACGCCGTCCGCCCGGTGCGCCGCAGCAAGCGCCTGGATGCCGGATCCGGTTCCCACGTCCGCCACCGCGCCGTGCCGCCCTCCCGCCACGGCCTCGCGGATGGTCCACGCCGCCAGTGTGGACGACGCTCCGCCCACGCCCAGCACGTGATCTGCCCCCAAGGCGCGCCCGCTGGCCAGCTCGGTGAGGTCTGAGGCCACCCAGTAGTCGCGGGTGTGCAGGTGGTGCGGGGCGACGCAGCAGGTGGCCCGGTATGCGGCCGGCCGCGCCGATTCCGCCGATTGAGACGCCAGCAGACCGAGTTCGAGCGCGCCGGCCAGCGTGGTGCGCGGCAAAGCTAGGGCCACTTCCTGCGCGCTGAGCTGGTCTCCCAACACGAAGAGGCGGGTCAGTAGGGCCAGGGCGTGGGCGGGCGAGCCGGCCTCCACCGCCCGGGCCGCCATGAGGAGCGCAGTGCGCTGCTCGCGCGCCAAGGCCGCCATTTCCCGCGCCCCCAGGTACCGCTCGCAGCCGCTCACCGTCCAGCCTGCGGCAACGAAGTCGGCCGCCAGGTGCCCCACCCACGGGGAGAGCGGCGCCGGCGGTGGCACGCTCGCGCTCCGGGCGACCGGGCTGGGGGACGGGGCGGGCGGAACGTCGGCGGAGGCAGGCTTTGCGTGCATGGCGACAGAATAATTTGCCTCCCTCGCATGGGCGCCCGGTAGATTGGCCGGGTGCAAGAAGAGCCCAGCCCCCTGCTGGCGCTGCACGGCGCGGTGCAGCACTACTCGTGGGGTTCGCCCAGCGCCATCCCTGCCTTCCTTGGTCTGGAAACCGACGGCAAGCCGTACGCCGAGGTCTGGTACGGCACGCACTCTCGCGGCGCCACCCGGCTAGAGACCGGGCGCACCCTGGCCGCACACATCCTCACCACCACCCGCACCAGCCTGGGCGAGGCGGTGCAAAACCAGTTCGGTCCCCGCCTGCCCTACCTGCTCAAGCTCATCGCCCCGGCCGCGCCACTCAGCCTGCAGGTGCACCCCTCCCGCGAGCGTGCCGCCCAGGGCTACGCGGAGGAGGACGAGCGCGGCGTGCCCCGCACCGACCCCAAGCGCTCCTACCACGACCGCAACCACAAGCCCGAGATGCTACTGGCTCTGGAGCACTTCGAGGCCCTGGCTGGTTTCCGGGCGCCGCGCCGCGCCGCCGAGCTCCTGGCCGGGCTGGGCCACCCGCTGGCGGCCAAGCTGCGCGGGATCGTGCGCTCCAGGCCCGGCAGCACCGGGCCGCGGGAGGCCTTTGCCTACCTGATCCAACCCGAGACGCGACCCAGTAAGCAGGCCGTGGACAGCTTTGCGCGGGCCGTGGCCAGGCGCCTGGCGGCGGGGAAGTCACCCTCCGAGCGCACCGACCGCATCGTTGCCCGCCTGGCGCAGGCCTACCCCGGCGACCCGGGCGTGGTGGCCGCGATGCTGCTCAACCCCGTCACCCTGCAGCCGGGCGAGGCACTGTACGTCCCGGCCGGGGCCGTGCACGCCTACCTGAGCGGCTTCGGGGTGGAGATCATGGCGGACTCCGACAACGTGCTGCGCGCGGGGCTGACCAACAAGCACGTGGACGTCACCGAGATGCTGGCCTGCGTGGAGTCCACAGCCGCTCCGCCAGTGCGCATCGCGCCGGAGAGCGCCGGGCAGCGCACCCGCACCTACTACGCGCCGGTGGACGACTTCGAGCTGTGCGTCACCCCCGGCGGCGAGGAGACTCGCGTGCCGGGCGGCGGCCCCCGCATTCTGCTATGCACCGAGGGGGAGGTGAAGGTGCGCGTGCGGCCCTCTGCCGCCTTCGTGGCCGCCCAGAACGGGACGAACGGGAACGGGAACGACGCTGCCGCCGAGGTCGAGCCGGCCGACGCCGCCGGTGGCCTGTGCGACTGCGCCCCCTACCCCGACGTTCCCGCCGACCCCCCTGCCGAAACCTGGGGCGAAGACCCTGGGGAGGCCTGGGAGGCCGACGACCCGGCACGCCCCTGGACCGAGTTGGAGTTGAAACGAGGACAGGCCGCCTTTGTGGCCGCCAGCTGCGGTCGGGTGCGGGTGAGCGGCCCCGGCACCCTCATTCAGGCCGGCGTTCCGTAGCTAACTACGAGTCGTGGCGGGCTGAGGTGCCACGCTGCACATCGCGTCGCACGACCGGGCAGGCCGAGGCGGGGCGTGCTACAAACGCTCGTCCGGGTTCGGATCCGCACGCGGGTCAGCCAGCAGAGCCCGCCTGGCGGGAGAGTCGATGAAGACCACTAAAACCGTCGTATTTGGCGCATAGTGGATGGCCACACCGTTAGCCAAATCCCACTGGACTCTTTCTATTTCCAACGGGCTTCCCTCAACAAAAGGAGTCCCATACAATCGCGTCAACTCACCTATCAGCGAATAACTCAGCTCCAGAACGGCTTGACCGTGGCTTTGGGCACCCTCCGGGGAAACGCGAGTGGTCAGCTGGAACAAAAGCGACCAAACGCCACCGTCCCGGACAGTAAGGGACGCGTCCCGCTTCCAACTATCACCCAGTCCGGTGAAATAGAACTTCTCCTTTTCTGGATCCATCATCCAGCCGAGTTCCGAGCAGATAGCCCGCCCCTGTTCTGGTGTGAGCGGCCAGGGAGCTTCCGCCCACGCCCTAACCGTAGCCACGCACCACTCTAACGACATCGCCTCAAACTCACTCATTGGCGCTCACCTCCATACAACAGCAACTAACGCACTCGCCGAGCGGACATGGCTCAAATGTCGACGCGGCGCAGCAACTCGTCGGGTGGCAGCTGGTCGCGCTCAATGTAGTCCCGAAACACCTTCGCGGCCTGCTCGCCCGTGAAGACCTCCTCCGGGTGCAGACGCACCACGAACGGCTCCTCACCCCCGTTATCCCACGAAATCGTGGTCCACGCCCCCGGATCCCGCACAGGCTCCCGCGCCACCACGTAATGCTCGAACGACTTATTCGGGTGCGTCACCCGCACCTCAACCGTCATCGCCGCAGTAGAACCACCGCACTGCATGTAATTACCTCGATGATACGAATTCTTACGCACATTGTATGGATGCACCTCGTCCGGCCCAGCCCACGCAATCATAGAGAAAATACGCTTGCCGTCAAAAAGTCTTGACTTGAGATCCAACTCGAAATCGTCAGCAAACCTCTTCGGGGCATGTTGCGGACTATAACCTGACTTTTGACACCGTTAGTGACCCATTTTGTTGGTGAGGCTGGCCAGGATGTTGGCGGCTTGGCCTTGGGGTTGGCTGGTGGCTGTGAGTTCGTGTCCGTTGATGTTGATGGTGACGTCAATGACGGGCCTGAGGGCCTGGATGATCTTCTTGATGGACAGGCCGGTTCGGGTCTGTAGGTGGCGGGCTATGGCCAGGGCAGCGGTTACCACGGTCAGGTGAGCCTGGATGGATTGGTGGGTGTGGTGGAAGACCGGGCGGGCGCGTAGATCGTGTTTGGATATGCGAAAGGACTGTTCCACCTTCCACAGATCGTGGTAGTCAGCCACAATTTCGGCCGCGCTCATGGACTGGGCTGGGATGTTGGTGACATAGCCCTTAAGCCCGACTAGACGCCGCGCCCTGGCCAGGGCCTTTTCATCCAGGCCCCTTCCTTGGGAGCTAGTGGTGACGAACCTGGCTGAGCGCATAGCTTTTTCCCCAGCAACGATGGCTCTAGCCCGGTTCTCCTGGAGAGTAAGGGTCTTGTTGTCCCTGGCGGCACGCTTTGATGAGTAGACCCAGATCGCCCGCCACGAGCCCGGGTGTGTTTGTGGGTGCCAGACCGGTTCGGCCTTGAGGCGCTGATCGCGTTCTTGTTTGCCGGCGTGGCGTGGGGTGATGGTCTCAATGATCTGCCCATCAGTGAAGTAGTCCCCGTGCCAGAAGAAATGCGCTTGGAGGTCCAGGGGTGCTTTGGTCTGCCTGGCCCCGACAATGAAGCCGTAGCCAGCCTCGTTGAGGGCTTGCAAGTTAGCCCGAGAGAGCATGCCAGCATCAGCTACCACCACCAGGTTTTCCACCCCAGCGCGTTGCTTGAAGGCCTCGATGGTGGGGATGAGGGTATGGGTTTCGCACTTGTTGCCCTCCCAACAGGAGGCCTCTAGGGGAAAACCGTTGCGGTCTACCAGCAGGCCGACCAGGATCTGGGGATCGACGCGGCGTTCCTTGGAGTAACCGACCTTGCGTAGCGCGTCTTCTTCCTCGACTTCGAAGTACAAGGTAGTCACGTCGTACAACACCAAGGACACATCCCCATACGCCAGGCAATGCGCCAAAGCCGCGCGAGCCAAAGCGCAGCGGTAATCACGCTCCACACAACGGGCCAGGGCACGAAAGTGGGTGCGTGAGTCAAAGGATTCCAGCCCCAGGCTGGTCAACATTGCTGCTATAGCGCTCTTGCTGGTGGGTTCGATCAGCCGGGCCAGGACAATCTGTTTGAAGGCCTCATCGCCTACCGCTTGGTCAAAGCCAAGATCCCGCCAAGCATCGCAAAGGATCTGCCACAACAAGCCGCTACGGTGGCCAACCACGCGCGCTGCGCTACTGGCCGCCTGCCGGTAGTCCTCCAGGCCACCCGGCGCGGAGTCTGCCCACCCCGATGAAAGGTCCAGGTCTAGCTCGAGCTGGCCAGGATGGAGCTTTTCCCGTGCGATCTGGACCAAGGCAGCAAGCTCGCCAGGCGTACGAGCCGAACCAATGTGCTCAACAATCCTGTTACGCCGGCCTTCCTTGATCACGATCTGCACAGCCGTGGCCCCCGAGGCAGTACGCACTTGACGGATGAACGGGCTCACAAACCCTCATCATAGCCACCCCCTTAGTGACCCAAACCAACCCCCACACCCGCAGAAAATCAACGAAAACCCGACCCAAACCACCCAGCTCCATACCAAGTGTCAAAAGTCAGGCGCCACCACGTAATGCTCGAACGACTTATTCGGGTGCGTCACCCGCACCTCAACCGTCATCGCCGCAGTAGAACCACCGCACTGCATGTAATTACCTCGATGATACGAATTCTTACGCACATTGTATGGATGCACCTCGTCCGGCCCAGCCCACGCAATCATAGAGAAAATACGCTTGCCGTCAAAAAGTCTTGACTTGAGATCCAACTCGAAATCGTCAGCAAACCTCTTCGGGGCATGTTGCGGACTATAAGTTCTGATCACGCCATCTTCGCCGACTGTAACATTCTCAAATCGCTTCACTGACCCACCCAATCTCGACTACCCGACTAAGACATAGCAGCGACTAGCACGCAGGACTACCAGCGCACTACAAACGCTCGTCCGGGTTCGGATCCGCACGCGGGTCAGCCAACAAAGCTGTATTAGCAGGGGAATCTATGAAAACCAGGAGAACCGTAGTATTTGCCGCATAGTGGATGGACACGCCATTAGCCAAGTCCCACTGGAACCTTTCCTTCCCCGACTTAGTGAATTCGCGTAACGGGCTCCCATACAATACCGTCAACTCATCAGTCAGCGCACTGGTCAGCTCCAGAACGGTTTGACCGTGGCTTTGGGCATCCTCAGGGGAAACGCGAGTGGTCAGCTGAAACAGAACCGACCAAACATCACCGTCCCGGACGGTAAGGGACGCGTCCCGCTTCCAACTATCACCCAGTCCGGTAAAATAGAACTTCTCCTTTTCTGGATCCATCATCCAGCCAAGTTCCGAGCAAATAGCCTGCCCATCTTCCGGCGTGAGCGGCCAGGGAGCGTCCGCCCACGCCCTAACCGTAGCCACACACCGCTCTAGGGACATTGCCTCAAACTCACCCATCAGCACTCACCTCCATACAACCGTCGCGCACGGCACTTCGCGCGCTACAAACGCTCGTCCGGGTTCGGATCACTGCGCGGATCATCCATTAATGCCGTCCTGGCGGGAGAGTCGATGAAGACCATTAATACCGTCGTGTTTGCCGCATAGCCGATTACCACACCGTTAGACAATCTCCAGTCAACCGTTTTCTTTCCCGATTCCGTCAATCCGCACTGCGGGTTCCCGTACAACATCGTCAACTCTTCAGTCAATGCGTTGGTCAACTCCAGAACGGCTTGACCATGGCTTTGCACATCCTCCGAGGAAACACGAGTGGTCAGCTGGAACACAGCCGACCAAACACCACCGTCGTGGACCGAAAAGTACGCATCGCGTTTTGATCGATCACCGAGCCCGACGTAAAAGAAGGTCGGCTTTTCCAGATCCTCTACCCAACCCAGTTTCGAACAGATGGCCCGCCCCTGTTCTGGCGTAAGCGGCCAGGGCGCGTCCGCCCACGCCCTAACCGTAGCCACACACCGCTCTAGGGACATTGCCTCAAACTCACCCATCAGCACTCACCTCCATACAACCGTCGCCCACGGCAGACCCCGGCGCGTTACAAGCGCTCGTCCGGGTTCGGGTCCGCACGCGGATCATCCAGTAATGCCGTCCTGGCGGGAGAGTCGATGAAGACCACTAAAACCGTCGTATTTGGCGCATAGTGGATGGCCACACCGTTAGCCAAATCCCACTGGACTCTTTCTATTTCCAACGGGCTCCCCTCAACAAAAGGAGTCCCATACAATCGCGTCAACTCACCTATCAGCGAATAACTCAGCTCCAGAACAGTTTGACCGTGACTTTGCTCATCCTCTGGGGAAACACGAGTGGTCAGCTGAAACACAGCCGACCAAACACCACCATCGTGGACCAAAAAGTACGCATCGCGTTTTGACCTATCGCCGAGCCCGACGTAAAAGAACGTCGGCTTTTCCAGATCCTCTACCCAACCCAATTTCGAACAGATGGCCCGCCCCTGTTCTGTCGTAAGCGGCCAGGGAGCTTCCGTCCACGCCCTAACCGTAGCCACACACCGCTCTAAAGACATTGCCTCAAACTCACCCATCAGCACTCACCTCTATACAACCGTCGCGCACGGCACTTCGCGCGCTACAAACGCTCGTCCGGGTTCGGATCACTGCGCGGATCATCCATTAATGCCGTCCTGGCGGGAGAGTCGATGAAGACCATTAATACCGTCGTGTTTGCCGCATAGCCGATTACCACACCGTTAGACAATCTCCAGTCAACCGTTTTCTTTCCCGATTCCGTCAATCCGCACTGCGGGTTCCCGTACAACATCGTCAACTCTTCAGTCAATGCGTTGGTCAACTCCAGAACGGTTTGACCGTGGCTTTGGACATCCTCTGGGGAAACGCGAGTGGTCAGCTGAAACAGAACCGACCAAACACCACCGTCCCGGACGGTAAGGGACGCGTCCCGCTTCCAACTAACACCCAGCCCGGTAAAATAGAACTTCTCCTTTTCTGGATCCATCATCCAGCCAAGTTCCGAGCAAATAGCCCGCCCCTGTTCCGGCGTGAGCGGCCAGGACGCTTCCGCCCACGCCCTAACCGTAGCCACACACCGCCCTAAGGACATTGCCTCGAACTCACCCATTGGCACTCACCTCCACACAACAGCAACTAACGCACTCGCCGAGCGGACATCGATCAAATGTAGACGCGGCGCAGCAACTCGTCGGGTGGCAGCTGGTCGCGCTCAATGTAGTCCCGAAACACCTTCGCGGCCTGCTCACCAGTGAAGACCTCCTCCGGATGCAAACGCACCACGAACGGCTCCTCACCCCCGTTATCCCACGAAATCGTGGTCCACGCCCCCGGATCCCGCACAGGCTCCCGCGCCACCACATAATGCTCGAACGACTTATTCGGGTGCGTCACCCGCACCTCAACCGTCAAAGCCTCGGTAGAACCACCGCACTGCATATAATTACCCCGATGATACGAATTCTTACGCACATTGTATGGATGCACCTCGTCCGGCCCAGCCCACGCAATCATAGAGAAAATACGCTTGCCATCCATGAAACGAGGCGATGCCAGTAGGCGCTCGAAAGAATCTGCAAACCTCTTCGGGGTATGCTGCGGACTATAAGTCCTGATCACACCATCTTCGCCGACGGTCACATTCTCAAACCGCTTCACTGACCCACCCAATCTCGACTACCCGACTAAGACATAGCAGCGACTAGCGCACCTTGACGCACGCAGGACTACCAGCGCATTACAAACGCTCGTCCGGGTTCGGATCCGCGCTTGGGTCGGCCATGAGAGCGGTCCGGGCGGGAGAGTCCACGGTCACCATTAGAACCCGAGGGTTGTGGGCCAAATCGATTGTCACGCCGTCTGCCAACTCCCATTCAATCAGCTCCGCGCCCCTGGGGGTAACTGTGCGACTCGGCTTGCCATATTCTACAGAAATCTGCTCGATGACCGCACTAGCCAATTCCTTTAAGAACGGCGCATTCTTCTCGACTTCATCCACTGCGAGCCGTGTGGTCAAGTAGAAAGTAACCGACCACACCTTGCCATCCTTGGCAACAACGCTGATATCGCGATCCTTTCCATCGTTGAAGCCACTGTAGTAGAACCTCGAGCTCTCAGGATCAGGCAGCCACCCGAGCCTGGAGCAAATGGCGTCACCATCTTCGGGCATAAGTGGCCACGCAGCGTCTGCCCACGCCCTAATCGCAGCCACACTACGCTCTACCGACATCGCCTCAAACTCGCCCACGCCATCTTCCCTTTCCAACTCAGTTTCCACTATCAGTCAACCAATTTCGACAGGTTCACGCTATTTCATCAACTCATTTACCTTCTTGGCCATCGCGCCAAGCACGTCATCCGTCATCCCAAATTCCATAATTACAGATACCGGATCCGCGTCTATTTTGGTAGTAATCACATGCAGCTCAAACTTCATGTCACCGCTGGACACCTTGCTCCAGATGTCCGGGTTCTCAGCGAAGAATGCGGCAACCCGGTCATCCTTTAGCAGTCTATCGCGCGTGTATGCGGGAGTTCCCTGCGCAGCCGGCCCCTCAAATATGGTGGAGCGCGGCGTGGTGTCCAGCTTGGCGCTCGCTCCCTTAAACTCGCCAACAATCAGCGTATCGCCGTCGGCAGAGACGGCCAGGGAATCGAGCTTATTTGCACCAGGCGATGACACATTTTTGAAGCTATCGACTACAACCGCTCCACTATCCTCGAGAGTACCAATCCCGCCAACATCACCAATCTTTTCTCCCAGGCGGCTTATCTCACTTCGGGAGGAAGAGATAGTATCAGCCAATTCCTTCATTTGATCCAACGTGTACGGATCAACCTCACCACTCAAATCGACAAGCGTACCCTTTAGTTTTTTTCGACTGAAGTCCGAAATGCTGTAATCCTCCGGCATCAGGTCTTTAAGCTGCTGCACCGCATCGTCCCGAGTTTTGAAGGCTATTTTTCGCTGTTCCGCCAGCTCGCCGATTTCGTCCTTCCAGCCCCGTTTGACTGCACCCGCAGCATCGTCCCCGACAGCCTTCGCGACGTCATCCGCTACGCCGTCTGCAGCGTTGGCCACGGCCTTTACGCCATCATCGACGACGTTAGCGACGTCGTCGACCACCTTGACCGCCCCACCGCGCAACGACCGAACGACGTTCTTGAGCGACTGAATCGGATGCAGAATCGCGTTCTTCCCCGAGGTGAACATCCCCTTCAGGCCACCGATGATTGCCTTGGGTAGTCCGCGTGCGAAAGCCAAGAAGGCACCCTTCAGGCCGCCGGCTGCTTTTATTGCCTTACCCAGCCCGCCCAGGGCCTTCAGCGATGAGACTGCACCGCGCAATCCCCCCAGGCCGATGCAGCCCAGGGCAGCAAAACCCACGGACCATAGGGCCTCGCGCCAAGTCTTCTCCCCACCCAAGGCCAGGCCGATGTTGGCTAGTGCAGCCACGACCCCAGCGATCCCAGCGATAACCGCTAGTGCTTGGCCTAGTACAGGAACCCAGCACAAGACCAGAGCCAAGATGCCCGCGATATTGGCCACCCATTCAGCGATGGCGGCGATCCAGCCCAGGACCTTAGCGCCATAGTCCTCCCACCAGCCATCATTAAGCCCATCGGTGGCGGTAACACCCTGGATCGCATCAATTGCCGTCTGTGCAGCCCGATCCCGGTCCGCCACAGCGGCCTGGACCACCCGGACCTGATTATCAATCCGCTCCTGAGCGGCCGCCGCATCCTGTCCAGCACTATTAGCTAACCGCGTGTAACGCACCTGCTGGTCATGCCCATAGCCGCTGTCATCGTCGGCGCCCGCGTAGTCGTCGGCCAGGTCCTGGTAGTAGCGCTGGTTGTCACGGGCCTCATCGCGCTCCCACTCGGCCTGCCTGGCCGCATACAGAGCATTCAGCGTGTCGGTCTGCACCCGATCCAACGCCGCCGAATACGTCTCCAACGCCTCCCCGGCCGCGCGATAACGCCCCTCGGCCTTACCGATCCCATCGAGCAGGGTGTCGCGCTGCTCCAGCAGCGCCGTGACACTCTCGGCCCGCGAACTCGCCCCCGCCTCCAGCGCCCGCAGGCTGTCGGCGCAACGCTTGATCGCATCAGCCACACCCCGATACCGGGTAGCGCCATCACGCACCACCACCGGGTCCCCCGGGGTGGGGTCACTGCCCAACCCCAGCGCGCTCCAATCAGAGGGACGATAACTCACCACAAACCCCCAACGGATTAAGCCACTGCCTGCTGCGCACTGGCTAGTTTATGGTCCCCCTCCCCATTTCGCGGGGACTCCAACACAAGACAGTGAATTACCCTCACGGGCACGCGGCTCAGGCCGCCCGCACGTGGAACGTCTCAAAACCCAGCGCGCCGATGGCCTCCACCAGCCCGCCCCACTCGCGCTGCCACACCTGCGCGTCCCAGGCCGTAGCCCCGGCCTCAAACTGCGCCGCCGTCCCCTGCACGCGTGCCTCCTGTAGCGCGAAGGTGGGCGCGCCCGCGCAGCGGGCGCGCCGGGCCACCTCCAGGACATCCTCAGCCGCCACGGACCCCGGGTAGATTGTGGTGCGCACCTCCAGCCCCACGCCCGCGTCCAGCGCCAACTCCAGGCACTGCCAGGGCGCCGTGCCACGCGCCCCCCGGCCCGCCACCGCACCGTAATGCTCCGGTAGCGCCTTCAAATCCAGGCCCACCCAGTCCAGCAGTGGCAGCGCCGCCGCCAACCGGTGCGGATAAGCACCCGCCGTGTGCAGCCCGGTACCAAAGCCCAACTCCCGCACCCGCGCCAACGCCGGGATAAGCGCGCCCTGGCGCGTGGCCTCCCCGCCGGAAAACACCACCCCGTCTAGCAGGCCGCGCCTGCGGCCCAGCAGCTCCTCCACCTCCGCCCAGGCCACTTGCCCCGGTACCTGCGGGTCGATGATCGCCACGTTCTGGCAGTACGTGCAGCTCCACGGGCAGCCCTGCAGGTACAGCGTGGCGCACAGGTGATCGGGCCAGTCCGTGGAGTTAAGCGGCACCACCCCCGCGATCTGCAAGTCCTCCGCCCTCGGCGTCGGCCTCCCCCCACTCGCCTGCGGCGTCGGCCTCCCCCCGGTCAGACGCGGCGCACCACCCCCCGCCCCGTCCGGTACCGGGCGGTGCCTGCTCGCACCGGCGGGCGCGGCAGCGTCGGCCACCCCCACCAAACTCGAAGCGGCCGCAATGCGCGTGCCCGCCGGTGCGACGTCGGCCCCCATACCGCCAGCGCCCTACCGCGCCGCCCGCACGATCGGCCCGTGGCTCGCAGCCGCCGCCTCGGTAAACATCACTCGGTCGTTGTACTCGCCCTTCTTACCCGTGTTGAAACTCTTCACCGGGCGGAAGTAGCCCATCACGCGCGTCCACACCTCACACTCCACCGGCTCACGATCCGGGTGGGCGGCGGCGCAACGCTCACACGTGAAGTGCTCACCCACCAGGTAGCCGTGCGTCGGGCAGATAGAGAAGGTGGGCGTGATCGTGATGTACGGCAGCCGGAAGTTCTCCAGCGCCCGCCGCACCAGCGACTTACAAGCAGTGATCGAAGAAACCCGCTCGTTCATGTACAGGTGAAGCACCGTGCCGCCCGTGTACTTCGACTGCAACTCCTCCTGCCGCTCCAACGCCTCAAACGGGTCATCCGTGAAGCCCACCGGCAGCTGCGAGGAATTCGTGTAGTACGGCTGCTCGTCCGTACCAGCCTGGATGATGTCCGCAAACCGCTTGCGGTCCTCCCGCGCGAAACGGTACGTGGTGCCCTCCGCCGGGGTCGCCTCCAGGTTGTACAAGTGCCCGGTGGCCTCCTGAGCCCGAATCATCCGGTCCCGCAGGTGATCCAACACCCGCACCACCAAAGCGTGCCCGCGCGGGTCCGTGATGTCGTAGGCGTCGCGCGTAAAGTTGCGCACCATCTCATTCATGCCGTTCACGCCCAACGTGGAGAAGTGGTTGTCCAGCGTCCCCAGGTAGCGCTTGGTGAACGGGAACAGGCCCGAGTCGATGTGGTACTGAATCACCTCACGCTTGCGCTCCAACGTACCCACCGCCAGGTCGATCAGCTCATCCAGGCGCGCCAGCAGCCCCGCCTCATCACCCGGGAACAGGTAGCCCAGGCGCGCGCAGTTCACCGTCACCACGCCCACCGAGCCGGTCTGCTCCGCCGAGCCGAACAGGCCGTTTCCGCGCTTAAGCAGCTCACGCAGGTCCAGCTGGAGGCGGCAACACATCGAGCGGATCATGCCCGGGTCCAGCTCAGAGTTGATGAAGTTCTGGAAGTAGGGCAGGCCGTACTTCGCGGTCATCGCGAACAGGCGCGTGGACTCCTCGCTGTCCCAGTCGAAGTCCTTGGTCATGTTGTAGGTGGGGATCGGGAAGGTGAACACGCGGCCCTCCGCGTCTCCGGCCGTCATCACCTCCATGTAGGCGCGGTTGATCATCGCCATTTCCTCCGCCAGGTCGCCGTACGTGAAGTCGCACAGCTCCCCGCCCACCAGCGGCACCTCGTCACGCAGGTCCGCGGGGCAGGTCAAGTCGAAGGTGAGGTTGGTGAACGGAGTCTGGGTGCCCCACCGGGAGGGGACGTTCAGGTTGTAGATCAGCTCCTGCATGCACTGGTAGACCTCCTGGTAGGTCATGTTGTCCAGCCGCACGAACGGCGCCATGTAGGTGTCGAAGCTGGAGAACGCCTGCGCGCCCGCCCACTCGTTTTGCAGCGTGCCCAGGAAGTTGACGATCTGCCCGACGGCGCTGGAGAAGTGCTTGGCAGGACCCGCCGCGATGGCACCCGGGACGCCGTTGAAGCCCTCCTGCAGCAGCGCCTTCAGGGACCAGCCGGCGCAGTAGCCGGCGAACATGTCCAGGTCGTGGATGTGGATGTCGCCGTTTCGGTGGGCCTCGCCAGCGGCCGGTTCGTAGACGCGCGAGAGCCAGTAGTTGGCGATCATCTTGCCCTGCGTGTTGAGCATGAGCCCACCCAGCGAATAGCCCTGGTTGGCGTTGGCGTTCACCCGCCAGTCCGCGCGGGCCAGGTACTCCTCCACCGTGGAGATCGCGTCCACTTCTACGCGGTCTGCCGCACCCTGCGCCGGTGCGTGGAGCTTTTGGCGGCCGACGTCGCCCACCCGCCGCTGCGTTGGCCGCGCCTGCCCCTGTCCGGTCTTGCCGGGGGCGGGGGCGCGCGTGCCGGGGGCGGTGTCTGCACTGTTCGCAGGCGTTGCCGCCGCAGCGGAGTTGGTGTTGGCGGCGTCTGGGCGCGTGGTGGTTTCCATGGCGATTCTCCCGGTCCTCTTTAATGCAGTCTATTGGGCGAGCGGAATCGAAACTACCCCCACACCACAACATCTTGTGGGTGCGACACGCCCATTCCCCAAGATGTTGTGGGGTTGGGCGTGGGCGAACCGGGACCCAAGGCCCTGGCGCACAGCGGACCGATAGGCGAGTACTTGCAGGGGTGCAGCCCGGAGCGGGGCTGGCGCCGCCGGGGAGGGGCTGGCGCCGCCTGCCGGCCAGGTATCCGCTCGGGCGGGGCGGCGGGGCGGGGCCGCAGGGACGGGGCGGCGGGGCGGAACGTCGTCCAATTACTTCAAATTCGGACGGCCTAGACCTTGTGCACTCGACCTAGACCTCAGAGCCCTACGCAAGGTCGAGGTCGACTGCACAAGGTCTAGGTCGAGCGGTTTAGCGCGGGCAGAGCGTCACGCGCCCAGGCGGGCAGAGCGTCACGCGCCCAGGCGGGCAGAGCGTCACGCGCCCAGGCGGCGCGCGGCCAGCAGCGTGGAGGCGACTGCTGCGCAGGAGACGGCGGCGTACAGAGACAGCACCATCACGGCTGCGGCCACGTCCCCTCCGCCCAGACTGGCTGCGGAGAGGTCGCCGCGCAGGAAGTCGGCGGAGTTCTTCGCCCAGAACCCCCGCGTCACCAACAGGGCCAGGCCGGCCACGGGCACGCTGCCGGCCGCCGACAGCCACAGGTGCCGCTCGAGCCGGCGCAGCAGCGGGCCCGGCTCTGCCACCCCACCAGGTTCGGCCCGCAAGGCCGCCAGGCGCCGCAGACGCAACCCGCGCACCAGGGCAAGACTGACCAGGAGGGCGAACGCGGAGACACTGACGGCACCCAGCACGTCGGCGGCCCGATGCCACCCCATCGCCATCATCGCCCCGCCGTTCAGCAGGGGCAGGGCCAGGGCCACCGGCACCACGTGGCGACGCCACGCGCGCGGAGCGGAGACCAGCGCCACCAGGCAGATGACCGCAGTGGCGGTGCCGTGCCCGGAGGGGAAGGAGTTGGGCAGCACCCAGCCCACACCCAGGTCCGGGCGGGTCAGCAGGTAGCGCTTGGCCAGCTGCGTGAGGACCATCGCCCCGGCGGCACCTGCCACGCAGCCCAGCGCCAGCCAGGGACGCCGGCGCAGCATCCCGAGCACGGCGGCCACGGCCATCGCCAAGATGAGTGCCTCCAGTGCGGACTCGTTCAAAATCCGCCCGATAGTGGTCAGGAAGGGGATGGAGGCAGCGTCGTGCATCACGAGGGCGTCTAGCGCTTGTCCCCAAGCGGTGCGCACAAAGAAGTAGTAAAGGCCGCCCGTCACGGCCAGCCAGGCGGCGGCCAAAAGGAGCAGCGGTGCGTCGGGCTTGAAGGAGACCACCGGTGCCGTGTGCGTCTTGCCGCCACGCTCCGCACCGCCCCCCGGCGGGTTAGTGCTCGCCCGGTCGGCACGCCCGTGGTGGCCGACGCTGCCGCGCCCGCCCAACTGATCGGTGCCGGCCGGTGCGCTCTGCGCCGCGCTCGTTCCACCTGCTGGCCGCTGCGGCCGGCGGGCCGCCGGGCGGGGAACCGGGCGGCTGTCACCTAGCGACCGCCCACTCGGGGAGGGCGGATTGGACGGCGGCTGCACTCCTCCACCCTACGTGGAAGGCCGCAAAGTCTCGCGCCCAAGCTGCTGCGGCGCCAAATGTTGGCCGCAGCGGGCACACTTGTGGGGTGCCTGCAGCCAACCAAGTGCCCGCCTCCCCCGGCGGGTTTGGCGTGCCCACCGGGGAAGATGGGCCCAGGGTGCTTGATTCCGGCGGGGCTGTAGCCAGTGCCCCCGGGGACAACCAGGCGGCGGGAGCGCTCCATCGGCAGCTGCTGGGCTTTCTGGGGTGGGCCGGGGACAGGGATTCTCGACTGGTGCACCTGCACTCCAGCCCGGCTCGCAGCGCGCGGCACTCGGCCTGGCCCGCGTGGGCCAACCCGCGGGTGGTGGCGGGTTACCGGGCGCTGGGGGTAGCCGAGCCCTGGGAGCACCAGGTGCGGGCGGCCGATTCCTTGCACGCAGGTAGTCACACGGTGATCGCCACGGGCACCGGGTCAGGTAAGTCCCTGGCGGCGTGGCTACCCGTCCTGTCGGCGCTCGCTAACTCCCAGGAGGCGGCGGGTGGGGGAACGTCGATCGCGGCGTGGCGGGCGCGACCCACCGCCCTGTACTTGGCCCCCACCAAGGCCCTGGCTGCGGATCAGGCGGCGGGGCTGCGGCGCGTGATCGACGCCTGCGGCCTGGACGCGCAGGTGGCCACCGCCGACGGTGACGCCGACCGCGCGGAGAAGTTGTGGGCGCGCGGGAACGCGGACGTTGTGTTGACCAATCCGGACTTCCTGCACCACGCGCTGCTGCCGCGCCACTCCACCTGGTCGCGGCTGCTGCGCGGCCTGGAGACGGTGATCGTGGACGAGTGCCACACCTATCGCGGCGTGTTCGGCGCGCACGTTTCCTTGGTCTTGCGGCGCCTGCTGCGGTTGGCGCGCATGTCCGGGGCGCGGCCGCGCGTGCTGTTCGCCTCCGCGACGGCCGCCGATCCTGCTGGCGCTGCGGCCCGCCTAATCGGGGTGGACCCTGCGCAGGTGGTGGCGGTGACGGACGACGCTTCTCCTCGCGGCCCCCAAATGTTGGCGCTCTGGCAGCCGGCCTATGCGAAGGTTCCGGCAGCCGGGGCGCCTGGCGGGCGCGCCGGGGGCGAGACCGGTGGAAAGCCCGCAGGGGTGGGCGACGCTCCGGGGAAGGCGCCGGCGACAGCGGGGATCGATCCTGCCGAGCGTCCCCGCATCTCGGCCTCCGCCGAGGCGGCCTGGCTGGCGGCGCGATTCACCGCATTGGGGGCGCAGAGCCTGGTGTTTGCGCGCTCGCGCGCCGGGGTGGAGGGGATCGCGGAGCACGTGCGCGACCAGCTGAGCCGGGGCGGGGCACAGCAATTCGCCGCGGGCGTGGCGGCCTACCGGGGCGGCTACCTGCCGGAAGAAAGACGGGAGCTGGAGGCAGCGCTCAGGGGCCGTGACCTGCGGCTGCTGGTGACCACAAGTGCGCTGGAGCTGGGGATAGACGTCTCCGGGCTGGACGCGGTGATAATTGCCGGATGGCCCGGTTCCCGGGCGTCTCTGCAGCAGCAGGCGGGTCGGGCCGGGCGCGCCGGCGCGCCCGGCCTGGCCGTTTTCGTGGCCTCAGCCAACCCGCTGGACCAGTACCTGTTGCACCACCCTGAGTTCGTGCTCGGGGCCCCCGAGGCGACCGCGTTCGACCCGGGCAATCCGCACGTTTTGCGTCCGCACCTGTGCGCTGCGGCTGCGGAGGCGCCGCTGACCGCAGCCGACCTGGAGGTCTTTGGCCTGCCCGGGTGGGGGCTGGTGCGGGAGCTAGCCGCGCAGGGCTTGCTGCGGGAGCGACCCTCCGGCTGGTGCTGGAACGTGGCGCTGGCCCGGCCCGCGCACGAGCTGACCACTCTGCGCGGTGAGATGGATCAGTTGCACGTGGTGGACGCGGACACCGGCGCGGTGATCGCGCTGATCGAGGGCGGGGCGCGCGCGGATTCCACCGTTCACCCCGGCGCGCTCTACGTCCACCAGGGCCGCCTCTACGGCGTGCTGGAGCTGCGCGATGACACGGTGGTGGTCAAGGCCAGGCGTGAGCCGGGCTACCGCACCCGCGCATCGTCCACCTCCACCGTCCTACCGCTCGAGGTGCAGGAGCCGGCCCAGCGGGCCGGGCTTGTTTCCGCCCCCGGCCTTGGCGGCCAGACCGCCATCTCCCCCGCCGCCGGGGAGCATCCCCCGCACTTCGTCGACGCGGTCGCGTCGGCTACGCAGTGCGAGTGGTCGCTAGGCATGGTGGAGGTGACCGGCCAGGTCACCGGCTACGACCGGCTCAGCACCGCAGAGGGCATGGTGTTGTCCCACCACGCCCTGGACATGCCGGTGCGCACCCTGTTCACCCAGGCGGTGTGGTGGACCATGCCCCAGCCCGTCTGGGAGGCAGCGGGCCTCACCTGGGAGGAGCTGCCCGGGGCGTTGCACGCCGCAGAGCACGCCCAGATCGCCATGCTGCCGCTGCTAGCCAACTGCGACCGGTGGGACCTGGGCGGACTGTCCGCCCGCCTGCACCCGACCACGCAGTGCGCCACGGTCTTTGTGCACGACGCCCTAGACGGCGGCGCCGGCTTTTCTCGCCACGGCTACCTGCACCGACACAGGTGGGTGCAGACAACCTTGGAGCTGATCGAGAACTGTCCGTGCCAGGCGGGCTGCCCTCTGTGCATCCAGTCCCCCAAGTGCGGCAACGGCAACGAACCGCTCTCAAAGGCAGGAGCCGTGCGGGTGCTGCGCGCCCTGCTGAAGGCCAGCTAGGCACCCGTTTGGCCGCATCACGGTCTTTCCCCGGCCCGAACCAGGATTTGCGGAGCCAGCCCGAGGCACACAGGCTTCAGTTGTGCCGCTCGCGCAGGTACTGAATGGCGCCCCTCTCGATCAGGGCAGCCTCACCGGGATCGCGCTGAGTCAGCTTTTCGGCCCACGGCCGTCCGGGGTGGAGCGTGTCCCATTGCGGGGCTTTGCCCCGATGGCGCCCCTTGCCAGGGTCGTGGTTGCCAAACCCATCCACCACGGCGTTCCACACCGGGCGCGTACTGCGGATAAGCGTGGACTCTCCCAGGGGGATCCAGATGTCTTCCACCACGATCCACCGCACGTAGAAATCCTCGATGTTCAGATTCCGGGCGGCTTCAATGCTCTTGGCGTGCTCGCGCAAGCGGCCCCACAGTGCCGCACTGTTCGGGTCCTGCCCTAGCTCCAGCCCTTGCCGGCCGCCCTTTGGCACTGCCTTACCAACGTAGATCGGCAAATCCCACTTCCCCTCTACGTTCTGCCTCGCAACGATCTCGTACGCGGGGAAATCTCCCGTGTAGTAGATCGCGTACACTCCAGCGCCCTGGAAGCGCGCAATCCCCTGTAGCGGAACTGGGGCACTCTGCATGAGTCGGCGAACAACCGACTCCGCCAGGGAGTCCATCGCCAGGGGATTGAAGGGTTCGTACGTCATGACACCGCCCGCAAATGGCGCTCTGTGGGGCCTGTCTTTTTCGCGCGTTCTCTAGTCTCTGCCAGCTCCAAGTGCTCGCGCACCGACAGCGCCACGGTCTCAGCCAGCTTCACCGGTACCGCGTTTCCTAGTTGCCGCATTGCCTCGCTCCAGGGTCCGTGCAACGCGTACGTATCCGGGAAGGTCTGCAGCCGAGCCGCCTCACGCACAGTGAAGTAACGGACCGAACCATCCGGCCGCCGCAGCATGTTCTCGCCACCGGGCACACCGTGCACTCCCGCCTTCAACGCCTTCGCAGGTGCGTCGATGTAGGACCCTGTGTGGCCTGGGTACGCGCGAGCTCCCGGTTGAATGATGTGGTTGAGCGCGCCCTTTCGTCCTGGCCTGGGCAGATCGGATATGGCGTCTCGCACCGTCCGCCAGGGCATCATCTCCAGGTCCGCATCCGTGTACCGAGCGCGGACAATTCTCCGCGACTTCTCCGCCACCTGGTGCATTTCCCAGTAGTCGCCGCTCTCCTGGACCCGCCGCAGTGCACCGGCCGAATGGGTCGGCTGCGGGAAGGACCACTCTGCGTCAATATCCGCCCGGAACCCCACTAGGAACACGCGCCAACGCTGCTGCGGCACACCATAATCTGCCGCATTGACCAGAGTGGGCAGGAGGTTGTACTGGAGATCGGAGCTGACGCTCGTGTGTTCTGCCTGCAACCTCGCGTAATGGTCGCCCCAACTCTCGTTCGGGTGCGCCACCAGTTCGGGGTGGGTCAGGCGCAGTTGAACATAGGAGAAGTAGTCGGCGAAGGCCGGACGCATCAGGCCCCGCACGTTCTCCACAATGAAAGCCCTGGGGCGCAGCCGCCGTATAACTTCGGCTGTGGCCGGGAACATGTCACGCTCGTCGTCCGCTGCCCGGCCCCGGCCGCCCGCGCTGAAGGGCTGGCAGGGCGGCCCACCAGAGACCAGGTCCACGCCCTCTGCAAGGCCGGACCAGTCGATGTCCCGCACATCCCCCTCGATCACCTGGGCGCCCGCCACCAGCGGGTGACCATTGCTCTGGTTCTCCCGAATGGTGTCGCATGCCCAGCGATTCCACTCCGCAACCACCTCTGTGCTGAAACCCGCCAGGTGGGTGCCGAGCGCCAAACCGCCCCCACCTGCAAATAACTCGACGCTTCGCACCTTCCCACCCTAACTACTATCGGCTTGCGCCCGCGAGCCGCCGCCACGGGCCACCACTACCGCCCACGGCCCCCGAGCCGCCCACGGCCGCCGCTGCCACACCGGACGGCAGCGGCCAGCCGCAGGCGGCGTTCGGCCTGGAGCCATTAGAGCGCAGCCCACCAACATTTCTTAGGGCACGGCCGGGCCGGCCCTGGCCTGCTCGCTCACCGCCCCCAGCACCAGCCCGCCGGGCGGCGGCACCGGCACGGTGACCACCACGGCAACGTCGTCCCCCAATATCTGGCAGGAGGTCAGGGCGGCGCCGTTGCGGGCCGCCACCTGGACCGCCAAGGTGCAGGGCGCGCCATTTCCACTGCTCAGGGCGGTGGCGGCGGCCAGCGCAGCCATGTCAGCCGCGCCGGCCGCCTGGGCTCTAGCGGCACCCGCCGCAGCGAACGCGGTCAGGGCCAGCCACGCCGCCAACAGCAACGCCACCACCCCCACTAGAGCGGGCGTAGCGCCGCCTCCCTCAGCGCCCAGACCTGCGAGCTGAGCTCCAGGCCAAACCAACGGGCGGGATGGGGAGCGGGGGCTGACACGCTCACCAGCACCCACTCCCCCTGGACCGACACGGACACGCTGACCTGAGGGGCGATGCGCCGAGCCGCCTGCGTTACCTCTTGGCTGCTCACGTCCAGCGAGGCTAAGCGCGCCGCCGTTCTGGTCGCCTCGGCCACCCTGAGCTTGGCCGCCGCCAGGGTGAACGAGGACAGAACCAGGACCACCACGGCCGCCAGCGCCAGGAACCCCAGCGCGAACTCGACAGTCACCGAGCCGCGCTCCGGCTTCGCCCTGCCTGGCCATCTCACCGCGTTATCCGATGCTCAGCGCCGAACGCAGGATGCCCAGCAGGGCATCGCGCAGCTCGCCGGACCGGGCCAACGCCAGCAGCAGGCCGCCAAAGGCCGCAGCCGCGAGCGTCACGACGGCGTACTCAGCGGTCGCCATCCCGTCCTCCGCCTCCAGCCGCTTGCGCCACTTCTCGATGTGCTTCATCGCCAACTCCTTTCGGTTCGTGCGCGGGTGTTCGCGCAAAAACCAAAATCCCAGGCGGGACGGCGCAGAAACAGGGCGGGTGCGCAGGGTGCCGATTCTCGGTTATCCCCAGCCCGAAGCGCCCTCTGGATAACCGGCTCTTCGCAGCTGAAGGTGGGGGCTGTGGTGGGTGGTGCGTGGTGGTGCGGTGCCCCCGAGCGCACAAGCGTGCGGTCGGAGTACATGCGACCGACCGGTGCCATGGCACCAAGCGGTCACATGTACCCCGTTGCAACATTTGCGAGGCAGGGGTGTGCCAGTCGCTTTCGCGCGCGCCCCTGGCCCCGGGGAGCGGAGGCGGGGACTGCGGTCGGTGCGCCACCCCATTGGCGGGATAGCGCACCGACCGCAGTGTGCCGAAGACGCCTCAGGCGTCGCTCTTCAGCGCTTCCTTCCACTTCAGCGGCTTACCGGTACGCAGCAAACCGTTGTCGTAGATCTTGGCCGCGACCAAGATGATCAGCGCGGTCGTGACTGCCAGCAGGACCACCGAGATGACCGGCTCCCACATGGCCGTCTGGCCCAGGAACAGACGCATCGGCACTGACACCGGCGCCGAGAAGGGCACGTAACTCATGATCGCGAGCGCGAGCGGGTTGTCGGAAAGGAAGACCACCAAGAAGTAGGGGATCATGACCATCCACATGATTGGCTGTTGCACGTTCGCGAGGTCTTCCGCGCGTGAGACGAGCGCAGCCGCCGCCGCATAGAGGGCGGCCACCATCACGAATCCGATCAGGAACAGGACCACAAACCAAGCCAGTGGCACCGTCAGATCGGCCACCGGAACCGCGCTGCCATTGATGGCGGTGCCACCGAGGACGACGGCGACGATGAGCAGGATCTGCACCATCGCCGCAGCGGAGTTGCCGACGATCTTGCCGGTAAGCAGTGCCCGGGACGACACCGAGGCCAGCAGGATTTCGACGATGCGTGTCTGTTTCTCTTCCACGACCGAGTTGCCGATGCTCATCCCGAACGTGATGCCGGACATCATCCACAGTGCGCCGAAGCCGATCGCAATGAAGTAGGCGATCATCGGGTTGGGGGCGTTCGGGTCAAGGATCTCCACCTCCGGTCTCTCCGATAGTTCGCTGACCAGACCATCCGGTGCATTGCGGAAGCCGAGCACTTTGAAACCGGTGGGGGAGGCAGCGTCGGCGACGATGGCGGCGTCAACGACCTCGCTCTGCACGGCCTCGCGGGCGGCGGCCTCGTCGGCTACCTCCTGGAACACGACACCTGGAAGCTCTTGGTGCTTGGCTGCCACCTCCGCCGTAGCGGCGACGGTGGTGTCGCCACCGCTTAGTAGCTCGCTCAGTCGGGGGAGTCCGACGATGGCAAAGAGCAACAACACAAGCGAGACGACGGTTGAGATGATGAACGACTTCGACAGGAATCGCTGCACGATCTCGCGCTTTGCGACGATGCCGACCGTGGTCCAGAACGTTGGGCTCGGAGTGAGCGTAGGGGTCTGCATGGGGGCATACGTAGGGGTCTGCATGGTGGTCACTGGGCCAGCTCCTTGTATATCTCGTGGAGGTTACGGCGCACGCGCCCAAACTGTTCGACGTGCCCGCGTCCTGCCGCGTCGACGAGTACGCGCTGCGCGGCAGCCTCGTCGGCCTGAAACTTCACGTAGCCGCCGTCGAACTCGAGCACCTTGACGCCCCTGTCTCGCACCCAGCCGGTGTCGCCCGCAATCTGGAGCTCCCACTCGTTGCGGACGTCAGCGGCAAGGATGTCGGCGCGGGTGCCGGCGGCGCGGATCCGCCCGTGGGCGATGATGACGAGCTCGTCGCAGAGGCGCTCGACGACGTCGAGCTGGTGGGACGAGAACAGCACGGGTGCACCGGTGGCGGCGACGTCGCGCAACACCTCGAGGGTGGCGTCCACGGCCGCCGGGTCTAGCCCGGAGAACGGCTCGTCGAGGATGAGCGCTACGGGATCGTGTACAAGCGCGGCAGCGATCTGCGCGCGCTGCTGGTTGCCGAGCGACAAGGACTCGAGCGTGTCGGTCGGTTTGCCGTTGAGGTTAAGCCGCTCGAGCAGCTCCAGGCCGCGACGCTTTGCGGCGGCGGCAGATTGGCCGTGCAACTGGCCGAGGTAGACGAGCTGGTCGATGATCTTCATCTTCGGGTAGAGGCCACGCTCTTCGGGCATGTAGCCGATGCTGGAGCGGAACCCTGGCGAGATCGGCTTGCCGTCTACAAGCACCTCCCCTTGCTGGGCCGCAAGGACACCCAGAATGATGCGCATGGTGGTGGTCTTGCCCGCGCCGTTGCCGCCGACGAAGCCGGTCATCAGGCCGGGTTTGATGTCGAAGGTGACGTTGTCAAGGACGTGCTTGTCACCGAAGTAGCGGTGGACATTTCGTACGCTGATCATGTCTTCACGCTATTTCCTGCCGGCACCGGCGCGCGTCCCGCATGAGAGGGATTTCTTGGCCTCCCCCGGTCGGGGGAGGCCGTTCTCACCGCGTGACCAGGCCTTGCTCGTGGGCCCATATCGCGGCGGCGATACGGTCACGCAGACCGAGTTTCATGAGGATGTTGGACACGTGCGTCTTGACCGTCTCGGGGCTGACGAACATTTCTTGCGCGATCTCCGCGTTGGTGAGCCCGCGCGCCACGAGCAGGAGCGTGTCGTGCTCGCGCGCGGTGAGCCGGTCATCGGTCCTGTCCGGCGCCAACGGGGTAGGTGTCGCCGCGAACCGCGCGATGACCCTGCGGGTGACCTCCGGGGAGAGCAGCCCGTCACCGCGCCCGAGCGCTCGCACTGCCTCGACGAGCTGCTCTGCTTCCGCAGTCTTCAGGATGAATCCCGCTGCGCCGGCCTGCAGCGTCTCGAACAGGAAGTCGTCACGGTCGAACGTCGTAAGGATCAGCACCGCCGCCCGCGACCCCGCCTGCTGTAGGCGTTTCGTCGCCTCGATTCCGTCAAGAACGGGCATCCGGACGTCCATGCAGACGACGTCGGGGGCGAGCTCGAGCGCTAGGCGAACGCCCTCTTCGCCGTCGGCCGCCTGACCGACCACCTCTATGTCCGGCTCGGTGCCGAGGATGGTGGCAAAGCCGGCGCGGATTAGCGCCTGGTCGTCGACCAGCAGTACCCGGATCACGGGTGCACCACCGTGGGAAGCTCGACGCGGACCCGGTAGCCGCCGCGGGGTTTGGGGCCCGCCTCCACGGTGCCGCCGACGGCCTGCACCCGCTCGCGCATGCCCTGCAGGCCGGTTCCGCTTCCGGTGGATGCCGCGCTCAGGCCGCGCCCGTCGTCGGAGACCTCGAACTCGACTGCGCCCGGCCGGTTGCGGAGCCTCAGCGAGACCTTGGCACCCTGGCCTGCGTGCTTGGCGGCGTTGGTGAGGCCCTCCTGCGCGACTCGGTACAGCGTGAGCTCCGCTGCGGGCGACAGGTCGTGGGGTTCGTCGACGATCACGTAGTCCACGTTCTGCCCACCGGCCCGGGCCTGTTCGACAAGCACGGGCACGTCAGCGAGCGTGGGGAGGTGGTCGGTGGGCTCGTCGGAGTCACGAAGCGTCAGGACCATGGTGCGCAGGTCCTGGACGGCGAGCCGGGCGCTCGCCTCGACTCCCTTGAGGGCAGCGGCGGCTCCCTCCGGATCTCGGTGCAGGATCCGGCGGGCGGCCGCCGACTGCACGGACATCGCCGTGACGTGGTGCGCTACTACGTCGTGCAGCTCGCGCGCTATCCGCAGACGCTCCTCCTCGACGGCGGACGCCACCAACTCGGTCTGCAGTGCGACGATGCGGGCTTGCGCCGCCACGAGCTCGTTGCGTTCCAGCGCCTGCTCGTACGCGCGATCACCGAAGATCCACGCGCCCGTGAAGAAGGCGACGTTAATGATCGCATTGATGGCGAGGCCCGCCAGGAACACCCGCGCGGAGACTGCCTGGGCGCCGGTGGCGTCGAACACTTTGAACATGGCCAGGAGCAGCGCTAGGGCCATCAGCTTCACGACGATCAACCGTGCCAAGAGGGCGCGCCCGCGTTGAGCGCTCCACGCGCCCATGGAGTAGAACCCAAGGAACAGCGCCACCTGGGTCGCGTAGACGTCCATGCCGGTCAGGAGCGAGGCGACGACGTACGCCACCGCCTGCGTTAGGCCGACTGCCAGTGGGAACGGGCGTCGCCACACCAGGGGAAGAGTCACTGCGGCAGAGCCGATCATTTGCTGCCACAGGGGTGTCTTGTAGACGGTTAGCTCGGCAGCGTGGGAGAGGAAGATCATCACCCACCCGATCAGCATGAGCAGGGCGGCGAATAGAAGGTCCGCGCGCAGCCAACGGGCCGGGAGTTGTCGGGTGCGCATGAATCGATCATAATCGGCCCGCCCGCCCGCGATCGGCTGGTTGCTCTGCGCGGCAACGCCATCCTGCGCGCGAGGGCCGTTCGAATCGGCGAGGGTTGGCGGGACCGATCCAGGTCCTGCTGCGCAGCAAGGATTGCCTGCGAGCGCTGCTCAGGAGGCCAACAGGCCAAGCGCCCCGCCCAGCACCACCGGCACGATCCCCAGCGAGATGAACGCCGGCAGCATGCATACGGACACGGGCGCGATCAGCTTGGTGCCGAGCTCGGCGGCGGCCACTCGTGCCCTGCGCACCTGCCTGGCCCGCAGCAGTGCGGCGGCGTGCGCCAGCATCCCCTCTGGCGCCGCCCCATCCTCCCAGGCGGCTCGCAGGGCCCGGTTGAGCGGCAGCAGCTGGGGCTCCACGCGTTCCCACGCCAGCTCCCAGGACGCTCCGAGCAGCAGCATCCGCCCGCACTGTTGGAGCTCCCGCGCCATGGTGGCGTCCTGCCCTTCCGACGCCTCCCCCACTACCTCGGTGAGCGCGGCCCCGATTGCCTGCAGCACCGTCGGCACCGCGCTGCCCGCCCGCATGCAGGCCCCGCACACGTCCACCAGCACCGCCGGGTCTACCCTGGCGCCCTGTTCCTCTGCGGCCCTCACGAGCCGGGAGAGCCACACGTTTCCGACCAGCATCGCTGCCAAGCCAACGGCAAGGCAGGCCACCCCGAGCGGGGAGTCCAACAGCACGCCCAGGGGGTCGACGCCCAGCAGCCCTCCCAGCAGGAGTCCGCCCAGGGGCAGGACACGCAGGACACGCGCGGTGGCAAGCGGCGCGGCCAACTGCACGCGCCGCTCCTGCGCCACCTCCCCGGCCCGGGCCACCCCCTGCGCCACCGCCTCCAGCACCGGCGCCAGCGGTGCGCCCAGTTCGGCCGACGCCCCGCACGCCACGCCCATTGAGGACAGCGCCGTTGCCCCACTGGCCTGTTCTGCCCGCCGACGTCCCGCCCACGCCTCCCACCAGGGTGGCGGAAGTCTTGCGCGCCTGATCGCCGTGGCAAGCGCCGCCGGCAGCCGCCCATCCTGGCTCGGCTCCGCCGGGAGCTTGTCCCAGTTTCGTTCCAGTCCGGCGGTCCAGGCGGCCTCCAGTTCCAATCCGCTGCGCACCAGGGCCGCCACTTCCAGGGCGAGCATGCCGACATCCCTGGCGCCGGACTGCTCGGCCAGGGCCGGCCGCCGCGCCTGGCGGCTTCGCCACCACCGCGCCGGGGTGGGGGACGCTCCGCCCCGCGTGTCCCCGGTGCCACCGGCGCCGCTGGCGTCTTCATCCCCACTACCGCCGACGCCACCCTCCCCCGCCCTCCTGCTCTTTCGCCGTTCGCGGCGGGCGCGCTCCAGCTCCTTGCCGGCACGGTCCAGGTGGCGCCAGTGGGCCGGCAGGGCGGGCACCAGCCCCGCCACCGCCGCCACCAGCAGCGCCATCACCAGGATGAGACTTGCGCTCTCGCTCACTGCCTGCCCCCGCTCACTTCGCGCTGCGGGCCAGGGCCGCGCCGTCCGCCGCTCGGCCCAGCGCCGCCAGCACCACCTGCCTCCCGACCAGCTCCACCAGACCGTCCAGCCCCGGGCCCGCGCTCACCAGCAACCCCGCCTCTTCGTCCCCTGCCCGCACCGCGAGCGCGGGCGCGCACTCCACCCCGGCTGCGGCGCGCTGGACCACCGCCACCTCGCTCACGATGCGCCGCCCGCACTCCAGGCGCCTTAACGCCACCACCGCCTGCACTGCGGCGGCGAACTGGACCTCCACGGCCTGCGGGCTGAGCGCCGCGAGGGCGCCAAGCGCGATCAGGCGGGCGGGCACGTCGGCGGCCCTGTTGGCGTGGAGGGTGGCAAATCCGCCGCTGTGGCCGGTGTTCAGGGCGGTGAGCACGTCACGCACCTCCGGGCCACGGCACTCTCCCAGCACCAGGCGGTCTGGGCGCATCCGCATCGCGGCGCGGGTGAGGTCGCTGAGCGTCACCCGCCCGCTGCCCTCCACGTTCGCCTCCCGTTCCTGCAAGTGGACGACGTGCGGGTGGTTGGGCCGCAGCTCGCTGGTCTCCTCCAGGCAGACGATGCGCTGGTTGGGTGGCACCAGGGTCAGTAGCGCGCCCAGCAGCGTGGTCTTGCCGCAGCCGGTGGCACCGCAGATGAAGGTGGTGGCCCGGCGCTCCACCAGCGCCGCCAGCACCCCGGCCACGCCCGGCGTTAGTGCGCCCGCGCTGACCAGGTCCCCCAGCTCCATCCGCCGCTGGCGGTGCACGCGCAGGGAGAGCAGCGGCCCGTCCGTGGAGAGCGGCGGCAGCACGGCGTGGAGGCGGGTGCCGCCCGGCAGGGTGGCGTCCACGATCGGTGCGGCCTGGTCCAGGCGCTTGCCGCACTGGGCCGCCAGGCGCCGCGCCAGGGCGCCCACCTCCTCGACGCTCATGCGCTGCCCCGTCCTTTCCAGGCCGGCGCCGCGATCCACCCACACCTGCCCGCCGGTGACCAGCACGTCGGTGACCGAGTCCTGCTCCAGCCACGGCTGGAGTACCTCCCCGGCGCCGAAGATGCGGGCGCTGGTGGCCTTCGCCACCGCCTTCACGTGCCCGACGTCCCTGCCCGCGCCCTCCTTCCTCCCCACCGCTTCCAGCAGCGGCACCCCACTGGCCAGGTCCCGGAGCAGGCTCACGCCGCCCTCCTTGCCTGGTGCCGCTCGCGGCGCGCGGGACGGACCGCCCCGCCCGGCAGCCACGAAACGGCGAAATCGGCAGGGACGCTTTGGCTCTCCCCTGTTGGCGTGGCGGGGGCAAGCGACTCCGAGCGAACCGGGAGGAATCGAAACGGCGGACCTGCGCAGCTGGCAGTTGCGGTGTCGGCCGCGCTCACATCCCCGGGGATCCTTGCGCCCACTTCTGCCACCCACTGCGCTAGCGCGCCCGCCACCCGCCTGGCCCCGAGCTGCCCACCCCTGGCGCTCCCCCACCGTGGGCGGCGCACCCGCACCACCTCCAGGCTGCCGTGTTGCGAGCACAACTCCGCCAGCGCCCGGTCCCAGGCGCCGGGACCCGGCCCGCACATGACCAGGCAGGCGGCCCCGGCCGCGCCACCCATCCGCGCCAGCGCCAGCGCGCGGGCCGGCAGGTCGGGCCACAGGTGCGCGCGCCGCCCGGCCACCCCCAGCCAGAGCGCCCCTGCCGGCACGCACTGCGGCGCGGGCTCCAGCACCACCACCCGCCCACGCCCACCCAGGGCCAGCAGCGCCGCAGCGAGCGCCGGGGCCCCGGGCACCCGCAGGGCCTGCCCCACCGCGCCGCGCACGCCACTGCTCAGGTGCCCCACCCCGTGGTGGCTGGGGTGCGGGGGCAGCGCCGCCAGCAACGCCTTCCCGTCCAGCTCCTCTGCCCGCTGGTCCACCTCCGCCCACGTGAAACCACCGCGAGCGCCCTGGAAGGCAAAGGGGCGCGCGTCTACCAGGCAGGCGCCCAGCCGCTCGGCCAGGGCAGCGCCTACCTCCCCCAGGGCCGGGGCGGCGCTCCCTCCCAGGCTCACCAGGCAGACCACCGCCCGCCCGGCGGCCCCAACCACCCCGGTCCCCGGCCGTTCTTTTAGCGCTCCTGCATCCATGCGCACCAAGCTGCCCGCTCGGCGCGGTGGGCAAAAGCGCCACTGCGCACGGGGCGCTCGCCTCCCCCACCCGGCCGATTGTGGACAAAGGTTTTTCCACAGGCGGGCCGGGAGGAGCGTCGTCCACCACCGGGCGCAGGCGGGGCGTTTCCAACTACCGCCCCGCCGCGCAGACCGCTAAGTTTGTGGGGTGACTAATCGACCCAGGTTCTCCTTTCCCGCCCTCATCGCCGGCGCTGCCGAGCGAGGCAGTGGGCGCGCAAAGGCGACGCGCGGCGGGATTACCCGCGCCTTCCGGCCGGCCGGCGGCAACGGCCCGCGCCGCGTGGCAGCGTTCTTTGACCTGGACAAGACGATCATCTCCACGTCCTCGTCGTTCGCCCTGACCCGCCCGCTGTTGAACTCTGGTCTGTTGACCAACATGACGGTGATCAAGGCGGTGCTGGCCCAGCTCCAGTACGCGCTGGTGGGTGCCAACCACGAGCAGCACGAGCGCATGAAGGAGCAGCTCACCTCCCTGGTGCGCGGCTGGGACGCCCAGCAGCTGCGCACCGTCGTGGAGGACGCCTACGAGCGCTACCTGGAGCCGATCGTCTACGCGGAGGCCCTGGACCAGATCGGCCTGCACCGCGCCGCCGGGCACGACGTGGTCATCATCTCGGCCGGTGCCCAGGCCTTCGTCGAGCCGGTGGCGCAGCGGCTGGGGGCGGACTACACGCTGGCCACCGTCCTGACCGAGGACGAGGGCCGCTACACCGGCGAGATCGAGCGCTACGTGTACGGCGAAGAGAAAGCCGCCGCGATCCGCCAGATGGCGGCCGAGCGCGGCTACGACCTCTCCCGCTGCTACGCCTACTCCGACTCCATCACGGACGTGCCCATGCTCTCCGTGGTCGGCAACCCGTTCGCCGTCAACCCCGACCGCGCCCTGCGCAACGAGGCCAACGAGCGCAACTGGCGCATCCTCACCTTCGCTAAGGCGGTGCACCTGCCCACCCGCTCCACCGTCTCAATCGGCGTGGCCGCCACCCTGCTGGCGATCGGTTTCTCCGTGTGGTGGTGGCTGCGCCGCGACAATCCGGGGGATGCCCCGGACCTGCTCGCCGCCCCCTGACGCGCGGTTTTAGCGGCCGGCCTGCGTGACCGGCTTGCGTGGCCGGCCTGCGTGACGGGGCTGCGCGGCCGCCTCATCGCCGCCTGGGGGTGGCCGACGCTGCCGCCCAGGCCGCCCCCATCGGTGCGCCGTGGCTTAGCCGACCGTGCGCCCGGCCAGCACCGAGTCGCACACCGCTCGCCCGATGAGCGCGCCTTCCTCCCACGAGCGGGCGACGAACTCCACCCACTGCACCACCCCGTCCGGGCTGCCGGTGGCGTATGCGGCCAGCGCGCTGCGGTACTGGGCGGGCTCGGATACGGCGAGCGCGCCGGGGTGGGCCACCCCGGTCGGGTCCAGGCCGCCCAGGACCGCCACGTACCAGCCCGCCAGCACCCCCAGCTCCGCCCCGGCCACTGGGAAGGCCGCCCCGGTGGCCAGCTCGGCCTGCACGATCGCGCAACGCACTAGCACGTTCGCTCCCGTACCCTGGCCGGCCCCGGAGAGCACGTCGGCCACCAGCGCGGCGTGCTGCGGGCTGACCGGAATGCCTGGCAAGGAGCGGGCGCCCTCCCAGGCGGCATCTACGCCCGCCGGTGCTAGATCGCTGCCCGTCCTGGTGGAGGTGAGGCTGCGGTGCCACCCGGCCAGCAGCGCCGGGGCGGGCGGGGCTTGGGCGCGCCCGGGCCTGCCGGACAGCGGCGGGAAGTGGCTGACCACGTCCGCCGCGGCGTGCCAGGCGCCCAGGGCGATGGCGAAGTCTGCGGGCACCGCGCCGCCCCCGGCGTCCAGGGCGGGCCCGGCAGGCTCCGCCCGCTGCGTCTCGGGGCTGGGCGCCTGCCGCGCGGTCACGATCCCGGCGCTGCGGGCCACCTCCGCCCGCAGCAGCGAGGCCGGCACGCGCGCGCCGGCGAGCGCGGCCACCCCGACGGCGGTGCGGACAGCGTTCTCGGCGCGGGCCTCGTTCCAGCGCCGCCGCAGGCCCTCGTGCCACCTCAGCTGCGTGGTTGCCTCGCGGACGCGTTGCTCCGCTCGCTGCACCTGGGGCAGGGAGGCGAGTGTTGCGAGGGCGGCGGCGAGGCTCATTGCTTCATCCTACGAGGGCTTTTTCGGCTCATTCCGCGCGCCGACGGCTCTGTCCGGCCCGCCTGGATGCTTTCATGTAGGCAGTTCTGGGCCCACGTAAGGAGCAGCATGAGCGACGACCGCCTCGATGAGAACACCCCGGCCACCCCCTGGTTTATGCGCCAGGTGAGCGAGGAACGGGGAGAGGGTGAGCACCGCCCGTCCTTCCCCGCGTGGTTGCAGCAGGAGGATGACGATTCCGCCGCCGCCGACGTGGCCGCCCTGGCGCACGGCATGGACGACGCCGCGCCCGACGCCACGTTCGTTCCGGCCGCTGTGGACGACGTTGCCGCCGACCCCGCCGAGCAGGAGCCTGGCGAGGTGCCGGCCGACGAGACGGCCGAGGACGGTGCCGAGCCCGCCGAGGACGCCTACGCTGTTGAGACCGCCGAGGAGGATGAGGTCCCCCTGGTGGAGCCGGAGGCCGCCGAGGACGAACCGGTCGCGGCGGAGCCGTTCGTGTTGGACGACGCTGCCGTCGCAGAGCCGCAGCCGGAGGCCGACTCCGTTGTTTCTTACGCCGAGCAGGTGGATTCCGGGCCGGCAGCTGACGCGGAGGCGTTCGCGGCCGGGGATGGCCAGGGCGACGAGGACGCCGCCGCTGCCGTCGAGGCGGCGGAGGCCGCACCTCGGGCAGAGGGGGCGGCGGACTTTGCGCAGCAGGTCCAGGCGCAGGACGAACCGCAAGTCGAGGCTGACCTGGAGGACGTTGAGCCCCAGGAGGACTTCGCTCCCGCAGCGGAAGCGGATTTCGCGGAGGTTCCAGTGGTCGCGGAGGAAGCGCCGGTCGACGCGGAGGAAGCTGCAGAGCAGTGGCACGCTGACGCTGCGGCCGAGGACGCGCAGGCGGCCCTCAGCGAGCCGGCCGAGCTGCCGGCGCAGCCGGAGTCTATTGACACCGAGCCCTCTCCCCTCGCCGCTGCCGAGGACGGCGCGGTTGAGGAGGCCGCTCATGCTGAGGCCGCCCCGGAGGAGACGCCCTTCGAACCCGTGGCAGGCGAGGGAGAGGACGTCGCGGCCGCTGCCGTTGCCGAGTCCCTCACCTCCACCGAGCCGGAGGCCGAGCCGCAGCCCGAGCCCGAGGCCGAGCCGGAGGCCGAGTTAGAGACCGCGCCCCCTGCGGACGTGGCGCCCACACTGGAGGCCGAGCCGCAGCCCGAGCCCGAGGCCGGGGAGGCGCTGCCCGCGCTGCCCGCGCTCGCCGGCACGGAGTCCCCTGCGGAGGACGCCGCCGATGCCGAGCTTGCCGACCAGTTCGCCCCCGAGGCCGCCCCCGCCCCGGAGCAGACCCCCGAGGCGGCCCCGGAGGCCGAGGCGGTGGGCACGGCCCTGCCGCCGCTGCCCTCCCGCCGCTCGCGCCGCCACGCCTCCTGGCTGGACGCCCTGGAGGACGAAAAGCGCCAGGAGGAGCTGGCCGAACAAGAGTTGACGGCACCAGAGCAGCCCGCCCCGGAGCCGGGTGACGGCCCGGACGCGCCGGGCGCCGCGGAGATGGACCAGCCGGTGGCTGACGTCTCCCCCCTTTCCCCCACCGAGTTCGAGCAGGCCGCCGCCCCCGGCTTCGCGCACATCGACGCCGCCGCCCCGACCCCGCAGGGCGTCGCCGCCCCGGCGGACGGCGCGGAGGCGGACGGCGCGGAGGTGGACACCACTGCCGTGCGCCGCTACTCGCTGCTGGCCGCAGTCGGCGCAGCGCCGGCGGCCGCCTCCGCCTGGGCGCCGTCCCAGGCCGGTGAGGAGGGCGACGCCCCGCTCTCCGACGGCTCCTACCGGGCCGCCCCGGCAGAGGCGGTCCTGGGCATGCCCGTCGCTGAGGAGCCCGCCCCCGCGCCGGCCCTGGAGCCGCAGGCCGCCGCCCCGGCCGAGCCGGACTGGCGGGAGGCTCTGCAGGCCACCCGCGCGGACACCGGCGAGGCGGCCGCAACGGCTGCGGGCGCGGAGGAGGCCGGCCCGGCCTGGAACCCGCTCACCGAATCCGACACCGTGACTGCGAGCGCGGTTGCCGAGCAGAAGGACACCGGCGAGGCCGCGCTCCTGGAGGGCGCCTCCATCAAGCCCGCCCCGATCTCCCGGGCCGCGGCGCACTGGTGGAGCGTGTTCTTCACCCTGCTGCTGGTCCCGATCGGCTGGTTCCTGGTCACCGACGCCACCGCCCAGCTCATGGGCGCCCAGCTGCTGGAGCAGGGCCGCGAGGTCAGCCTAGTGGCGCCGCCCGTCTGGGCGATGACGGAACTGGTGCTGGGCGGCATCGCGGTGGCGCTGGCCGTGTTCGTGGCTCGCTGGTCCAGCGTCGGCTCGATCCTGCTGGGCTCGATCCTTGCCGCCGTGGGCGGTTTGTTCGCCTTCGCGCCCCAACAGGTCACGCAGTGGTTCGGCCCGTTGCTCAACGACTTCCTGGTCTACAACGCGGCAACCCAAAGGTTCGTCCTGTCCTTCCTGGCCGACGCCGTCTCCGGCCGCATCCTGCTGGGCGGTGTGGTGCTGATCTTCCTGGGCGTCGTCTCCCACGGTGCGCGCCGCCAGGGCCGCCGCGAGCAGGCCAACTACGACCTGGTTGGTCGCCGCAAGCGCCGCAAGAAGTAGGGCCCGCCCGGAACGCCACCCCTCTCCCGCCTGGGCGTTTGTTTGTGTTGCGCCGGAGCGCAATTACCCTAGTGGGGGTCCTGTAGCCAAGGAGTACTGCGAATGTCTTCCCCGTCTCGGGTGGAGCGCACTGCCGCTTCCACGCCTGTCATCCTGCCCAGCCTCGCCACCAGCATCAGGGCTGGCCAGGCGCTGATCGTGGCCCTGTGGGCGCTGCTGCGCATGCGCACGATCGCCGCCACGTGGGACGGGCCGATCAACGAGGACGTCAACTACTACTTCCGCAGCCTGGAGCAGACCCCCAACTACGACACCCTGGGCGAATACCCGGTCCCCCTGGTGGGCTGGCTGCGCCTGCTGAACTGGGTGGCGCAGGCGAACCATGAGCGTTTTTTCATGCTTTTCCTGGTTGCCTGCGCGGTGGCGGACCTGGCGCTGCTGCTGGCGCTGCTGCGCCGCTCCGGCCAGTTCTCCCGCAGCAACGAAACCCTGGGCATCTACTCCCTGCTGGGCCCGCTCACCTGGGTGGTGTCGATGAACTTCATGGCGCCCCTGGGCTACCACCGGCTGGACCTGTTCCCGGCCGTGCTGGTGGGTGTCTCGCTGCTGCTGATGACCCGACCGGCCCGCTCCCCGCAGGCGGGTAGCGACCAGGCGGGAGTCCCGCCCCTGACCGAGGGGGCGGTGATCGCCAGCGCCTCCGCCCTGGCGGTGGCTGCGATGTTGAAGCTGTGGCCGCTGGCGCTGGTGCCCCTGCTGCTCGCGGTGGCGTGGCGGGTGTCCAACCGTTACGCGGGTCTGTTCGCGGCCGCCTTCACTTCGGTGGCCGGCGCGATCACCCTGTGGTCCCTGGCCCTGGCCGGCTGGAGCCGCTTCATCAACCCGTTCGTGAACCAGGGCGAGCGCGGTTTGCAGACCGAGTCCGTGTGGGCGACGCTGCCGATCATCTCCCGCCTGAGCGACCCCTACTCGACCTACCACGTCTTCGAGTTCGGCGCCGTCAACGTGCACGGTCCCGGCGTTGCCACCGCGCTGCTCGCCTCCCGTATCGCCACGCTCCTGGGGGGCCTGTTCATCCTCTGGCTGGCCTGGCGCCTGTTGCCGCGCGGCCGCGCCCTGCTGCCGCAGAGCCTGAGCTGGTTGACCAACCGGGGCGACCTGGCTGAGGTAGCGGCCGCCCGGAGCCGCCTCGCGGCGGCGCAGAAGGTGAACGACGCTGCCACCGACGCCCCGACGGAGAAGGCAAAGGACGCACAGGCCGCTGCGGAGGGCGAGAAGAAGGAAGCGAAGGCCGGCGGAACGTCGTCCACCCAGAAGCCGGCCCTGGTGGCGCGCGTCTCCACCTGGCTCGGCCTGGACGACCCGGCGATGGTGGCCGTGCTGGGGTCGATGGCGGTGGGGATCGTGCTGATCTCCTCGCCGGTGTTCTCCACCCAGTTCATCATGTGGCTGCTCGCGCCGCTGGCCGTGCTGGCCACCGTGAGCGCGCACAAGCCCGCCATGCAGTGGCCGGTCATCGTCGTCACCGTGGCGCTGGGCTACCTGACCAGCAAGGTCTACCCGGAGCTGTACTGGAAGTTCGTCTCCTACGAGCAGGCGCCGATCACCGAGCCCTACGCGGTCTGGGTGTTCGCTGCCCGCAACTTCCTAGTCGTTGCCTTCACGCTCTACCTGTGCGCGGTGGCCTTCTTGTCCACGTCCCGTCGCGGGCACAAGCCGTAAAGGGGACACTGGCCGCACTTCGGGGCCCGGGCGGAGCATATGCGCCTGCCGTGAAAAATGAGGCGGTGGCAGGTCATGGTCCACTCCTCGCGCGGCAGCAGGCGCATCAAGTCCGCCTCCACCTTCTCCGGGTCGGTGTGGCGGGTCAGCCCCAGCCTGCGCGACAGGCGACCGACGTGGGTGTCCACCGTGATCCCCGGGACGCCAAAGCAGTTGCCGAGCACCACGTTCGCCGTCTTGCGGCCCACGCCGGGCAGCGTGGTCAGCTGCTCCAGGCTGGCCGGCACCTGGCCGCCAAACCTCTCCTCCAGGTCCGCGGACAGGCGCACGATGTGCTCGGCCTTGCGGCGAAAGAAGCCCAGCGGGCGGACGATCTCCTCCACCGCCGGCAGCGGGGCAACGGCCAGGTCTGCTGCCCTCGGGTACGCCGCGAACAGTGCCGGGGTGGCCTGGTTTACCCGCGCGTCGGTGCACTGAGCGGACAACACCGTGGCCACCAGCAGCTCAAAGGGGTTGCGGTAGTCCAGCTCGCAGTGCGCGTCGGGGTGAGTGGCGGCGAGCACATCTAGGAGCTCGGCCACGTAGGCCTTGCTGCCCGGCCGCAGTCTGCGCGCGGGAGTTTCCAAGGCATCCCCTTTCGTATTTGAGACCAATCAGAATAGCTAGAGCGCGCCAAATGTGCCGTGGGCCGCAATCAAGTGGCAAGATGTGACGTAGCAAACCACGACTATTTAGAAGAGGGGATCCATGGACGTCTCTGCGCTGGCAAACGTTCCCTTGTTCGCCGACCTGCCGGAAGATGACCTGCAGGCACTGCGCGCCATGATGCACGAGACCTCGCTGCGTCGCGGCGAGAACCTATTCCACGAGGGTGACCCGGGCGACCGGCTCTACATCCTCCAGGACGGCAAGATCAAGCTGGGCCACACCTCCCTGGACGGGCGCGAGAAGCTCATCGCTGTCCTCGGGCCCGGAGAGATCGTGGGCGAGCTGACCCTGTTTGACCCGGGGCCGCGTTCCACCACCGCTTCCGCCGTTGCTCCCACCCACCTGCTGGTGCTGGAGCACACCGCCCTCATGGCATTCATCGACGAGCGCCCCGCGCTGGCCAAGCTGATGCTGCGCGCGCTGGCTCAGCGCCTGCGCAAGACCAACGTTCAGCTGGCCGACCTGGTGTTCTCTGACGTGCCCGGTCGCGTCGCCAAGGCGCTGCTGGACCTGGCCGACCAGTTCGGCTCCCCCACCGAGGACGGCATGCACGTGCCGCACGACCTCACCCAGGAGGAGCTGGCCCAGCTGGTGGGGGCCTCCCGTGAGACCGTCAACAAGTCCCTGGCCGAGTTCGTCTCCCGTGGCTGGATTCGCCTGGAGGGTCGCGCCGTGACCCTGCTGGACATCGAGCGGCTGGTGCGCCGCGCCCGCTGACGTTACCCAGCGAGCAGGTTGGGGGCCGGATCCAGCGGATCCGGCCCCCACCTTTGTTCTGCTCCCGGCGGCGCGGTGCGCCGCCGGGCCGCGGCTCGACCGCAGACGCGATCGCGGGGCCCTGCCCCGCCGGGGCGCCCTCAGCCTGCGCGCCGCTCAGGCGAGCTCGAAGATGACCTCGACCTCCACCGGGGAGTTCAGGGGCAGCACGGCCACCCCCACGGCGCTGCGCGCGTGCGCGGAGCCGAACACCTCGCCCAGGTACTCCGAGGCACCGTTGATGACGCCAGCCTGGCCGGTGAAGGAGACCTCTGAGGCCACGAAGCCCGTCACCTTCACCACCCGGCCCAGGTTCTGCGCGCCGCCAGCCACCGCCGCAGCGGCCGCGAGCGCGTTGCGCGCGCACTGCCGGGCGTAGGTGTAGGCGTCGGCGGGGCTAACGCTTCCCTCGCTCTCGCCGACCAGTCCGGTGGCCGGGAGGGCGCCGTCGTCCACCGGCAACTGTCCGGAGGTGTAGATCAGGTTCCCGCACTGGACGGCCGGCACGTAGGCGGCCACGGGCGTGGCCACGGCGGGCAGCTCCAGCTCGGCGAGGCGCTGAGCCAGGGTGCTCATGCGTCGCCCTTCGGGCGCTTGAAGTAGGCCACCAGGGTCTCGGGGCCGTTCGGGCCGGGCAGCACGTTAACCAGCTCCCAGCCGTCCTCCCCCCACTGGTCCAGGATCGCCTTGGTGGCGTGGATGAGCAGAGGCGCGGTTGCGTATTCCCAACGAGTCATGGTTCAAGCCTACGGGCGGGCGCGCCGGGCAGGCTAGGGGATCGGTTACGCCGTCTGCTTGAAGGACAACACCCGGGGGCGGTGGCGGGCACGCAACTGCTCAGCCACGAAGTCGTCCGCCTCCAGAATCCAGGTCTCCCAGTCGGTCACGTCCGGGCGGGCCCGCATCAGAGCGCGCCGCTCGCGCTCGGTCAGGCCGCCCCACACGCCGAACATGGAGCCGGACTGCAAGGCATCGGCCAAGCATTGGACCCGCACGGGACAGTCGGCGCACACATCGCGCATCCGCCGCTGCTCCCGACCCGCCACGAACAGTGCGTCCGGCTCGAGCCCGCTACAGGCCGCAGCCACCGTCCAAGACTGATCCGCTTGCGTTGACACGTCCTCACCCCTATCTCCATGTGACTGGTGCAACACCACACAGATTAATAGAAGTGACGTAGAACACCAAATTTGATTACTTCAATGGCAAAACCTGGAGAAACGCGCAGAATCCAGCTATCTCACCGGCGGCTTCCTGCCCCAAAACAGGTCTGACCCTTACCCTTGGACCATGCCTAACGCCAAGCCGCATTCACGCCGACGCATCAAGCCGCTCACCGCCTTAGTTGCGCTGTTGGCCTTCGCCGTGGCGAGCGTGAGTGGTGGCCTAGTGCTCGGCGCCATGATGGTCCCCGCCACCGGGGCGATCGGCGCCATCACCCACGCGGGCACCGACATGTTCGAGGAGCTCCCCGAGGACCTGGCCATGCCGCCGCTGTCAGAGCCCTCCACCCTCCTGGCCGCAGACGGCTTTGTACTGGCCAAGTTCTTCTACCAAAACCGGCGCGTGGTCCCCCTGGCGGAAATCTCCGTCATCATGCAAAAGGCGATCGTCTCCCTAGAGGACCGCCGCTTCTACTCCCACTCCGGCATCGACCCGCAGGGCCTGGTGCGCGCGCTCATCTCCAACAGCGCCGGCGGGGAGACGCAGGGCGCCTCCACCCTCACCCAGCAGTTCGTGAAGAACTACATGGTGGAGGCCGGCATCGCCGCCAACGACCCCGTGGCCCAGGCCGCCGCCACCGGCCAAACCCTGGCCCGCAAGATCCGCGAAGCCAAGCTGGCCCTGGCGCTGGAGCGCCGCATGTCCAAGGACGAGATCCTGCAGGGCTACCTCAACATCGCCCAGTTCGGCCGCTCCGTCTACGGCATCGAGGCCGCCTCCCAGTACTACTTCTCCAAGTCCGCCAAGGACCTCAACCTCGCCGAGGCATCGCTGCTGGCCGGCATCCCGCAGTCCCCGAACAACTGGGACCCCACCATCAACCCGGAGGGAGCGGCCACCCGCCGCACCGCCGTGCTGGACGCCCTGCTGCGGGACGACGTGATCAGCCAGGAGCAGTACGACGAGGTCCAGGCCATGCCGGTGGACTCCTACCTCAACATCACGCCGCTGTCCTCCGGCTGCTCCTCCGCCGGCAGCGCCGCCTACTTCTGCCAGTACGTGGAGGCGGAGATCCTGTCCAACCCCGCCTACGGCGCCACCCAGGCCGAACGCGACGCCCTGCTCAAGCGCGGCGGCCTGACCATCACCACCACCCTGGACCGCCCCACCCACGACGCCGCCGTGCGGACCGTGAACGCCACCATCCCGCAGGGCGACGGCTCGGGCCACAAGATCGCCATCTCCGCCATCGAGCCCGGCACCGGCAAGATCCTCGCGCTGGCGCAGAACACGCGCTTTGGCAACGAGGACGGCAACATGTACGTCACCGAGGTCTCCTACAACGTGGACAAGGCCCACGGCGGCGGGCAGGGCTTCCAGCCCGGCTCCACCATGAAGGTGTTCACCCTGGCGGAGTGGCTGCGCCAGGGCAAGAGCGTCTGGACCCAGGTGGGGCGCCGCTCCACCACCTACACCGACTCCGATTTCGCCGGCCACTGCGGCGAGGGCATCTACTTCGGCTCCTGGACGGTGAGCGAGGTGGAGGGCAAGCGCACCAACGGCACCGTGATGGCCTCCCTGGCCGACTCGATCAACAACTCGTTTGTGGACATGGCCAGCCAGATGGACCTGTGCAACGTGCTGAAGCTGGCCAACGACGTGGGCCTGCACTCCCCGTCCGGCGGCCAGATCGACTCCAACCCCTCCGAGATCATCGGCGCCACCGTGCAGACGCCGCTGTCCATGGCCAACGCCTACGCCACCTTCGCCGCGCACGGCACCTACTGCTCTCCGGTCGCGATTTTGAAGATCGTGGACCGCGACGGTAAGGAGCTGGAGGCGCCCGGCGCCAACTGCCACCAGGTGCTAGAGGCCAAGGTGGCCGACCAGGTCACCACCGCGCTCTTCAAGTCCGTCAACTCCCCGTCCTACGCGGGCGTGGTCAACATCTCGGGCCGCCAGACGGCCGGCAAGACCGGCACCACCGACAACAACGTGGACACCTGGTTCGTGGGCTACTCCCCGGGGATCGCCGCCTCCACCTGGGTGGGGCACTCCGAGGCGCAGGTGCCCGGCTGGGACGTGACCATCAACGGCACCTACTACAGCTACCTGTACGGTTCGACCGTGGCTGCCCCCGCGTGGCGCGATTTCATGGCCGACGCCCTGGCCAACAAGCCCTACGACGAGTTCACCTTCGGCTACCTGGGTGAGCCGCCCAGGCCCACCCCCTCCCCGTCTCCCTCGCCGAGTCCGCGCGGCTCCCAGGGCGCGGTGGCTCCCACCGGCACCGAGTCCGGCGTCCGCCCCGCCCCGGCGCCCTCCTCCCCCAGCGACGGTGAGGCCGACGAGCGCGAGGACGAGAGCTAGTGGCCGCCTGGCGCGGCGCCCTGGCCGGCGCCGCCCTGCTTGGTGGCGGGGCGCTCGCCTACTCCTTCTGGGAGGCCAGGCGGTACCGGGTGCGCGAGCTGACCGTGCCCGCTCCCCGCGCGGAGGCGCGCGGCCTGCGGCTGCTGCACGTGACCGACGTTCACCTGCTGCCCGGCGACCGCCGCCGGGTGGAGTTCGTGCGTTCCCTGGCCGGGTTGGCGCCGGACCTGGTGGTCTCCACCGGCGACAACCTCTCCAGCCCCGCCGCGCTGCCCGCGCTCTTGGAGGCCTACGAGCCGCTGCTGGGCCTGCCCGGCCTGTTCGTCTTCGGCTCGAACGACTACTACGCCCCCGTGCCTAAGTCCCCGTGGCAGTACGTGCGCAAGGCGCTGGGCTGGCAGGAGCTCGAGGGGCAGATCGAGGCCGACCGCCCGCTCTTGCCCACCCAGGCTCTGCGCGAGGCGTTCGTACGGGCCGGCTGGTTTGACGCCAATAACGGCCGCGGCGCCGTGCGCGCCGGTGGCCTGGAGGTGTCCGTGGTGGGCCTGGATGACCCCCACATCGGCCTGGATTGCCTGCCGCCCGCCCCCACTGGCACTTTCGTGGACGACGCTGCCGCCTTGCGCCTTGGAGTGGTGCACGCCCCCTATTCGCGCGCCCTGGAGGCCCTGGTTGACGCGGGGGCTGAGTTGGTGCTGTCCGGGCACACGCATGGGGGGCAGCTGTGCGTGCCGGGCTACGGCGCCTTGGTGACCAACTGCGACCTGCCGCGCGCGGCCGCCTCCGGCCTGTCCTGGTGGCAGGCGCCCGCCGCTCCCAGCGACGGCGCGATGGGTGCCGACGAGGGCGGCACGGGCACGGGCACGGGCACGGGCACGGGCACGGGCACGGGCACGGGCACGGGGGATCGTTCCACCAGGCGGCCGGGCGCGTGGCTGCACGTGGACGCCGGAATCGGAACCGCGCCCCACACGCCGGTGCGCTTCGCCTGCGCCCCCGGCGCCACCCTGCTGACGCTCACCTGACGCGCCCGCGCGGGACGACCGCGCGCGGTGGCGACTGCCTTCCCGGCCGCAGGCCCGAGGGCGCCCACCCATTTCACCGGCGGTCGGCGGCCGGTGGGAGAAGCGTGGCGAAGCTCTCGCCCGCGCGGATTTCGCGGATTGCCTAGGTTCCAGGTATGCTTAGCGAGTTCCACCGGGGTGTGGCGCAGCTTGGTAGCGCGCTTCGTTCGGGACGAAGAGGCCGCAGGTTCAAATCCTGTCACCCCGACCAGATGAAGTCCCGGGGCATCGGAAACGATGCCCCGGGACTTCGCTTTTCCCCCGGAGGGGCCAGGGACTACACCGAAACGGCCGGGGTGGCGCAAACCCGGCGCGGGGCAGGCGCCGGAGCAACGTGGACCGGGCCCCGGCGGTGGCGCCCTGGTGGCACCGAGCGTACAAGCGTACGGCCGGGGTACATGCGACCGACCGGTGCCACGGCACCAAGCGGTCGCATGTACCCCGATGCAGCATTTGCGCACACCCCCGCGCCCGGGCATGCCGAACCAGCCCGCCCCAGACCACCCCGGGCCCCGCAAAGCCAAAGCGGGAGGCGTCTAGCCTCCCGCTTTGAGTGTCTACGCGATCAGTGCTCGTCGTAGTGGTCGCCGTGCAGAGCGTGCTTGTGACCGTCGTGCAGGTAGTCCACGTGGTCGCCGTGGGCCACGGCCTCGTGACCACAGGCCTCGCCGTGGGTGTGCTCTTCGGTGGTGTGCTCAGCGGATGCGTGGTCGCACATGGTGACTTCCTTTCGGTCGAGTGCGCTCAGCATGCCACACATATAACTACATTGCAATATGTCGATGTATTGACTCTCGTTCTCACCAGGCCGGGAATGAGACGGGCTAAGCGGACTCGGCGGCGTGGGCCACAGCGTCGGACACCACGTGCATCACGTGCTGGTCAACCACTCGGTAGTGCGCCTCCTTGCCGGCGCGGCGCACGTCCACCAAACCAGCCGCCCGCAGGGAACGCAGGTGCTGCGAAACCAACGGCTGGGACAGGCCAGAAAGCTCCACCAGGTGGCTCACGGTGCACTCGTGATCCTGCAGATGCAGCAACAAACCCAGGCGGGAGGGGTTACCGAGCGCCTTGAAAGCGCTGGCCGCGCGCTCCACCACTGCCTGGTCGTAGGCCTGCATCCCTCCCCCTTTCCGACACTCACATTGTCCCCCACTGCGCCGCTAGTATGCGCCCATGCCAACTCCAGCCACCCCTCCCGCGCTCGCCGAGGCCGCCGAGGCGCGCGTGGACGTCTGGCTCTTCGCCGTGCGCGCCTGCAAGTCCCGCTCCGTGGCCACCGCTGCGGCCCGCGCCGGGCACGTGCGCATCAACGGCGTCACCGCCAAGGCCTCCCAGCCCGTGCGTCGCGGGGACGAGGTGCGCCTGCGGGTGAGCGGATTCGACCGCGTCCTGACCGTCCAGCGGGTGATCACCCGGCGCGTCGGAGCACCACTGGCGGCCACCTGCTACCAGGACCTCACCCCGCCCCGCCCCCTGCACCTGGCCGCGCCCGTCTTCCAGCGCCAGCGCGGCGCCGGGCGGCCCACCAAGCGCGAGCGCCGCCAACTGGACGCGCTGCGCGCCCAGTCCCTGGGCCCCGCAACCGGCCTCGACCTCGACCTGAGCGGCGACTAGACCCTCACCGCCGACCGCAACCTGAGCCCGGCCCGCGCCCGACCGCCGGCCGCAACCTGAGCCCGGCCCGCGCCCGACAGCCGGCCCGCGCCCGACAGCCGGCCGGGCCCCACCGCCGGGGCAGCCCGGGAGAACTACCGCCCCAGCTCGCGGATCTGCAGCATGGCGTACACGGCCAGGTGGTCGCTGCTCTGCCGGCGCATCACCTCCACGTGCCCCACGCGCACCGCGCCCGGCTCGACGCCCTGGGCTTCCTGCCCCGCCCCGGAGGCCGCCGTGTGCTCGCGCGCACTGGCCGGCACCAGGATGTGGTCGATGGGGGTGCGCCAGATCCCCTCCAGCGAGGTCAGGCCGGGCACGCGGGCGGGCCAGGTGCCCCGCCGCATCGGGTCCACCCACTCGAGCACGTCGGCGAAACCATCCAGGTGGGCCTGCGCGCCGTGCCAGCGGGCCGCGTTGAAGTCGCCGACCACCAGCAGCGGGCGCGGGTCGGCCTGCGTGGGGGCGTAGCGGCCCGCCAGCGCCAGGATGCGCTCCTGGTCCTCAGCCCACTCCGTCAGGAGGCCGGGCAGCGGCGGCGCCGCGTGCACCGCCAGGATGCGCGGCAGCCAGCGCTCCCCGCCGGTGCCGGGGGCGGGCTCCAGCAGCAGGCTGCCAAAGGTCGCCTCCTGCCCCGCGTGCTCCACCGCGCGGTAGGTGCCCAGCCCGCTGCGCACGGCCACGGTGACGGGGGCGATGGAGCCCGTGCTGGCGGACTCGAAGGTCGTGTAGCTGGCCAGGTCCAGCCGCCCGGCCACCTGCTCCGGCAGCACGGCCACGTCCACCACGCGCTCGTACAGGAGGTCGGCGATCTCGCCGGGGCCAACCCTGGAGCCGACGTTCCACTCGAGCACGTTCAGGGTGCGCCACCCCTCGGTGACGTGCCCCGAGGCCACCGCCCGGGCCTCCATCGGGGCCAGGCCAGCCAGCGGGCTGACTGCGGCCACCGCCCAGAACAATGCCGCCACGACGGCCAGGCGGGCCCGGATGCGCCGGGTCTTTGCGCTCTCCTGCCGCTTCCTTGCGGCCTTGTCCCGGCGGCGGCGCCCCTGCTCGGCCCGGCCCGCAAGCTCGGTCGGCCCACCGTCATGGGCCCGCGCGCCCTTGCGGCCGCCGAACTCCGCGACCAGAGCGGCCACGGCGCTGGCCAGGACCAGCAGGATTCCGCCCACCACCCACACGTGGGGGAAGGAGACGGAATGAGCGGCCAGCGGCAGGGAGGTCACCCAGGCCCTCACCCCCGCTAACGGAATCACCCAGGTTACGAGCCCCACCAGGGCCCCTCCCACCGCGATAGCTAAAGCCGCGCCTGCCCTCCACACCTTCATGGGGCCTCACTCATCTTTGACTGCCTAGGCACACTGCCCTGAGCTATTCAGTTTGCCAGCAGCTCCCGCGCTTCCCCACGAAAGACGCCGCCTATCCACAGGGAGCTTCGCCACGCGAATCGTTTAGTGAACGTTAGTTGCGGCTAGTAGCCGGCGCGCGCCTGGATCTCCTGGCTGAGCGCGGCCTCGATGGCGTCCAGCACCGCCGGGGAGTGCCGGCTCCCCCACGGCTCCACGGCCCGGCTCGGGGCCAGCACCTCCTGCCAGACCCGCACCTGCTTGTGCCGGTAGAAGTGGCCGTGCCCCGCAGGCGAACTGCCGGAGAGCACCATGTCCACGCTGACCTGCCAGAAGGTGACCAGCCAGTGCCACCCCATCTGCGGGTTGACGTCGGGGCCGGCGTGCTCGCGCAGCCAGTCGGGCTCCTCCACGGCCAGGCGCGGGTCCCAGAACACCACCGCGTCCGAGGAATGCTGCAGGAACGCCACGCGCGGCAGCTGCCAGACCCCGTAGGGGCGCCCGTAGAGGTCGGCGTCCAGGTTGGCCTCACCGGTCATGAAGCGCACGTGCTCGCCGTTGCCTACCACCGGCACGATCTGCGGGCTGCCGGGGTGGCGCACGGCCGTGATCTCCCGGTGCAGCGGGGTGAAGCCGGGCACCCCGGTCCACACCGCCACGTCCACCCGCTCCAGCATGTCCTGCATGTCGGCAAAGGCCCCCAGGGCGCCGTAGGCCCCCAGGGAAGAGCCGGTCAGCAACAGGCGGGGCCGCCGCTCGGGGGGCATCGCCTCCAGGCGCCCGCTCACGGCATCGAGCAGGGCGCGGGCCGCCTCCACCGGGGCGGAGCGGTCCAGCAGCACGGCGGCGAAGCTGGGCAGCACGGAGTATTGGACGGCGGCGGAGGCAACGTCTCCCCCGGTCAGGTATTCCACGGCGCCCACCGCGTACTCGTCCACCCAGCCGGAGCCGGCCGGGTTGAGCAGCAGGATGGAGCCGCGCTCCCAGGCACCGGTGCGGTCCAGCTTTGCCAGCACCCCCTGCACGGCCTGCTCGATCGACCGCTCACGCGAGGCGGCGGCGTAAACCCGGATGGGGTCCTGGGCGGGCCTGCCGGTCACGGCGGCTATCTGGTCACCGTCCGGGCCCATCGCCACGAATACGCGTCCCTTTCGCCCCAGGGACTCCCAGCTTTCTAGGGACGCTGGCGAGCCGGAACGCAGCGGGGAGAAGGGGGCGGTGAAGCCGGGGTCGGTGCCGGCATCGGCGGCCCGGAAGAGCTCGTAGCCGCGCTCCATCAGGCCGCGCAGCACCACGCCGTTGAACACGAACACCAGGGCCAGCACCACCGCGACGGCGGCCAGCGAGTCCAGGACGGGGAACTTGATCCGACGCCCGATCTCCCGGCGCAGCCACTTCCAGCACTCGCCCGCGAAGTGCAGCACCACGCCCACCGCGTAGGCGATGGCGGCGGCAAAAATGATCGCGCCCGCGAACTGCCCCGGGCTCCACGGCGGCATCTCCACCAACTGGGCGGTCACCAGGCCGGCGCTGTAGGAGCTGAGCAGGGAACCGGCGGCGAACACCACCGCGCCCGCCGCGAGCAGCGGCCAGCCCACCTTGCCCACCCAGGGCGCGACGCTCACCCGCAGCCTGACCAGCGCCGCGATCCTGCCGGCCACCAGGCCGATCACCTTACCCACGCCGTAGAGCAGCACCACCGCGATGCCGGTGACCAGGCCCTGGCTGTCCCACGCGCGCGGCATGAGCGAGGGCGTGAAGGAGGCCAGGAAGCCCAGCGCGGCCAGCACCATGCCGGTGGTCGAGGACGGAGTCAGGTGCCGTGCCACCCGCCCCGCGCGCACCCGCTTCTGGGCGGCGCACAGGCGGGCGTAGAGGCGCTCGTAGCCGCGCCACGCCCCCTTGCCCCACCCGCGCAGGCGGCGGCCCGCCTCCCGCAGCGGGCCTTGGCTGGACGACGCTGCCCTCCCGGCGCCCCTTCCCCGCCCGGGCTGGTTTTCGTGGTGACCTGACCGTTTGGACATGTCTCCCAGCGTAGCCAGGTGGGGCGCGGCGCGGGCGGCGCTCAAGGCTGCGCGGGCCGCCTGGCTACGCGGGGCGGGCCGCCGTCTCGGCGGCCCGCCCCCCAGCCTTGGACCGGATCGGGATACCGACTGCCGGCCGCGAGCGCGCCGGCGCCCCGGCTTGGGCCTAGCCCCAGACCAGGGCCCGGGCCGGGTCCTCCATGACGCGCGCGACGTCGGCCAGCACCCGCGAGCCCAGCTCGCCGTCCACCAGGCGGTGGTCGAAGGAGAGGGCCAGCTGGGTCACCCAGCGCACGGCCAGCTCGCCGTCCACCACCCAGGGGCGCTGAGTGATGGCCCCCAAGCCCAGGATCGCGGCCTCGCCCGGGTTCAGGATGGGCGTGCCCGTGTCGATGCCAAAGACGCCGAAGTTGGTCACGGTGACCGTGCCGCCGCGCAGGTCGGCCAACGGGGTCTTGCCCTCGCGCGCCGCCGCGGTGAGCGCCATGAGCTCGCGGCCCAGCTGGGCCAGGCTCTTGCGCTCGGCGTCCTTGATGTTGGGCACGATCAGGCCGCGCGGGGTGGAGGCCGCGATGCCCAGGCCCACGTGGTGGTGGTAGACGATCTCGCGCGACTGGTCATCCCAGGTCGCGTTGATCTCCGGGTGGCGGCGGATGGCGATCAGCAGCGCCTTCATCACCACCAGCAGCGGGGTGACCTTGATGCCGGCGAACTCGCGGTCCTGCTTCAGCTTGGCCACCAGCTCCATCGTGCGCGTGACGTCCACCGTGTGCATGACCGTCACGTGCGGGGCCGTGAACGCGCTCTCCACCATCGCCGCGGCGGTGGCGCGGCGCACCGAGGAGGCCGGCACTCGCGTGGAGCGCCCGTCCGGGGCGGTGACGCCGCCGGTGAGCCAGGAGGCGTCCAGGCCGCCATCCACCTTCACGTCGTGGGCCAGCGACAGGCCCGGGGTGGCCGCGCTACCGGGCGCGCCGATCGCGGCCGCCCCGTAGATAGCGTCGCGCTGCGCCAGCTCGCTCAGCTCCCCCGCTGCCGGGCTCGACGCGGCGGCGGCGCTGGCCAGGGCGGCCTGCTTGAAGTCGTGCTCGCTGGCGTAGGCCAGCACGTCTGCGCGGCGCACCACGCCGTCCGCAGAGGAGGCCGGCACCTCCGCCAGGTCGATCCCCAGGTCTCGCGCCAGGCGCCGCACCGGCGGGGCCGCCAGGGGCCGCGAGGGCAACTCCTCCGTGACGTCCACGCCCGGCCCGGCCGCCACCCGCTCGCCCGACACCGGCCGGCGGGCCCGGCGCCGCGCCTGCGTGGCCGACGTGCCGTAGCCCACCAGGACGCAACCCGAGCCCTGCTGGGGCGCCTGACTGGACGACGCCCCGCCGCCCTGCTCCCGGATCTCGCCGCCCTGCGCGGCGGCCGCCTTGGCCGCAGACAGCTGCGCGCTATCGCAAGCGGGCAGGCCCGCCCCCGCAGCGGCCGCCTCGGTAGCCGGCCGCTCGCAGGGGGAGGCCGGGGAGGCGTCGTCGGCCAAAACGGCGGGAGAAACGGGGGGCGAGCTGGCGGCGGCGCCGGACTCGATGCGCACGATCTCGGTGCCAACCAGGATCGTCTCGCCGGGCGCCGCCAACAGGGCGGCCACGCGGCCGGCGTACGGGCTCGGCAGCTCCACCAGCGACTTGGCCGTCTCGATCTCGCACAGCGGCTGGTCGATCTCGATCAGGTCCCCCTCGGAGACCAGCCAGGTCACCAGGTCTGCCTCCTGCAGGCCCTCGCCAACGTCCGGCAACTTGAAGATCTGCATGATTACCTCGCTAGGGTCCGGTCGATCGCTTCCAAAACGCGGTCCAGGTTCGGCAGCCACCGCTGCTCCAACATGGCCGGGGGGTAGGGCGTGTGGAAACCACCCACGCGCGCCACCGGGGCGTACAAGTACTCGAAAGCCGCCTCACTCACCGCCGCCGCGATCTCAGCGCCCGGGCCGCAGAACGTGGAGGCCTCGTGAACCACCACCACGCGGCCCGTCTTGCGGGCAGAGGCCACCACCGTCGGCAAGTCCAGCGGAGAGAGCGAACGCAGGTCGATCACCTCCACCTCCTTGCCCTCCTCCGCCAACACCTGGGCGGCAGACAACGCCGTGCGGACCGTCGGGCCATAGGCCACCACCGTCACGTCAGTGCCAGGGCGCACCACGCGCGCCTTGTGCAACTCCAGCAGGCCAGCCTCGCTCGTATCCGGCAGGCTCACGTCAATCTCCGCCTTGTCCCAGTAGCGGGCCTTCGGCTCGAACACGATCACCGGGTCCGGGGAGGCGATCGCCAAGTAGGTCATGGTGAAGGCGTCCTGCACGCTGGCCGGAGTCACCACCCGCAGGCCCGGGGTGTGCATGAAGTACACCTCCGGCGACTCGCTGTGGTGCTCCACCGCGCCGATCCCGCCACCGAAGGGGATGCGGATCGTCACCGGCACCTGCTGCGCGCCACCCAGGCGCTGGTGCAGCTTCGCCAACTGCGTGGTGATCTGGTTGAACGCCGGGAAAACAAAGCCGTCAAACTGGATCTCCACCACCGGGCGGTAGCCGCCCAGCGCCAGGCCGATCGCGCTGCCCACGATGCCGGCCTCCGCCAGCGGAGTATCCACCACCCGGTCCGTCCCGAAGCGCGCCGCCAGGCCGTCGGTGACCCGGAAGACGCCACCCAGCTGGCCCACGTCCTCCCCCATGATCAGCGACTTCGGGTCGCTCTCCAGGGCCGCGGCCAGGGCCGCGTTGATCGCGCCCACCATCGTGAGCTTCCTCAGCTCGCTCATCGGTGCCCCTCCTTGCCGCTCTCCTCCAGGAAGGAGGCCTCGAAGTTCTCAAACCACTCGCGCTCCGCCTCCACCAGCGGGTGCGGCAACGCCGTGACGTTGCGGAAAGGCTGGTGCGCCGGGCCCGGGTCGATCACGTGGATCGCCGCGCGGGCGGCGGCGGCCAGGTCCTTGCCCTCCTCGTCAATGGCGTCCACGGCAGCGTCGTCCAAAACGCCGCGAGCGCGCAGGAAGGTCGCCATCCGGGCGATCGGGCACTTGGCGGCCCACTCCTGCTCCTCCGGAGCCGTGCGATAGCGGGTGGGGTCATCCGAGGTGGTGTGCGCGCCCATCCGGTAGGTGACCGCCTCAATGAAGGACGGGCCCCCGCCCGTGCGGCCCCGCCGCAGCGCCTCGCGGGCCACGGCGTAGGAGGCCAGCGGGTCGTTGCCGTCCACCCGCACCGAGGGGATCCCGAAACCCGGGGCGCGCGCAGCGATCGGCACCCGCGCCTGCACCGCCGTCGGCACCGAGATCGCCCAGCCGTTGTTCTGGCACAGGAACACCAGCGGGGCCTGCGTGGAGGCGGCGAACACCATCGCCTCGTTAACGTCACCCTGCGAGGTGGCGCCATCGCCAAAGCACACCAGGGCCGCACGGCCCGGCGGCTCCGGGGCGGCGTCCCGGGCCAGCGCCCAGGCCCGGCCCGCCGCGTGCTGCGCCTGCGCGCCAATCACCAGCACCGGCAGGTGGGTGTTGGACTCGGTCGGGTCCCAGCCGCCGTGCCCGGCGCCGCGGAACAGGGTCAGCACCTGGGCCGGGGTGATGCCGCGCTCCAACAGCAACAGGTGATCGCGGTAGGAGGGAATCAGGACGTCCTCCGCCTGCAGGGCCTGCGCCACGCCCGCCTGCACGCCCTCCTGGCCGCGCAGCGGCACCCACAGGGCCATCTCGCCGTGACGCTGCAGGTTCGTGGCGGCCGTGTCGAAGTGCCGCGCGCGCACCATCGCCCGATACATGTGCAGCAGGCGCTCGTCTGTGAGGTCCTCCAGGAAGGGGCTGTAAGTCTCGTGGGTGGAGAGCCGACCGTGCTGATCCAGCAGACGCACCGTGGTGGGGACGTTGACCATGCTTGCCTTTCCGCCGCATTGCAGGGGGAAACCGTTTCCTACGCCACCGTAACTTACGCAGGCGTAGGTTATGAGTGGCTTCGGGTGACAAGCTGCGCGGTGGCTTGTGGAGGAAACCTACAAGCGCGGGGCGGGGGCGGGCGCGAGCGGCGCGGCGGCGAGGCGTGGCGTGGGGCGCCCGGTGCCCCGCCCCCTCCCCGCGCCGAAACTTGTCCAAACCTCGCGAGACTTGTCCATAGCGGGGCCGCTAATGACAAGTCTCAACGCGCAATGACAAGTTTCGGCGAGGCGCAGCGGGCCCCCACCCAGCAGCAGCTCCCCTACCAAGGTATGCCTAACTTATAGTTGGCGCCATGTGCCCGAGCCCCGCGAAGCCCGTCCCTGCATCACCGGCCTCTCCCGGCCCGCGAACCCCGCACGCTGAGACCGCCGACGTCGAGACCGGCACCTCCCACCACGCCGGGGACCGTCGCCCCGCACCCCAATCACGCAGCCCCCAGTCCCGCAGCGCCGGCCCACGTACCACCCCGGGCACCCGAAAGCCCACCACCCCGGGCGCGCAGAAGCCCGCCCCGCGCCGACCCAAGCGCGGATCGCGGCGCAAGGCCTGGGTGCCGGACCAGCACGGCGCGTGGGCCATGCTGGCGCTGCCGCCGCTGCTGGGCGTGTTCACCTCGGGGGCGAACTGGCGCCACACCCCTCTGCTGCTGGCCTGGTGGAGCGGGTACTTCACCTACCAGGCGTGGGCGAAGTGGGTGAAGGTGCGCGGCCCGCGCAAGGCGGAGTACCGAGCGCCGCTGGCGGTCTACGGGGCGGTCACTGGTGTCGGGGCGGTCGCCAGCATCGCCTCCGCGCCGGCGCTGCTGTGGTGGGGCCTGGTGCTCGCTCCGCTGATCGCGGTGGCGGTGATCGAGGTCTTGCGCCGCAACGAGCGCTCGCTGCTCTCCGGCGTCTCCACGGTTTTGGCTGCCGGACTCACGCTGCCCATCGCTACCAGCCTGGGCACGGCCGCACTGTCGGCCAGCGCGCCGGTCGGCACCCCTGGGCTGGCGATGAGCCAGGTGGGCTGGGCCGGCACCACCTTGGTGACCGCCTACTTCCTGGGCACTGTGTTGCACGTGAAGGCCCTGATCCGCGAGCGCGCTTCGCTGGTCTACTGGTGGGCCACCACGGCCTGGCACGCTGCCTTCGCCGTCGCGTGCGTGGTTGCGGCCGCCGCTATCCCCGCCTGGTTGGCCGACGTTCCCTCCTGGGTCTTCTGGCTCCAGGCCGCCCTTTGGTGTGGCCTGACGGTGCGGACGTGGGCGATGGTGCGCGCGCAGCACGCCGGGCGTCGCTTCACGCCCAAGCAGATCGGTATTCCGGAGATTGCGATCAGCGTGGCGGTGGGAGGCAGCGTCGTCCCCCTGCTGCTGGGCTAAGACTCGGGGCGACTACGCCTCATAGGGGAGCCGCACAGGGTCCTGCCAGGGCGCCGCGCAGACGTCCCGCCAGGGAGCCGCCCCCGCACTAAACCGCTCGACCTAGACCTTATGCACTCGACCTAGACCGTAGAGCGCTACGCAAGGTCTAGGTCGGCTGCACAAGGTCTAGGCCGTACGAATTTGAAACATTCGGCCGGTCCTGCAGGTCTACACCCCCAGGGGCGGGAGGGTCGCCGTGAGCCGGTTCGTTTCCAGGCTCACCGCCGTCACCTTGCCGATCAGGTCCAGGATGTAGCGCGGGTTGCCCACAGCTCGCCATTACCACGATGAACGGCACACGCCAAAACCCGTGCCCGTCACCACTTTTTCTTGACGCGGAGGCAGGCGGGCGATACACTCACAACAACAGTTCAGCCCGCCTCATCGCACTTAGTGCATTGAGTGTGGGCTGGATCTTTATGCAAGACGCAAGAGAGCTCGCCATGCCAATTCGTCAGCTAAAGCATGCCGCCACCGTCGACGAACAAATTGCTACGCTTCGCGCACGGGGAATGCAGATTAACGATGCTTTCGCCACCCAATGGCTAAACAGCGTCAGCTATTACCGCTTGAGCGCCTACTGGTATCCCGCCCGACAAACTGATCCCGACGGAAAAAGACTTGACTACTTCCGCCCTAAAACTCGCTTCGAGGACGTTGCCCTCCTTTACGAAGCAGATCGAAAACTCCGCACACTCATACATGACGGAGTTGAACGAATAGAAGTTGCACTTCGCACACAACTAATCAACGTCGTGTGCCTACCCGGCGACCGAGATGCCTTATCCTACACAAATCCAGAGTCCTTCCGGCCGACATTCAAACATGCCGATTGGCTTGCTACCATCAACCGTAGGATAGCTCGCGCCGAACGGCGAAACCGTGCCATCCAACACTACAGGTCTCACTATGGGTCGCAGTTCCCCCTATGGGTTGCCGCCGAAACGATGGACTTCTCTGACGCTTCCCGACTCTTCCAAGGCTTGAAATTGGCGGATCAATTCACTGTATCTGAAGCTCTCGGCATTAAAATTGACCTATCCCAACTTATAAAGAACCAATCCCGACAAGCCAAAAAGAAACACCCGTTGACCAGCTGGTTCGAGCAACTTTCAGTGATTCGCAATACATGCGCACATCACGGACGATTATGGAACAAATCTTTTGTACCCGCCCCTACTCCAGCCCTAATTAGCACCGGACACTTCACCTACCTCCCAAGCGGACAAAGCGAGCAGGTTTTCGGAGCACTGGCAGTTATGGCACACCTATTGCGACACATATCTCCTGGCACAACCTGGCCCAACAAAGTGGTAGACCTTCTCAACAACGCATTTATAACAAATCCGCTGGTGAACCCAGAGAGCCTAGGCATCCAAAACGACTGGGACATGGAATCAATATAGCCCGATCTTACAGAAAGGGGATCTACTGCACTTTCCCTTCACGACTCAATGATCACCAGCTCCTAGAATTCTGCAGATCCTCGCCAGTTAAGCTATCCATACACCTATTTGTCTGTCGAAATTCTTTCAACGACCTACACGTCACACTGCGCGTGCAATCTACACCCCCAGGGGCGGGAGGGCCGCCGTGAGCCGGTTCGTTTCCAGGCTCACCGCCGTCACCTTGCCGATCAGGTCCAGGATGTAGCGCGGGTTGCCGACCTCCCGCGCCCAGTCGTTCGGGTCAGACACGATCCCGGAGGCCTTGTCCGTCTTGATCTGGTAGCGGTCCACGATCCAGTCCAGCGCCGAGCGCGCCCCCAGCATGTAGTCGTGCGCCTCCAGCGGGATCCCGGCCACCGTGATGCTCGGCGAGTACTCGATCACGGACTTGTCCTTGCCCTTAGCCCCGTAGCGCATCTTGGTAACCGCGAACCACTGGTATGGGTCACCCTGCGCGGCATCGCCTTCGATTTGCAGGGGGTGAGGGACGACGTTCTCGTAGCCCGCGTGAATATCTAGCAGCCTCTGCCCGGCCTGTGCGAAGGCCAAGAACCGCTCGAGCCCGGGCACGCGCGGGATGCGCGGGAGGGAGCGCTTGAGGTCCACCGCGAAGCGAGAACGGTACTCGGGGCTGTGCAGGATGCCGTAGACGTAGGCGAAGATCTGGTGCTTGGTGACCTCGCTGCCGTACTGGTTGCGGTAGGCAGCCAGCGTGGCGTCGGTGATGTTGTCGACGCGCCGGTAGCGCTCCAACACCACGGACTCCTTGTCCCCCAGCTCAAAAGCACCCTGACCGTAGGTGTCCACCTTCTCCGTAGGCACCCACGTCCAGCGCGGGAAGAACTGGCCGCCTGAGCCCGCTCCAGTGACGTGCAAGTCAGGGATGTCTGCAGTGGCGAGAGTTGAGAAGGGCACCGCTGAACCATTCCCAACCTGGTAGAACCCAAGATTCCCGTGCCTCGGCGTGGGGAATATCCCGGGCAGACCATAGACCATGTCGTTCAACGAGCGGTCAAACACCACGTGACTACGCGTGAACGGTCGGTAGGCGGCCTGGAAAACTCGCCCAGCGTCAAACGTATACAGGTTCTTGCGTCGCACGTTGGCCTTGTCGGCGCGGTTCCAGGAGAACATCGTCGGGTCCAGCACCTGCGGGAGCTGCCCGGCGGCGGCGCACTCGTTGTAGTAGGCCACCATTGCCTTGCCGCGCTCCTCCAGCCCAGCCCGGGAAAAGCCGTAAACCCACGCATCGCGCGCGGTAGCCAAACCACGACTCCTGGAACGGAATATGCCCTCCGGGTCGTCCTTGCCGCCCATGCCCTGCCAGGTAGAGAAGAGCGGGTCGCGCTGGCCCAGCCAGTCCCCCTCCGCGCTGGGAACCACCCGGGTCCACTCCAGCTCCTCCAGGTTCGCCCGAGCCACCCTGGCCAGCTTCTCCTCCCGGCTCAGGTAGTCCCCGATGTCTAGATAGTGCACCCTAGACGGGCCGGCGTGGGCGGGGTTCTTCACCAGCAGGGAGACGACCACCGTGTTGCGGCTCCCCGCCCCAAAAATCTTGCCGCCCTCCCGCTTGGAAAGCTCACCGGCCGTGCGCTGGTTACCCCGCAGGTTGTAGATGTAGACGTCGCTGAACTCCTCGCCCAGGCACAGGCGCACGCCTGCATGCGAGCTAGCCTCGATGAACCCGCCGTTGGTCACAAAACCGATCACGCCCGCGTCCCCGATCCGGTCGCTGGCCCAGCGAATGGCCCGAATATAGGAGTCGTACAAAGAGTTCTTGTTGGTGGCCACAGACCGTGCCGCGTAGGTGGCCTCAATGCGACCATCCAGAGTCGGGTACTTCAGGTTGGCGTTGTTGTCATTCGCGCTGCCCTGCCCCACCGAGTACGGCGGGTTGCCGATGATGCACCTGATATCCAAGGCCTTTTGCGCCTCGGCCCGCTCGTGGTTGGACTCGAAAACGCCCTGGTCCAGCGTGTCCCCCGCCTCGTGCATCTGGAAGGTGTCAGTCAACAAGATGCCGGGGAACGCACCGGGCGTTTCAAGGGAGGCGTCGGCGGCAACGTCGGCCATTGTCACCTCAATATTGGCGGCCGCAATGTAGTAGGCCAGCAGCATGATCTCGTTGGCGTGCAGCTCGCGGGCATACTTGCGCAGCAGATCCTCCGGCCGGATCAACCCAGACTGCAACAAACGCGAAATGAACGTGCCCGTACCCGTAAAGGGATCCAGCACGTGCACAGACTCCTCGCTGATCCCACGCCCAAAGTGGCGCCGTAGCAGCGCGTCCACGCTGCGGTTGATGAAGTCCACCACCTCAATCGGGGTGTAGACGATGCCCAAGGCGTCCGCGGTCTTCTTGAACGCCAGCTTGAAGAACTTCTCATACAGCTCCGCGATCACGCGCTGCTTGCCCTCGGCGTTGTCGATCCCCGCACAGCGCAGTCGAACCGAGGCGTAGAACTCGTCCAGGTCCTGCGTCTCCGCCTCCAGGTTGCTCCCCTCCAGGAGGTCCAGCATCCGCTGCATCACCGCCGCCACGGGGTTGGTGGCCGCAAAATCGTGCCCCTCAAACAGGGCGTCGAACACCGGCTTGGAAATCATGTGCTGGCTAAGCATCTCCAGCGCCGCCTGCGGGGTGATCGAGTCATTCAGATTCGCCCGCAGTCCCTCCACAAACGTCTCAAACTCGCCCGCCACCTCCGGGTTCTCCACCAACGCCTCCAGGCGAGTGCGGTGACGCTGAGCAATGTCCGCGATGTCCTTGGCCCAGTTCTCCCAGTAGCGGCGGCTGCCCACCTTCTCCACCAGACGCGCATAGATGGAGCTGCGCCAGTCCTCCAACTGGCCCAGCGGCAGCTCCACCACCTGCTCACTGCCCGGCGCGTCCACGCCAGGTTCCCCGCCCCCACCCAAGGGCCCCACGGCGATCACCTTGACCTGCGCCGGGCGCTGCTTGTTCAGGTCAATCTTGTTCACCAACGCGTCAAAGCGCTCATCGTGGGCGCGCAACGCCTGCAACACCTCCCACACCACGCGGAAGCGCTCGTTGTCCTTCAACACCTCCTCCGGCTTCATGCCACTCGGCACGGCCACCGGCAGGATGATGTAGCCGTACTTCTTGCCCGCCGCCTTGCGCATCACGCGGCCCACCGACTGCACAATGTCCACCTGGCTCTTGCGGGGATTAAGGAAAATCACCGCATCCAGCGCGGGCACGTCCACGCCCTCAGACAAACACCGGGCGTTAGAGAGCACCCGGCAGGAGGCTTCCTCATCCCCGCCCTTCAACCACTCCAGCTCGTGGTTGCGGGCCAGAATGTTCATAGAGCCGTCAACGTGGCGCACCTCCACCGGCAGCGCGTTCTCAATCGGCGCCCCACCGTGACGCGCCGCATCCACGTAATCGGAAACGACGTCCTCAAACACGTGCGAAAAGTACTGCGAGGTCTTGATGTCGCGGGCAAAGGCCACCGCCCGGCGCATCGGCACGATGTCCGCACCAAAGCCCCCAGAGGGATCCCGCTTAGCCAAACCATTCCAGCAGCCGATGATCCTGCCCAGATCCGGCAGGTCCAGCTCCCCGTGCCTGGACAGCGAATCTTGCATGGTCCTAGAAACCTGGCCCTCGTCCACCGTCAACACGATCACGCGGTAATCAGAAAGCAGGTCGGCCTCCACGGCCTTACCGAAACCAAGCCGGTGGAACTCCTCGCCGTAGACGGCAACGTCGTCCATCGAAGCCAGCACCGCCTGCGACTGACCCGCCCGCGCCTTAGAAGCCTCGTCGTAAATGCGCGGAGTGGCGGTCATGTAGAGGCGCTTGCGGGCACGCAAGAAAGAATCGTCGTGCACCCGCACGAACGCAGACTCCTGCGCCCCCACCAGAGTGGCGCCGGTGGTGCGGTGGGCCTCGTCGCAGACGATCAGGTCAAAGCGCTGCCCATTGCCCGCGCCCCCCAGATCGATCTTCTGCGCCTGACTGACCACGTCGATCGACTGGTAGGTGGCAAAAACTACGGTCAGTTCGCCCTCAGTGTCCGACGCTGCCGCCAACCCTCGCGCCAAAGCGGCAGGATCCGTGGTGGGCGGTTGGGCCAGGTCTACAACAGAGATGTCCTCGTCCTGCTTGCCCCTGCCACGGCCTACCTTGGAATCTGAGCAGACGGCAAAAGAACGGATCGGGACGCTAGCTTGCGAGCACCACTCCCGCATAGTCTGGGAGAGCAACGCGATAGAGGGAACAAGGAAGAGGACGCGCCCCCCCCCGCTCCAATTAACTGCTCAGCGAGCTTGAGCGAGGTGAAGGTCTTTCCGGTCCCGCACGCCATGATCAGCTTGCCGCGATCGGCGGATTCGAAACCACGCAGCACGTCCTCGATCGCCGCGCGCTGGTGCGGGCGCAGCTCCTTGGCCCCCTCCAGCTCCATGACCTCCGGGGTGTCGAAGCTGAACTGGGACCAGTCGATACGGGAATTGGACAGGTCGCTCAGCCCGATACGGCCCACAGGCGGGTTTTGGTTTTGCACCACCTGTTCGGCGTTGCGGTTCCACTTGTCGGTGGTGGAAACGATCAGGCGAGAAGCGAACTGCGTCGTGGAGGACGCCGCCAGGAAGGAGTCCAGGTCCGGCTTGGAGAGCACGTGATCGGGAGAATAGAACTTGCACTGGATGGCGCACAGCTCGCCCGTGGCCCGCTCCACCGCCACCAGGTCGATGCCCGTATCCGGGCGGGCTGCGCGGCCAGGCCAGTCGCTCCACAGCCAAACCTCAGAAAAGCGCTGGATCCACTCCGGCTCGTTCATCAAGAAGGCCCGCACCAGGCGCTCGAACTTGTCGCCCTTTTCCCGCTGGGACTGAGAACCAAAGTAGAAGCGGTCAAGCAGGTGCTCAAGGGTTACGGGATTCGCCGTCGAAGTGCTCACGCCGCACGAGTCTAGCTAGGCGCTACCGGGATCAGCGCTGGCCATTGGATGTGGGTTTGGCCCGATTCGGGTCGGCCGGGGCCGGATGGTCGGCCGGGGCCGGGTGGCCGGCCGGGGCCGGATGGTCGGCCGGGGCCGGGTGGCCGGCCGGGGCCGGGTGGCCGGCCGGGGCCGGGGCCGCCCCCGGTCCCACGAGGAGCCGCCCCCGCACTAAACCGCTCGACCTAGACCTTATGCACTCGACCTAGACCGTAGAGCGCTACGCAAGGTCTAGGTCGGCTGCACAAGGTCTAGGCCGTACGAATTTGAAACATTCCGGCGGGTCAACCGCCCACGCCCTCGCCCCGGAACCGCTCGGAACGTCGCCGGCCCGCCACTGCTCACCGGCCAGAGGCGTGCGCGCACGCGACCAACTCACCCCCGCCTCGCAAATGCTGCAACGGGGTACGTGCGACCGACCGGTGCCACGGCACCAAGCGGTCACATGTACCCCGACCGCACGCTTGTGAGCTCGGGGGCAACGCGCCAGCACCCGCCACCGCTCCCGCCTCCACCTGTGAAGAGCCCCTTTGGGCCGCCGCTTAGCGCTGGCCCAGGGCCGCCAGGAGCGCGTCGTTCTCCGCCCGCGTCCCGATGGAAATGCGCACGCCCTCCGGGAAGGGACGCACCAGCACGTTTCCGGCCCGGCAGCGCTCCAGCACCACCGCCGTGTCCTGCTCCGCAGCGCTCAGCCACACGAAGTTGGCGCGCGACTCCGCCACGCTCCAACCGGCCCGGGCCAGGGCAGCGGCCACCCGCTCGCGCTCCGCCACGAGCTCGGTCACCTGCGCCCGCATGCGCTCCTCCTCCGCCAGGGCAGCGCGCGCGGCGGCCACGGCCAGGGAGTTCACCCCGAAGGGCGTGGAGGTGGCGCGGATCGCGCCGGCCACCTCCGAGCTAGCCACCGCGTAACCCACGCGCGCCCCGGCCAGGGCGTAGGCCTTGGAGAAAGTACGCAGCACCACCAGGTTCGGGTAACGCTCGATGAGCGAGATGCCGTCATGGACGTCGTGGGCCGACGTTCCGCCCGCCGCCCCCTCACTGCGGCCGCCGGGAACGTCGGCCACCACGGCCTGCGCCTCGGAGCTACCGGCGCCGCTAGCCACGCCGCCACCGCTACCGGCGCGGGCGAACTCCAGGTAGGCCTCGTCCAGGATCACCAGCACACTGCTCGGCACGTTACTCAGCAGCCACTCCAGCTCCGCCCGGGTTACCAGGGACCCGGTCGGATTGTTGGGCGAGCAGACCAAAAGCGCCTTCGTGCTGGGGCGCACGGCGGCGGCCAGGGCATGGATGTCGTGGCGGTGGTCGGCGGTCAGCGGCACCTGCACGCAGCGCCCGCCGGCGATCTCCACCGTGATCGGGTAGGCCTCGAACGAGCGCCACGGCATCACCACGTCGCTGGGGGTGCCGGACTCGCACACCGCAGCCAGCACGTGCGCCAGCACGGCCACGGACCCGTTACCAGCGACGATCTGGGCCGGCTCCACCCCCAGGCGCTGCGCCAGCTCCTCCACCAGTTCCCGGGCCGCCATGTCCGGGTAGCGGTTCACGCCGCCAGCCGCCGCCGCGATAGCCGCGACCACCGCCGGGCTGGGCGGGAACGGGTTCTCGTTGCTGGACAGCTTGACCGCCCCCTGGGCGCGCGCACCGGGCACGTACGCGGGCAGCGCGCGAATAGCGGCTCGGATCTGGACGGCGGAAGCATCGAGGTTGGGCATGCCTCCACCCTAGGCCCGAGGCGACAGATTGCACTCGAGGGGCCAAGATGGGAGACATGAAGTTCCTGATTCGCGTTGTAGGTAACGCGGCCGGGCTGTGGCTAGCAGACCGCCTGATCGACGGCGTGAGCGTGGCCCAGCATTCCTCGGCCACCGACCAGCTGCTCACCTACGGCCTGATTGCGGCCGTACTCACCCTGTTCCACACCATCTTGAAGGGGCCGTTGCGCTTCCTGTCCTTCCCGCTCTACATCCTCACCTTCGGCCTGTTCGCGTTGGTGATCAACGCCGCCCTGCTGGGCCTGACCGCCAAGGTCACCAGCGGCCGTTTCGACCTGGCGATCTCCGGCTTCTGGCCCGCAGTTGGGGCCGCGCTGATCATCGCGGTCATCTCCGCAGTGGTGCAGGGCATCATTCGTCCGGCCACCTCGGTGGCACGTCGCTGAGGGCCGGCAGCAGCCTGCCCTCCAGCACGGTCAGCCTCCCGGTCAGGGCAGGGGCCGCCGGCCCCTGCCCTGCCACCATCGCCCCGTGCACCCTCGCGATCCTCTGCTGCAGATCGGCGTCCGGGTAGGCGTCCACCAGCCTGGCTGCCTCACCCATCTCCGGCAGGGAGTGCACGAAGCCGAGATCCACGTGCCGCGTGTCCACTGTCGCGGTGACCACGTTGGGCAGGTTCGCGTTCACGCGCCCGTCCAGGGCGGGCACGAAGTCGTCCACGTTCTCCACCGCGATCACGCTGACCTCCGGCGGCACCTTGCTGTAACCGAGCGGGGAGGCGAAGGTGATCACGTTGTCCACCCCGTACCTGGACTGCAGCAGCGGGTCGCTGGCGATCGCGGCCGCCACGATCCCGCCCTGGGAGTGGCCCACCAGGGTCACATTCGTGCCGGGCTGCACGCCCGCGTACTCCAGTGCCGCGATCACGGTGCGCTCCGAATCGCTACGGATTCCCGCCGCCAGTTCCAGGTTGGATTCCATCGAGGTGGGGCTGGTGGTGATCGGGCTGTATGCGTTGGTGCCGTTGATGTAAACGGTCACCCCTTGACGGCTCTCTAGCACCCCCACCAGCATGGAACCCTCGCGGCGCGGCAGCTCCTCCAACATCTTCACGTGCTCCTGCAGGGTGCGCGGCAGCTGCACCTCCTGGCCGCGCCCGGGCGTGGGAAGCGCCGCTCCGCCGCCGCCCGCCCCCTGAGAACCGTCCAGTGCGACGCCGGTGATGAGGCTGGGCCGACGTCCCTCCCGGCCCCCGGCCCCACCGCCGGCCTGCCCTGCCTGCCCGCAAGCCCGCCCTGCCGGCCCGCTAACCTCACCACAAGCCTGCCCCAACTTCCCGGCCAGCTCCGACTGCCGCGAGCCATAGCCGGAGCGGTGCAGCTCCAGGACCACCTGACCGCCAACGGTGCGCGCTTCGCCGGGCTTGGCACCAAACGGCTGCGAGCGATCCATGGTGTATGCGCCTCCGGCGAGCACGAGGGGGAAGAACGGCCCTGCCTCCGCTTGCGGGCTGGTGGGCAGCACCCGCATGTGGGGCTCCAATCCGACCGCAGCGTTCGGCAGGCCGTAGAGCCAGGCCGGCACGCCGGCGGTCAGCGAGCCGGTGCCCACCGAGTCCAGCATCTCCCAGAAGCCGCGCTCCCTTCCCAACACCCCGGCAGCCGGATCGCGCAGGTAGAGTCCCGGCCTGCCGCCGTGCCGCTCGTACTCCACCTGCTCCAGCCACCGCCGAATCTGCCCGCTGACGCTGTGGCGCCTGACCAGGTGGGGGATCAGCAGGACGCTGAAAACTGCGGTGTCGGTGAAGGCGGAGACGGCCTGCAGGGCGGGCTGCGAGACGCTGCCCTTGTACCAGGTTCCCCGCCCCGCCCCGAGAGCGCGGTTCCTGCGCGCCATGGCCTGCCATCTGCCTCGGGCGCGCAGGTGGATCGGGACCTGGGTGAAGATGCTGGTGGCGCTGCGCTCCACCTCCGCCAGCAGCGCCGCTGACCGGTAGGTGGCCCCCGCCAGGTCGGCCGCTTCCTGGCTGGCCGACGCCGCCTGCCACCCCACCCTCTCCAGTGACGCGAGCGCGCTGGAGAGCTCGGTCAGCGCCAGCTCCGACTGCCCGGCCAGTTCCAGGCGCGCCCCGGCCACCGCAGCCACCGCGTCCTGCAGGCCGGATGCCGCCTGACAGAGCAGGCGCCCGCATTCCTGCACCGCGAACGGGTCGCTGACGAGCACGCTGCTGCCCCCGCCGTGCAGGATGACCCGGCCCATCGACTGTGCCGCCGCCGCGCTCCACCAGGCCGCGCCGTCCTGCCCAGCGGGTACGACGCTCCTCCCGCCGCCCCCGTCGTCGCCCTGCCCGTCGGCGCGCCCGTGCCCGCCGGAGGGCCCGGGGGTGCCGGCCGCCCAATCCACCTCAACCATCTGTTCCTCCGCCAAGTGCTAGCCCGACTCTGACCACCGCCACCCTGTACTGGGCGATGTCCGCCTCCGCCTGGTCCATCGCTTCCTCCACGCTGGTCAGGAGGCCGCGCAGGTCCTCGACGCGGGCGTCGTAGATGCCGCGCCCGGCTCCGCTCCACTGCTCCTGGGGCATCTGGGCGGCGGCCTCTAGCGCCGCCCGGGCTCCTTCCAGGCACTGGTAGACCAGCCAGGTAGATGACGTGGACATTTGGGCCTCCCTTCGTCTCGAGCCTGCCCGCGCCCGCCCACCCGGCTCCATCCCGGGTGCGCAAAACGGGCCCGCCGCGTTCGTCCACAGCTCCGCCGCCGCCGGGGGCCCGGCAGGTTGTGCACAGGCCACCGCACCCTCCCGCCTCGCCCTCGCACCGGCCGGGCGGCACGAGGCTGCGGAGCTTGTGCGTGACGGGGCGGGGCCTCGCCCTCGCACCGGCCGGGCGGCAGCGTCGCCCCTCACCGCCGCTTCCCGGCGAGTGCGCCACCCCACGCCACCAGCGCGTTCCAGCCTGTTCGCAGCGGGGCAAAAACCTGGGAAAATGGGCCCATGACTCCAGCTAGCCCCACGCACGTTGCAGATTTCCCCTCTAACCGCGTCAACTTGGCCGAGCTCCCGCTGGCCCTCGGCCCCCTGGATGGCCGCTACCGTGCCGTGGCGGCGCCGCTGGTGGACCACCTGTCTGAGGCCGCGCTGAACCGTGCGCGGGTGCACGTGGAGGTGGAGTGGCTGATTCACCTGACGGACGGCGGCTTCCTGCCGGGTGCGCCGCGCCTGAACATGCAGGAGAAGGCCTACCTGCGTTCCCTGGTGGCCACGTTCGACGAGTCGACGGTGGCGGAGCTGGCGGAGATCGAGGCGGAGACCCGCCACGACGTGAAGGCCATCGAGTACCTGATCAAGCGTCGCCTGGACGCCGCGCCGGCCACGCTGGGTGAGTCGACGGTGCTGCCGCACGTGCGGGAGATCGTGCACATCTTCTGCACCTCTGAGGACATCAACAACCTGTCCTACGCGCTGACCCTGCGCACCGCGATCGCGGAGGTGTGGCTGCCGGCGGCCCGCAAGATGGTCGACGCCCTGGCCGCCATGGCCCACGAGCACGCTGAGGCCCCGATGCTGGCGCGCACCCACGGCCAGCCGGCCACCCCGACCACGCTGGGCCGCGAGCTGGCCGTGCTGGCCCACCGTCTGCGCCGCCAGTTGGCGCGCGTGGAGCGGGCGGAGTACCTGGGCAAGATCAACGGCGCCACCGGCACGTACGGGGCGCACTCGATCTCCGTGCCGGAGGCGGACTGGGACGCGATCGCCCGCGCCTTCGTGGAGGGCCTGGGCCTGACGTGGAACCCGCTGACCACGCAGATCGAGTCCCACGACTTCCAGGCGGAGCTCTACAGCGACGTGGCCCGCTTCAACCGCGTGCTGCACAACCTGGCCACGGACGTGTGGACCTACGTTTCGCTGGGCTACTTCAAGCAAAACCTGGCGGCGCAGGGCTCGACGGGCTCGTCCACGATGCCGCACAAGGTCAACCCGATTCGCTTCGAGAACGCGGAGGCGAACCTGGAGATCTCTTGCGCGCTGCTGGATTCGCTGTCGGCCACCCTGGTGACCTCGCGGCTGCAGCGTGACCTGACGGATTCGACCACGCAGCGCAACATCGGCGTGGCGCTGGGGCACTCGCTGCTGGCGATCGACAACGTCACGCGGGGCCTGGCGGGCCTGGACGTGAACCACGCGGCCATGGAGGCGGACCTGGACGGCGCGTGGGAGGTTTTGGGCGAGGCGGTGCAGCAGGCGATGCGCGCCGCCGAGGTGGCCGGCGCCACCGGCATGGAGAACCCGTACGAGCGCCTGAAGGAGCTCACCCGCGGCCGCAGCGTGGACGGAGCGGCGATGCGCGAGTTCATCTCCGGCCTGGGCATGCCCGCCCACGTGGAGGAGCGCCTGCTGGCCCTGACTCCGGCCACCTACACGGGCCTGGCCGCGCAGCTGGTGGAGCGCCACCTGGCAAAGTAGCGGCGCACTCGCGCGGGCGGGGAGGGCGCCACCTGGCTTTTGGGTGGACGACGTTCTCCCCGCCCCGCCGTTTCACCGCGACCGGTTTTATTCCCGCCCTCCGGTGGAGTCTTTTCACAGGCAACGCCCTTAGCGGGCGGGGCGCAGCCATGGCACCATGTTTGGCATGTCTAAGCCTGAGAAGCCCGTGACCCGCCCCGCCGACGAGCAGGAGGCGGTGATGGCCTGGGAGGATAAGCCGGCTTTCGCCGGTTCTGCCGCTGTGGCCGCGCCCGCCAAGTCCAGTTCGCCGCTGATCGCCGCGCTGCTGACCGTGATCGCGCTGCTGCTGGCCGTGGTGATCTACCTGGTGATGGCCCAGGGCCGCGCTGAGGCCCCGGCGGGCGCCCAGGCTGGTCCCACCGCCGGCGCGCAGGCGCAGCCGGGCGGGCAGGAGGCGCAGGGCGGCGAGGGGCAGCAGGCTCAGGCCCAGCCGCAGGAGATGCCCTCCTTCGCGCCCTCCCTGACGGACCCGAAGGCGCTGGAGGCTCTGCGCGGTGAGCCGCGCCGCCAGGAGGGTGACCCGTTCGCGCTGGGCAAGGTGGACGCCCCGGTGGTGCTGATCGAGTACGCGGACTTCGCGTGCCCGTTCTGCACCCGCTGGGCGCAGAACACCAAGCCGGAGCTGATGCGACTGGTGGAGGACGGCACTTTGCGCATCGAGTGGCGCAACCTGCCGGTGCTGGGCCCGGAGTCTCAGCTGGCCGCGCAGGGCGCGGTGGCCGCCGGTAACCAGGGCATGTTCTGGGAGTTCTACGACCACCTGTTCGGCACTGCGGACCCGAACTCTCACCCGTCTTACTCCGTGGAGTCGCTGGTGGCGGCTGCCACCGCTATCGGCATCCCGGACATCGCCAAGTTCACCGCCGACCTGACCTCTCAGGCCACGGTGGACGCCGTGCAGGCGGAGCTGCAGCACGCCAACCAGGCGCTTGGCGCGGCCTCCACCCCGCTGTTCGTCATCAACGACACGGCCGTGGCCGGGGCCTACCCGACGGAGTTCTTCCTGGAGACCATCCGCTACCAGCTCCTGGCTGCTCAGCAGTGACGGCCTCCGTCGCGGGCGCCTTTGCCGGCGGGGTGCTGACCCTGCTTGCCCCCTGTTCCGCCCTGCTGCTGCCCGCGTTCTTCGCGTACGCGTTTTCTTCCCCGCGCCTGCTGGTGGCGCGCACCGGGATCTTCTACCTGGGCCTGCTGGCCACCCTGGTGCCGCTGGGCACCGCAGCGGGCGGTCTGGGCCTGGCCCTGCGCAGCCACGCGGGCGCTATCAACAACGTCGGCTCCCTGGCCCTAGTGCTGCTGGGCGCGGCGATGGCCCTCGGGTTTAGCTTCGGGCTGCCCGGCGCGCGCAGGCTGGCCAAGCGCCACGAGGCTGAGGCCGCCGCTAGCGGCGCCCAGGGCGGTGGGGGCGGTGGCGCGGCGACGTCGGCCGCCGTGTTCCTGCTGGGCGCCCTCTACGGCCTGGCGGGCGCGGGTTGTGCCGGCCCGATCCTGGGCGGCGTGCTGTTCCTGGTGGGCCTGGGCGGGCAGCCCAGTTACGGCGCGCTGCTGCTGGCAATCTACGGGGCCGGCATGGCCCTGCCGCTGCTGCTGATGGCGGTGGCGTGGCGGCGCTTTGAGCCGTTCGCCCGCCGCTGGCTGCGCCCCAAGCCCGTTAAGGTGCTGGGCCGCTCCACCACGCGGGGCCAGGTGATCACCGGTGTGGTCATGATGGCACTGGGTGGTCTGCTGTTTTTCTCCCGGGGGACGACGCTGCTGCCCGGCCTGGTGGATACCGGGCACCTGATTGACCTGGAGAGCAACGTGGCGGCCTCCCTCACTCCGCTGCCGAACTGGCTGGTGCTGGCGCTGCTGGTGGCGGTCACGGTGCTGCTGGTCCTACTCTCACACCCGCGCGGGGGGCGAGTCGGCGCTGCCGCAGGGCGCGCTGGTGGCGCAGGGCGCGACAGTGCGGCGGGGTGTGCTGGTGGCGCGGGGCGCGCTGGTGCGGCTGGCGTCGGGGCTGATGCGCCGGCTCAGGCCGGCGGGAGCGCCGATGGTCCAGCCGAGGGCGCTGACGGGCCCACCGGGGCGGATAGGGGGCGCAGCTACTCCATCGCCCGCAGCCAAATCTCGCTCAAAGGTGGGGAAGGCAACAGTTAACGCCAGTTTGGTTGGTTTAGGTTTGGCTCATGATTTTTCCCAGCCTGGCCGCGCTGACGGCTACCCCCACCCCTAGCCCGGTCCCCGCCCCGGAGGCCGAGCAGCTCACCGGCATCGCGGCGTGGGCGGTCAACATCATGGAGACCCTGGGCGGCTTTGGGGCCGCCCTCCTGATCGCGCTGGAGAATCTGTTCCCGCCCCTGCCCAGCGAGGTAATCCTGCCGCTGGCCGGTTTCACCGCCTCCCGCGGCTCCATGTCCCTACCCGCCGTGCTGGCGTGGACCACCGCCGGCAGCGTTGTGGGCGCCCTGGCGCTTTACGGATTGGGGGCGGCGCTGGGCCGCGAGCGAACTCGTAAAATATTTAACAAGTTGCCTTTGGTGAAGATTGAGGATGTGGACCGCACCGAGGCCTGGTTCGTGAAATACGGTAAGTACACCGTTTTCTTTGGCCGCATGATTCCGATCTTCCGCTCGCTCATTTCCATCCCTGCGGGCGTTACGAAGATGAACCTCTGGCTGTTCACCCTGCTGACAACGATTGGCTCCCTCATTTGGAACAGCGTCCTTGTGGGGGCGGGTTACCTGTTAGGCGAGCAGTGGCACGTAGTCGAGGTCTATGTAGGAAACTTGTCGAAAGTTGTCCTCGCCATTATCGTTATTGCGGTAATCGTTTGGGTCGGATTCCAGTTATGGAACCGCCGGAAGGCGAAGGGGTCTTCCTCGCGTTGACGGGATGGGGATGCCAATGGCTGCCAGCACCGAGGCAATCGCGGGCGCTACCAACCGCTCATGGGAGCGCTGGGTGCACACGCTTAACAAGGCCGGCGGCGCCGAGCTCTCCCACTGCCAAATCGTTTCCATCGTCCGCTCAATGCTAGGACCGGAGGTTGTTTCCCCCGACTGGTGGGCGCAATCCGTCACGGTGACGTACGAGCAGCACATCGGCCGTCGCCAGCCCGGCCAAGCCGCCGACGGCTCCTACCAGATGTCCGTCTCCAAGACCCTGCCGGGCGAGCTGGACGAGGTCTTCTCCCGTTGGCTCAACTTCGTTGACTCGGTGCCGGACATCGGCGGGCTGACGTTCCTGAACACCCCTAACGCCTCCTCCACGCCGCGCTGGCGCTACTGGCGCGCCACCCTGGACGACTCGACCCAGGTGGTCATCTCCCTGACCCAGAAGGAGCCAGGGAAGGTGGGCATCACCGTGAACCACTCCAAGCTCTCCGGGCGGGAGTCGATCGGCCAGTGGCGCGCGGTCTGGAAGGACTTCCTGGAGGCCTGGTAGGGCGCTTTCCGGGCCCCGGAGGGAGCGCGGGAGGGCACGGGCTGTCCGACACAATGGGTGGGGCCCCGCACTAGCGTGCGGGGCCCCACCTTTGCTCTTCGGGAAGCCGAACCCTACCTGCAGGCAGCGGTTTCGCGAAGCTGAGCGGTGTCCGGGTGGTGCTCACACCACCCGGACACCGCGCTTACGGACGCAGCAGACGCTCCAGGCTGACCAGAACGCTGTCGTTGATGGACCGCTTGCCACCCAGCACGTCGATCGCGTCCACCTTGGCGCCCACCAGGGCGCGGCGGGTGGCGGAGGTGACGTCGTTGGACTTGACCAGCAGCAGACCCGCGTTGCCGGCCAGGGCCCGCGGACCCGCGGCCAGGGCATCGGCGAAGTCCGTGCCAGAGGCGATCACCAGCTTGTTCGCGTTCGCCGCGTACTCAGTGAACAGCTTGCCAGCGGTGTCGAAGCGGTCCACGCCCATGATGAGCTTGGCATTGCGGCCCGCCAGGCCGGAGTCGTCCATGATGCCGGCAGCGGCGCCACCGACCACCACCACGGGCTCCGTCTTGTAGTCGGCCAGCGTCTCACGCACGGCAGCCGGCAGCTTGGCACCCTGGGTGAGCAGGACCGCACCCTTCTCACGCCCGGCCGCCACGCCCGCGCCCAACGCGTCTGCGTAGGACAGGCCGGAGGCCAGGAAGAACTTCGCCGGGCGGTGGCCAAGGTCGGTGAGCTTGTGGGTGATCGCTACGGCCGTCTCGACGCGGTTGGCACCCGTGATTCGCTCGACCTGGATGCCGGCCAGGCGCAGGGCCTCAGCCTTCAATTCGCTGACGGAGTTCTTGCCGCCGACGATGTAGACCTTCTTCACGCCGGAGTCCAGCATCGCCTGGAGCACGGAGGGCTCCAGCGTTGCGGTCACCGAGAAGTAGAGCGGCGCCTTCAACGCACCGGCCAGCGGGCCGGAGGAGACGGCGTCGGCGTAGTTCTTGCCGGTGGCCAGCAGAGCGGTGCCAGGGGTGAACCCGCCGTCCTTGGCCGCCTCGATCGCCGTGGCCACGCGGTCCGCGCCCGCCAGACGCTTGATGGTCAGCGGCGCCGGCTGCGCCGGGGTGGACGGGACGGCCGGGGTGGACGGGGTGGCGGTGACCGTGGCCGACGCGCTGGCCGAAGCGGACGCGGAGGTGCTGACAGAAGGAGACGTGGACGCGGAAGCGCTGGCCGAAGTCGACGCGCTGGCCGAAGTCGAAGCGCTCGCCGAAGTCGACGCGGAGGCCGACGCACTCGCGGAGGCCGAGGTGGACGGCTCCGGCGCCGGCGTCGTGGAGACGTCGGCCGTGGCGCGCAGGGTCTCGCCGCCAACTACCACCTCGACGGCCAGCGGCCCCTCGAGGTTGGCCTGCTCGGTGCGCACCACGTAGGTGGTGTTAACCGCACGCACGGCACCGTCGTTGGGACGGCGCAGGTCCTGGCCACGCGCAGCGGCCGCCTGGCCCACCAGGGTGGCGGGCACAGTCTGCCCCTTGGCGTCACGCACGGTGACCGTGGCGGCAGCAACGTCGGCCACGGGCGCGCTCAGGTAGGCCAGGTTGCCGTCGGCCTCCACCTTCGCGTCGCCGCGCAGTTCCTTGGCCCACGTAACCTTGGGGTCGCCGTAGAAGTTGGCGCCGGCCAGGTTCAGCTCCACACCGCGAGCCGGCATGCGCTTGACGAAGTCTTCGAAGCTGCGGTCGGCCTGCGGCGTCCACGCCACCTCAGCGGTGGCCATGAGGCGGGGGTAAAGGCGGAACTGGGAGTCCTTAATGCCACGGGTGTGCTCCGCCCAGAAGGCGGCGCTCACACCGAGCATGTGCTGGTCGCCAACGGCCGGGCCGGACAGGGAGGGGTCCCAGTTGTAGAACCGCTCCAGGTCGCACGGGGTGCTACCGCACGCCCAGCTCGGGCCGCCCAGGGCGTTGGTCTGCCGCTGCGGGAAGTAGGTGGTGGTGGCCGGGGACATGATCAGCTTCATGCCGCGCCCGGACAGGATGGCGTTGCGCACCTGCTGCGCGTTGCCGTTCCAGTACTGGATGACGGTCCCGTTGGGCAGCTTGCTCAGGTGAGCGGCAGCCTCGTTCCACACCATCGGGGTGCGACCACGAGCCGCGATCAGGGGCATGGTGCGCTCCATGAACGTGGCGTAGTCGGCCCCGGAGATGTTGTGGGGCTCGTCGCCACCGACGTGCAGGTACTTGCCCGGCATCATGTCGGTGACCTGGCCAAAGACGTGCGCCAGGAACTTGTAGGTGTTCTCGTTGCGAGCGCCCATGTTGGCGTCACCCACGGAGGTGTTGGTGATGACCGGAGTGGTCTGGCCCTCAGGCACCACCGGGTGGGAGCCGCCGCCGTTGAGCTGCGGGATCGCGTGCAGCTGGGCGTTGGAGTGCGCCGGGCCGTCGATCTCGGGGATCACCTCGATGTTGCGGGCGGTGGCGTAGGCGACGATCGCGCGGATGTCTTCCTTCGTGTAGAAGCCGGGGATGCCGGGCACGCGCGCCACGCCGTCGGTGACGGGGTCGTCCGCCTTGACGGAGATCGGAGCCCACTTCGCGGTGAGCACGGCGGTCTTGCCGGAGATGGAGGTCAGGCGCGTGTAGTCGATGTCGTCGCCAGCCACGCGGCCCTCGTTGGTGATCTCCACGCGCCAGGCCTGGTCGTCGGTCAGGTGCAGGTGCAGCTTGTTCAGCTTGACGTGCGCCATCTGGTCGATGATGCCCAGCATCTCGTCCTTGGTCAGGAAGGAACGCACCACGTCAACCATCAGGCCGCGGTACTCGTAGCGCGGCTTGTCCACGATGGTCTGGGCGGGCACCTCCCACGGGCCCTTCACGGCCTCGGTGGAGGTGGCCCACGGGCCGAGCAGCTGCAGCAGAGTGCGGGAGGCGTAGAACAAACCGGCCTCGGTCTTGGCCTTGGCGGTCACCCCGTCGGCCGTCACCTTCAGCTCGTATCCTTCGTCACCGCCCTCGGTCCAGGCGGCGTCCAGGACAAACTTGATCTTGCCGTCCTGGGAGATCGGCAGGTCGTAGCCGGTGGAGCGGCGCAGCAACTCCGCCAAGTCCTTCGCGGCGAACTCGCCACCGCCAGTGAAGCTAATGGAGGCGTTCGCCGGCAGGGTGAAGGTGCCCTCCCCCGCAACGACGCTGTCCGGCAGCGGGACTACCTTGGCGATGTCGGAGGCCGGCGGGGGCGGAGCGTCGGCCGTGCCCCAGATCTCAAACTCCCACAGCGAGGGGCCCCACTGGTTGCGCAGCGCAAAGGACTGCAGGCGCAGGTGGGTGGGCTTCACGCCCGCCGGGATGGTCAACGGGGTCTCGATGGACTTCTTGAAGCACCCATCCCCGGTCTTGGTGACGCGCTCGGAGGCGGGCTCGAAGGTCTGCCCGTCGGTGGAGTACTGGAACTGGTACTCAGTGGAGCAGGCGCCGGCCCACTGAATGCGCGCACGCTTGGCCACCGCGTTGGGCGGAAGCGTGACGGTCAGGTGGCCGTTGGCCTCGCCGCGACCGGACCAACGGGAGGCATCCGCAGCGCCCTGGTTGGCCGTACCACCGTTACCATCGTCGCCGTCCACGGCCTTCTCGGGCCCCCACTTGCCCGCCGTCTCCACGCTAGAGGCAACCACCTGCTGCCCAAGGGCGATGTTCCGCTCCTCCGGCTCAGCAAAAGCGGAGGTGGTAGAGAGCAGGCTCAATGCGGCAACGCCTGCCAACACCCCCATCGCGCGTTGGGTGACTCGTCTTTGCATCACTTCTCCTTTGGGAGCAATCGCCATTGATTAGCAGCCACTGCTGCTGAACGTTCAAGCAGCAAGATAGGACTCCCCAAATCATGTGAGAAAAATGGCGCGAAATCAAGGTCAACCGAGCAACAAAGATCAGAACGCCTCTGTTCCTGCGGGCCCACCCGGTCTCACCAGGCGAAAAGGGGCTCCTCACTGATGAGAGCGCACGGGCAGGGAGTTGGGCTTCGAGCTGCTCCGCGGCTCAGCGCGCGGCGCTGTGGAGGCGGTGGGCGGCGTGTGCGGTGGCCGGCACCGTCGGCAGTCACCGGCGCGGCGGGCGCAGTGGGTTGCCCCCGAGCGCACAAGCGTGCGGATGCCCTGCTGGAAGTCGCCCACGATCGCGCGGGGCTGCCCCCGAGCGCACAAGCGTGCGGTCGGGGTACATCCGACCGACCGGTGCCATGGCCCCAAGCGGTCACATGTACCCCGTTGCAGCATTTGCGAGCTTGGGGGGCCAGGGATAGAGGCTGCAGCCACGTCAGGAGACACCGGCGCCCCGTGGCAGCCGCCATGCTTGGCCGCCCGTGGTGGCTTGGCTTGGCCGCCCGGCCTTGCCGCCCGAGGTGGCCGACGCTCCACCCACCACCCGGAATCCACGCCGGCCCTCCCCTGACCGGCGCCCCGTGGCGGCCACCCCCGAGCGCACAAGCGTGCGGTTGGGGCACATCCGACCGACCGGTGCCATGGCACCAAGCGGTCGTATGTACCCCGTTGCAGCATTTGCGAGCTTGGGGGGCCGCGGCCGCGCCCGAACTCATCGCTCCTTCCTCTGCCACACCCGCAGGAGGCCAGGCACCCCTTTCCTATCCGCGCCTGCCCACCCCGGCCGGGGTGTGCGCAAACGCTTGCGCCTTTGTTGCAGCTCCCGAGCCTTTGTTGCAGCTCTTGCGCCTTTGGGCGACCTTTTCAGCCGTTAATCAGCCCCGTAGCGCCACGAGAGGTGCAAGAAAGCCACAACCGGTGCAACAAGGGCTCAACAGGAACCGTAAAGGCGCAACCGGTTGCGCAACGACCAGCGGCCCTGCCCGACGCGCCCCTCGGGTCCAGTCCCCACTCTGGTCGCCACGGAAGCCGGTCCAGAGAGAACGGACCTCCCCACCGGACCACCTCAATGGCCCCACACGCTCTCGTCTGAGAAGGGCCTGAAATGGGCCAAAACGAGCAGTCGGCCCTCCCACCGAAGCGGAAGGGCCGACCATGCGCCCCGGGGACCTCACCCGCCTAGGAAGGTGAGTGCCCCAGTGCCTCCCGGCTGTGGTACCCGGCTAGCGGCGCCGCTTGCGCGCAGTGAGCACCAGCAGACCACCAGCTGCCAGGGCTACCGCCCAGGGCAGGACTTGGGCGGCGTCGCTACCGGTCTTGGCCAGCTTGCCCGTGCGCCCCGGGGTCGCAGTCGCAGACGGAGTCGGCGACGGCGCCGCCGGCGGTGCCGTGGGCTGGCCCGGCTGCGAAGGCGTCGGCGTCTGCGACGGCGTCTCAGACGGAGTCGGCGTGCCCGACGGAGTCTCGGACGGAGTTTCACTCGGGGTCTGCGACGGAGTCGGCGTACCCGACGGAGTCTCGGACGGAGTCTGACTCGGCGTCTGAGACGGAGTTTCACTCGGGGTCTGCGACGGAGTCTGGCTCGGCGTCTGAGACGGAGTCTGGCTCGGGGTCTGCGACGGGGTCTGGGTCGGCGTGGGCGGGGTGGCAGGCTCTTCCTTGACGTTAACGATGTCATCCAGGCTCACCTGGCCACCACTTTGCTTCACACTGACCACAACGGCACGCGCGTTGAGCTTGTACCCGGCAGGAGCCTTGGTCTCCACCAACTCATACTCCCCCCACGGCACCGCACCAAAACGCACAACACCATCCACACCAGAAGTCGCGCTAGCAACCACCTTGCCCGCCTGGCGCAGCTCAAAGACCGCCCCCGACAACGGCACACCAGCCTGGTCCTTCTTCACCCCCACCACATCGGCCCGCTTAACCGCGTTGGTCACGCTACCCACATCCACACTCTGGCCCTGGGCAGAAACCCTCACGCTCTCCTTAAACGCAGTGTCAAGCACGTAGTTCTCCAGCGTGGATACCTCCACCAGCTCATACACGCCGTAGCGCACACCCGCAAACGTGGCCACACCATCACCATCCGTGGTGGCCCGGTAGACGTTCTTCCCCGACTGACGCAACGCAAAGACCACACCAGCCAGCTTCTTGGCCGCATCATCAGCATCCACCTTGGTCACCGTCACCGTGCCAGTAATCGGAGCGTTCTCCCAGTCACCCACCGCAACCGTCTGGCCCTGCGTGGAAACCACGACCTCCTTGGTCACGGTCGAGAGCTGGTACCCCGCAGGCGCCACGGTCTCACGCAGCTCGTACTTACCAAACCGCACGTTCGCAAACGTGGCCAGGCCATCGGCCTGCGACTGCGCCGTATAGGCAGCCGCGTCAGCAACCACGCCGGCCTCAGAAACCGGGAACAACCCGAAGGTCGCACCAGGCAGGACCTTAGAGGCATTACCGGTCTCGACCTTCTTCACCGCCACCGACCCCGTGATCGGGCTGTTGTCCCAGTTGCCAACCTGGACCACCTGGCCCTGGCTGGAGACCTGAACCTCCTTGGTCAAGGTCGAAAGCTGGTAACCCACCGGTGCCTTGGTCTCACGCAACTGGTAGGTACCGGCCTTCACGCCCGCGAAGTTGGCAACACCAGAAGGACCGGAGATAGCCGTGTACTTCACCGCCCCGGCCTGCTCCAGCACAAACGTGGCACCCGCCAGCTTCTTGCCCGCGTTACCGGCCTCTACCTTGGTCACCGACACCGCACCAACAATCGCCCGGTTCTCCCAATCACCCACTGCTACGGTCTGGCCTTGGGTAGAGATGACAACTTCCTTGGTCACGGTCGAGAGCTGGTAACCCACCGGTGCCTTGGTCTCACGCAACTGGTAGGTACCGGCCTTCACGCCCGCGAAGTTGGCAACACCAGAAGGACCGGAGATAGCCGTGTACTTCACCGCCCCGGCCTGCTCCAGCACAAACGTGGCACCCGCCAGCTTCTTGCCCGCGTTACCGGCCTCTACCTTGGTCACCGACACCGCACCAACAATCGCCCGGTTCTCCCAATCACCCACTGCTACGGTCTGGCCTTGGGTAGAGATGACAACTTCCTTGGTCACGGTCGAGAGCTGGTAACCCACCGGCGCCACGGTCTCACGCAACTCGTACTTACCAAAGCGCACGCCCGTGAACGTGGCCAGGCCATCTGCCTGCGACTGGGCCGTGTAGGCAGCCGCGTCGGCGACCACGCCGGCCTCGGAAACCGGGAACAGACCGAAGGTCGCGCCAGGCAGGACCTTAGCGGCGTTACCCGCCTCGACCTTCTTCACGCTCACCGTGCCAGTGATCGGGGCATTCTCCCAATCACCCACCGCTACGGTCTGGCCCTGGGTAGAGATGACAACTTCCTTGGTCACGGTCGAGAGCTGGTAACCCGCCGGCGCGGCGGTCTCGCGCAGCTCGTACTTACCAAAGCGCACGCCCGTGAACGTGGCCAGGCCATCGGCCTGCGACTGGGCCGTATAGGCAGCAGAGTCAGCCACCGAACCATCGCCAGCAACAGCGAACAACCCAAAGGTCGCACCAGCCAACGGGGTCGCCGCCGCACCGCCATTACCCGCCTCGACCTTCTTCACACTCACCGTGCCAGTAATCGGAGCGTTCTCCCAGTCACCCACCGCAACCGTCTGGCCCTGCGTGGAAACCACAACCTCCTTGGTCACGGTCGAAAGCTGGTAACCCGCCGGCGCCACGGTCTCACGCAACTGGTACTTACCGAAACGCACGTTCGCAAACGTGGCCAGGCCATCGGCCTGCGACTGCGCCGTATAGGCAGCCGCGTCAGCAACCACGCCGGCCTCGGAAACCGGGAACAACCCGAAGGTAGCACCAGCCAGCGGGGTCGCCGCCGCACCGGTCTCGACCTTCTTCACACTCACCGTGCCAGTGATCACCGCGTTAGGCACCTTGCCCACGTTGACCACCTGCCCCTGCGAAACCACCTGGGCATCCCAAGACTGACCAGACAACTGGAAACCAAGCACCGGAACAAGCTCACGCACCTTGTACGAACCAAAGCGCACATTCTCAAACCGCACCACACCATCACGCCCAGAAACCTGACGATCAACCGGCGCAGCAGCCACCTGCCCATCACCACCAACCGGGAACAAACCAAACTCAGCCCCCGGCAACACCGACACCATGTCCGCAGCATCAACCTTGGTCAACACCACCGAACCAGTAATCGCAGCGTTCTCCCAATCACCCACCGCAACGGTCTGGCCCTGGGTAGAAACCACAACCTCCTTGGTCACGGTCGAAAGCTGATAACCCGCCGGCGCCACCGTCTCACGCAACTGGTACTTACCGAAACGCACGTTCGCAAACGTGGCCTGGCCATCGGCCTGCGACTGCGCCGTATAGGCAGCCGCGTCAGCAACCACGCCGGCCTCGGAAACCGGGAACAACCCGAAGGTCGCACCAGCCAACGGGGTCGCCGCCGCACCGCCATTACCCGCCTCGACCTTCTTCACACTCACCGTGCCAGTAATCGGAGCGTTCTCCCAGTCACCCACCGCAACCGTCTGGCCCTGGGTAGAAACCACAACCTCCTTGGTCACGGTCGAAAGCTGGTAACCCACCGGCGCCACGGTCTCACGCAACTGGTACTTCCCAAAACGCACACCCGTGAAGGTAGCCACGCCATCGGCCTGCGACTGCGCGGTGTAAGCGGCAACGTCGGCCACCACACCGGCCTCGGACACCGGGAACAGGCCGAACGTCGCGCCAGCCAACGGGTTCGCCGCCGCGCCGGTCTCAACCTTCTTCACGCTCACCGACCCAGTGATCGGCGTGTTCTCGAAGTCTCCGAGCGGCACCGTAGCGCCGTGCTCGAAGACCACCACCTGCTTCTCCGCAGTGGAGAGCACGTAGCCGGCGGGGGCGGCCACCTCACGCAACGCGTAGGTGCCCTTGCGGACTCCCGTGAAGGTAGCCACGCCGTCGGCCTGCGACTGGGTGGTATAGGCGGCAACGTCGGCCACCACACCGGCCTCGGAAACCGGGAACAACCCGAAGGTGGCGCCAGGCAGAGCCACACCGGCATTACCGGCCTCCACCTTCTTCACCGTCACAGTGCTCGCGATCGGGGCGTTGCCCACCTTGCCGAGGTTGACCACCTCGCCCTGGGCGGAGATCTGGGCGTCCCACGTCTGGGTGGACAGGACGAAACCAGGCGCGGCCTCGATCTCCTTCACCTGGTAGGAGCCCACCGGGACCGGGGTGAAGCGCACCACGCCGTCGGTGCCGGAGCGTTGACGCATCAGGGGCTGGGCGGCCGGCGCGCCGTCGGGACCGAGCTGGAACAGGCCGAACTCGGCGCCCGGCAGCAGGGAAACCATGTCCGCAGCGTCAACCTTGGTCAGCTCCACGGTGCCGGAAACGGCACGGTTGACGAACGGCTCCGAGCGCAGGTCAATGAAGTAGGCGTCGCTTGCCAGGTACGCCGTATCAACCCGCTCGCTCTTGACGTAGCCGGGCGGCGCGGAGAGCTCGCGCACCTGGTATTCCCCGAAGCTGACGAAGTCGAAACGCACCACGCCGTCCTGGCCGGAGGTCGCCGTGTAGCGCGGGGTGTCCTGGTCGCCGAACCCCATCACCGGGAACAGGCCGAACTCTGCGCCTGGCAGGGGCCTGCCCGCTTCGTCCGTCTTCATCAGCAGCACGGCGCCCTCGGAGCGGTAGTTCTCCACCGTCTTCTCGATAAGGGTGCTGGACTGATCCACCGTCACGTCGAAGGGGGCGCCGGTGGAGAAACCACGCGGCGGCGTCACCTCCACCACCCGGTACTCACCGGGGCTCACCCCGTAGAAGTTGGTGATGCCGTCCATCGTGGTGGGCTGGGAGGTCTGCACGGTGGTGTTGCCCTGGAGCAGCTCGAACACCGCGCCGGCCAGGGTGGTCTGCGGGTCTTCCGCATCAACCTTCGTGATCTGGATCTGGGCACCGGACTGGTGGTTCACCACCCGGTAGGCACCGTCCTGCTCGTTGGACGGGTAGGGGCTGGTGCCGGAGAGGTAGATCGAGAACGGGTCGATCGGGAGGAAGCCGGGCAGTGGCTCCAGCTCGATGACATCGTACTCGCCGAACTCCAGGTTCTCGAAGGTGGCGTTACCAGCGGAGTCGGTCTCGCCTACGCGGGTCTCCTGACCCGGGATCGCCGGGCCGGGAATCGGCATGGGCTGCGGTTTGGGCAGCGGCTGCGGCATGGGCCGGGGGATGGGCCGGGGAATGGGCATGGGCATCGGCCCAGCCTGCGCCGGGTTGACGAAGCCGCCTACGGCCGCAGCCACCGCGCTGGTGAGCGTGGGCAGGCTGACCGCGTCGATCATCGGGGGGCGGCGGCGCAGCTCAAAGCGGACCCCGGGCAGCGGCCTGCCCTTGTCGTCCACCTTGTGGATCGTCAGGTCCCGCCTGCCGGGCACGATACCTATGTTGCGGCTCGGGAACGGGTTGGTGGTCGAGACCGTGAATACGCCGGTGGCGCCTTCGTTGCCGGTCACCGTTTCGATGTGGGAGATCGTGCCGTTTCCGGTCGCGTTGGCGGGGCTGAATGCCTCCGCGTCCTGCTTCTGGGTGACCAGCTTGTACTCGCCGCGCTTGTCCACGGTAAAGCTGAACTCACCGAACGAGGGGAAGGTGCCGTCGATCTCGGTGCCGTCGGCGTTCCGGGCCGGACTGCCGTCGGCATTCTTCACGTAGACCAGCTGCCCGTCTCCGGGGTAGTCGTCACTGTCCTCGATGCCGTTGGCGTTGCGGTCCATGAAGACGCGGCCGGTGATCGTGTAGTTCCTCGTGTTTACCCGCGAATTGTTGGTGTCGAAGAACGTCCCGTCGCTGTGGGACACGATCATCGAGTTGATGGCAGCCTGGGTGTTGAGGTACGGCCGGTTGTAGCCGCTGGGCGGCATCTGGTGCTTGGAGACCAGGTGAGCCGTGTAGCCCGGTTCCAGGCTCTGGCCCGGCTTCAGGACGGCCTTGGTCATGCGCACGTCCGCCCAGGAGGCGCGGTTTTGCGCCACCTGCTGCGCCAGCTCCTCCTCCGTGAGCCAGGTGACCTGCAGCACGGAGTTGAGGTCGGGGCCCTGCTCGATCAGGGAGTAGTAGAGGTCGAACTTCTGCAGTGTCTGCGCGTTCTCCGGTAGCTCGCTGAGGGGGCCGGCCAGCGGCGCCCGGAACCCGGAGTGGGTCATCTCCTCCGGGCTGCCGCCGTAGTCGCTCTCGCGCAGCCAGGTGCGCGGGGCGTAGGCGCCGTGGGCGTCCGGCACGATCGAGTGGTCGTTCACGTGCGGGAAGACGTCGATGAACTGCACGCGGTCAACCGGGGCGTCGGTGCCGTTGGTGACGGACTGGCGCCAGTAGAAGTAGTCGCCCTTGTCCACCATCGGCGAGCTGACGAACCAGTCGGTCCCGTTGGCGGATACCTCTAGGCGACCGCTGACCTCCTTGGCGCCGACGATGTTGATCGTGTGCCGGTTGGTGAGGAACGCCTCCGTGGTGTTGCCGTCCTTGTCGAGGTCCAGGGCGTCCACGTAGCGGTGGGTGCCGTCCTCGGCCGTGACCTCGCGCTCGCCGTTGTCGCGCCAGATCGAGTAGGAGTCGATCACGTTCTCACCCTCGGGGGCGAGGCCGGTGGCGCGCAGGTAGTAGCGCAGGGAGAGGGTGGCGTTGGGCCGGTCGGCGGACTTCACCACGCGGTTGACGCCCAGGTCCACCACCAGCGCGTCGCGGCCGTCGCCAAGGTAGTTCGGGTGGACTTGGGTGGTGTAGCTGTCGCGGGACTGGGTGTAGTTGTTGAACCTGACGTCCCAGAGGCGATCGAATTCGACGCCGGGCGGGAGCATGACCACGTGCCGCAGCCGGTTGACCGTGCCGTTGCCGGGCGCCCACTTACCGGTGGGAACCAGGGTGTCGGTGAACAGGTAGAGCATGGGGCAGGAGCTGATGGGGCTCTGGCCGGGATTGAAGCCGGGGCAGCGCTGGTAGGTGCGGGGGCCGTAGTTGGTGGCCCCGCTCAGGTCGAGCTTCGGTTCGGGCAGCTTGATGGTCACCGTGTCCGTGGCCACCGGGCTGGTGGCCGCAACACCGGTGACCTTGTCGGTGGCGGTGAAGGTGGCGCTGTTGCTGTACTCCTGTGGGGTGCCGTACTCCTTGCCGCCCCACTTCTGCACCTCGGCCCGCACCATGTCCGTTCCCACGGTGAACTCGTAACCCACGGAGTTCATGGCCAGGCCCCTGGGGAAGTCGAGTTCCAGGGCGACGAAGCTGCGGATCTGGTCGTTGACCGTCAACTCGCGGCCCACCTGGAGGTTACGCCCGATCTCTACGCGGTAGCCGTTCGCGCGCACGCCGTAGAGGATGTTGAAGGAGTTGTTGAGCGCCTCCTCCACCTGACGGTCGGCGGCCTGCGGGGCGCTGAGGCGGTAGCCGCGGCTGATCTCGAAGGTGTCGTAGTACAGGCGCGGGTCAAGGGAGTGGTCGGAGACGCGCTTGGCCAGGTGGGTGTCTCCGTCCTGGCTCCAGTTCAGGGCGAACTTGATCCGGCCGGAACCCTGCTCCGGGATGGAGCTTCCCTCCCGCCAGAGGCTGTCGTGGCCGTAGGTCAGCTGGGGGGTCTTGGCGGTCTTTTCCAGCTGCAGGGCGGCGGGGGCGGCGGGCGGTCCGTAGGCCCGGAACTCCGCCCAGGCGGTGTCGGTGCTGGACACCATCGTGTCGGTGCCCTCGTAGGTGAGGAAGGCGGTGCCGACGTTTTGGTGCATTAGCGGCGTGCCGGCAGGTGCCTTGATGGCCACGTTCTTGTAGAGCAGGTGGATCCGCTTGAAGTAGCCGCGAGTGTCTGTTGCCTCCGCGTCCCATGCGTCGGAGAAAACGGCCTTGTTCCCCTGCACGCTCCATCCCTCCTGGATGGACTGCGGGGCGAGCTCTACGCCCTCGGCGAGGGTGTTTTCGAAGCGAACCATGGAGGGGAAGAATTGGCCGGCCCCGTCCGGCGCGCCGGAGGCGGGGTCGGGAATGACGTGGAAGTCGTAGCTGACCAGGACGCCCTCGACGGGCGTGTGGGTGGCGTCGCTCGCCTCCTGCTCGGAGGCAAGCTGGAACGTTGCCTGCGCAACGCGCTCCCGGTTCTGCTGGCCCTCGACGTTCTTAACTACGCCCTCCGATGCCTGCATGCTGAACTTGTAGGCAGTGGAAGCCTTGGCGGTGAACGTGGCGGTGGCGGAGGCCAGTTCGGTGCGCTCGTCGGAGAGCAGGATCCAGGTGGGCGTCACGGTGGTGCCGTTGGGGGCAGCGCCGTTGCGGAAGGTGAGTGAGAAGGGCGCGCTGATGGTGGTCTGATCGGCCAAGTCGTCTACGTAGTATTCGACGAACCAGCTGGACTCGTCCTCTGAGCGGACGGTGTATGAGGATTCGCGCGGCTCTAGGAACTCCACCGCCTCGATGTATTCGGACTGCTTGGGAATGGAGAGCCTGAATAGGACGTTCTGGAGCCCCTCTCCTATTCCGGAGACGTGCGCATGCGCCACCGCCTCGATCGGCACTCCGCTCCAACCCGTCAGGTCCGGCTCGCTGCCATCCTGGAGCGCGTCGAAGGTGGTGATCTTGAGGTCGTAGTTTGCCGGCGCGGCAGAAACGGCCTTGGCCGCAAAAGGGGTAAACGCCATCTGGGCAAGCAGGAGCACGGTTAGCGCCAGCGCCAACCAAGCTCCTCGCAGAGGCATAGTTCTGCTAATTGAGTTCTTCATGTGCTTTTTGTCCTCAGTACGTGGGAAGGAATGAGGTCATCTGACGACACGAAAGCGCGTAGTCGCGTCTCAGCATAAGCAAAATGGCAGACAAATGATAGTCAGCGCCTAAATGCTTGCTTGACTCCCGCGCATTTGGGGATTTGTGCCGTTAAATACGGGTCGGGGTCCAGCACCGCGTCCCTTCGATGCTGGACCCCTTTCCCCTCTTGAAGCTCGGGCCCGCTCCTCTAGAGCCTCCGCGAACTCCAAGCCTTGCCCCAAGGCCGCGCTTGCGTGCGCGCTTTGGGAAGACCCAGGTGAGTGTCGATCACTTTTGATCACTTAACACTGGGCATGAATGTAGTGGCACAGGCCGCCAAGTGGTACATACCAATCGTGTTGGACTGCCCACACTTCGCCGCCCCGCCAGCCTTGCATCCGTACCCCCAGGGGGTATACTGAGGCGCGAAAACACGGCACTGTGTGGGCGGCCGCCGCATCCCCCACCCACTGCCACTCCCCCAGACCTAACTTCCATTCAACCGCCCGATCGGAGCCCCATGGCGAGCTACTCAGACAGCAAGCCGGCCCTGCAGGCGCGGCTACGCCGCATCGAGGGGCAGGTGCGCGGGCTGCAGCGCCTGATCGAAGAGGACACCTACTGCATCGACGTGCTGACGCAGATTTCCGCCACCACCAAGGCGCTGCAGGCCGTGGCCAACTCGCTGCTCGCGGACCATATGAACCACTGCGTCATTCAGGCCGCCCAGTCCTCCCGGGCCGAGGGGGAAGAAAAGGTCCAAGAGGTAATGACCGCACTCAACCGTTTTATTCGCGCCTAACCGCACCCACCCAAGAAGGAGAATTCCATGAGCACGGAGCCCACCACCTTTGACCGCACCATCGAAATCGACGTGGACGGCATGACCTGCGGCCACTGCGTCAGCCACGTGACCGACGAGCTGAACCTGCTGCCGCAGGTGAACAACGTGTCCGTGCTGCTGCGCAAGGACGCCACCTCCACCGTCACCGTGGTGATCAGCGAGCCGGTGGAAGACGCCGCCCTGAACGCCGCCATCGACGAGGCCGGCTACGACGTCGTCGCCATCCGCCGCGACGAGAAGTAACCGGGCCCCACCCAGCCAGGAGGAACCAGTGGCCAGCGAGGAACGCTTCATCGACCTGAACGTGGAGGGCATGACGTGCGCGTCGTGCGTCAACCGCGTGGAGCGCAAACTCAACAAGTTGACCGGCGTCTCGGCGCTGGTCAACCTGGCCACGAACTCCGCCCGCGTCGAGGTCACCGACCCCTCTGTCGGCGCCGAAGAGCTGATTCAGGCCGTCCGCGCCGCCGGCTACACCGCCTCCCTGCGCGTGCCGGCCACCGCTGCGGCCCAGTCCACGCCGCCTGCCGGGGTGCACGACGCCCCGCCCGCCGCCCTCACCGCTGCGCCGCCCGGCGCTGCGGCCGCTGCTGGGGGCGGCGGGGCGGCAACGTCGGACAATCAAGCGCCCGCCACGGCGGCCGGCCTGGGCACGCACCTGGCGGTGTGCGCGGTGCTGGCCGCGCCGGTGATCGCGCTGTCCATGTTCCCGCCGCTGCAATTCCCGGGCTGGCAGTGGGTGATCGCGCCGCTGGCCTGGATCGTGGGCGCGTGGGGCGCCTGGCCGTTCCACGTGGCGGCGGCGCGGGCCGCGCGGCACGGCGGTTCCACCATGGACACGCTGGTGTCGCTGGGCGTGCTGGCCTCGCTGGCGTGGTCCACGTGGGCCCTGATCTGGGGCGGCGCGGGCCAGATCGGCATGCGCATGTCCATGACGCTGCTGCCGCGCCACTCCACCCACTCGATGGGCGCGGAGCTCTACTTCGAGGGCGCTGCGGCGATCGTCGTCTTCCTGCTGCTGGGCCGGTTCCTGGAGGGCCGCTCCCGGCGCCAAGCCGGAGACGCGCTGCGCGCACTGCTGGAGCTGGGCGCGAAGGAGGTGGACCTGGTCACGGACCTGACCACGCGCGCCACCGTGAGCGTGCCGGTGGAGCAGCTGCGGGTGGGGGACCACTTCCTGGTGCGCCCCGGCCAGAAGGTCGCCACGGACGGTGTGGTGGTTGACGGCACCTCCGCCCTGGACGAGTCCCTGCTCACCGGGGAGCCGGTGCCTGTGGACGTGGCCCCCGGCGACCGGGTCACCGGCGCCACGCTGAACACCTCCGGGGCGCTGCTGGTGCGCGCCACGGCGGTGGGGCAGGACACGGCGCTGGCGCAGATCAGCGCGCTGGTGACGAACGCGATGGCGGGCAAGGCGCCGGTGCAGCGCCTGGCGGACCGGATTTCCGCGGTGTTCGTGCCGGTGGTGATCTCGTTGAGCCTGCTCACCTTCGGGGCTTGGTGGCTGTGGGGCCCGTCCCTGACGGCGGCGTTCACCGCCGGGGTGGCGGTGCTGATCATCGCCTGCCCGTGCGCGCTGGGCCTGGCCACGCCCACGGCGCTGCTGGTGGGCACCTCTGCGGCCGCCCGGCGCGGCATCCTGATCAAGGGGCCGGAGATCCTGGAGTCCACGCGGGCGCTGGATACGGTGGTGCTGGACAAGACCGGCACGCTCACCCAGGCCCGGATGCGCGTGGAGGCCGTGCTGGCCGCCTCGCCGGGGGCGGCCCCGCTTCCGCTGGCGGGGTTGGCCAACGTTGCCGCCGGCCCCGCCCACGGCGAGGCGTTGACCGCGCTGCGGCTGGCGGGCGCGGTGGAGGCGAACTCCGAGCACCCCATCGCTGCGGCGGTGGCCGAAGCCGCCCGGGAGGCCTCGGAGCGGCTTGGCGCCGGCGCGCTCCCGCCGGTCGCCGCGTTTAACTCCTCCACCGGTTACGGGGTGCGCGCCACCGTCGAGGGGGCCGAGGTTGCGGTCGGACGCCCGCAGTGGGTGGCTCAGCAGCTCGGCGGCGGCGCGACCGACGGAACGGACGGCGCAGACCGGGCCGCAGCGGATGCGGCCGGCGCGGACGCGGATGAGGCGGCGGCCTGGGAGCGGCGGGCACGGGAGCTCTCCGCCCAGGGCGCCACGGTGGTGGCCGTGGGCTGGGGTGGGCAGAGCCGCGCCCTGCTGGTGCTGCGCGACCCGCTCAAGCCCGAGGCCGCGCAGGCCGTGGCGGAACTGAAGGCGCTGGGGCTGACCCCGTGGCTGGTCACCGGCGACAACCCGGCCAGCGCCCAGTTCGTGGCCCAACAGGTCGGCATAGAAAACGTGCGCGCCGGCGTGCTGCCGGCAGACAAGCTGGCCATCGTGGAGGAGCTCCAGCGCTCGGGCGCCACCGTGGGCATGGTGGGCGACGGCGTGAACGACGCGGCCGCGCTTGCCGCCGCCGGCAAGCGCGGCCTGGGTATCGCCCTGGGCACCGGCACCGACGTGGCGATCGCCGCCGCGGACGTCACGCTGGTGCGCACGGACCTGCTGGCGGTTCCCGCAGCGATCCGCCTGGCGCGCGCCACGCTGCGCACCATCAAGCAGAACCTCTTTTGGGCCTTCTTCTACAACGTGGCCGCCATCCCCCTGGCCGCGTTCGGCTGGCTCAACCCGATGATCGCCGCCCTGGCGATGGCATTCTCATCCGTGCTGGTGGTGAGCAACTCGCTGCGCCTGCGCGCCGCCCTGCCGGCCTAGGCCCGTCCACAAAAAGCCCGCCGCGCCGCGCGCGGCGGGCCAGCCGTTATTAAAATCGCTCTCGCCGGTCCCCCACTCCGCCTTCCAGCAGTGGAAGACTGGTATTAACTATCGCCATAGCTGAGCGGATTTAGCGCTCTAGGACAAAGGCCCTACAGTTACGTGGGCACTGCCAGACGAAAGGGGAAAACGTGTCATCAGCACAACAGTCCACCGGTTCCCCTCAGGATCCCGGTCAGCAGAAGCAGACTGCCTCCTCCCCCCAGTCCCCCGAAGCCCGGGGCCTGTGCGTGCCCATGGGGAGCGGATGGACCGCCCTGGACCTGACCGCGTCGGAGAACGAGCTGGTCAAGCAGGTCGAGGACCTCTCTTCCATCCACTTCCCCGAGAGCCAGCGCGCCCGCACCTGGCTGGGCGAGATCGCCGAGCAGGTTGCGCTCAACGACGGGCGCTCCCTGGCCTTCCTCTTCGCCTGCGCCGACACCCCGCATGGCCTGCCCGCAGGAATCCCGATCTCCGCCGCCAGCTTCTGGCACTACCTGTCCACCCCGAACCGGCCCATCACCCTGCCCGTGGTCGCCCGCTCCATCAGGGCCGCCGCCCTCCCGGGCGACGAGTTCGAGCAGCTGCGCCTGGCGGGCGTGTGCGCCTTCCGGCGCGTGCGCATCGCCTCCGGCCAGGCCGAGGAGGACGGCGAGTCCACCCCCGTCCTGTGCGTCGACTACTGGATCGCCGCGCCCGGCGACCGCGCGATCGTGCACATCGCCTTCTCCACCCCGTGGACGCAGTTCGCCAAGGAACTCGTGGACTACTCCCACGACGCCCTCAACCGGGCGCAGTGGAGCTTCTACCACGACAACGACTTCTCAGTCACCGACCTGCCCTGCCCGGCCCCCATCGACGAGGACGCCCTGCTGGCCCTAGAGACCACCAGCGACGACGACCTGGACCAGGTCACCCTGGCCCCGACCGAGGAAGACAGCCTGGACCCGTGGTGGGCCAACCTCAGCACCCAGATGTCGTACATCGTCACCCTGGTCTCCGAGTGGGCCCAGACCCAGTCCGGCGTCCTGCTCACCAGCGCCAACCCGGAACACGCCCACCGCTAGAGGCACCGATTTGGGGCCGCACGGCCCCGCCGCAGTTCCGCGCGCCCGCATAGCTTCGTAGACTCGCCCCCATGACTAAGGAACCGCAGGAAAAGCAGCCACAGCCAACTGCCGAACCTGCGCAGTCCACGCACGCGCCGGAACAAGGGGGGCAGGCGGAGGCAACGTCGTCCACCAAGAGGCGCTGGTGGCAGGCCGGCGACCTCTCCGAAGCCATGTCCATGGCCCAAGAAGAGGAAATCGACCCCCGCCAGGCCGCCGGCCGCCAAGCCGTGGAGGCCGGCACCGCGCGGCGTGCCCAACTCAGCGCCACCGACTTCGGGCACAGCCCCTCCGTCAACTGCCTGGTGATCGACGTCCCCGAGCACCGCACCCGCAAGGTCACCGACCTGGTCTCCATGGTCCTCAACCTGCTGGGGCTCCTGGCCGTGCTCCTCCTGTCCGTCGTCGCCAGCAACGTCACCCACGGCGTCACCCTCGACGTGCAAAACGCCGTCACCACCGCCATGCGCCAGGTACTGCTGGTGCCCGTCAACGTGGTGGAGAGCATCCTCACCTTCTTCGCCCCCATGCTGGTGCTGGCCGAGCTCCTGCTACGCCGCCGCTACCAGGAGACCGCCACCGCCCTCGTGTGCGCCGTGCTCGCGGCGGCCACCGGCCTCGGCGTCTCCTACCTGCTGTCCAACTGGGCCCCCGAGGCCCTGGTGAGCGGCCTGACCATCACCAACGACGGCGTGGCCGTGGCCTCCATCAACATGGCCCTGGCCGCCATCACTGCGCTCCTGGCCGGCGTCGGCAACCGCGACCGCCTCCCCTCCGTGCGCTGGAGCTGGTACCTACTCGGCCTCGTCATGGCCTTGTCCGTGGTGCGCGGCGCACTCACCCTGCCCGGCGCGATCATCACCATCCTGCTGGGCCGCGCAGTCGGCCACGCCGTGCGCTACATCCACGGCGTCGAGCCCTCCCGCGCCACCGACGCCAAGCTCGTGGCCGCAGTACGCCGCGCCGGCATCCCCGCCAACCAGCTCATCCGCCTAGGCGTGGCCAACCCCGCCAGCGCCGAGGCCGTCCTCGTCACCACCGAGACCAGCCTGGGCGCAGCCGAGGTCCGCTCGCGCGAATTCGCCACCAGCGCCACCGCGAGCGCCGAACGCGACCTGATCGGCTTCGGCGTGGCCCCCGCCCCGCTCATCGACGTGCCCGCGATGCTCGCCGACGTCGAGACCGGCGTGGTGCCTCGCCTCCACGTGCCCGCCTCCCGCATCTACGCCGCCCTGGACGACTCCGGGCAGCGCACCGACGTGGTGGTGCTGGACGACGACCGCGAGGTCATCTCCATCCTCTCCCACCTGTGGGACCGCCTGCGCCTCCAAGGCCTGCGCACCACCCCGGCCGTCACCCTCACCACCACCGCCAACCACGCCCTGCTCATGACCCAGCAGGCCAAGGCCGCCGGGATCAACACCCATACCTTCACCGGCGTGACCGGCGTGGAGGACTCACTGGTGCTCACCGCCCAGCACCCCCCGCAGCTCCTGCCCCTCTTCGCGCTCGCCGCCCTCCCCGAGCCCATCTCGCCGGAGGACGCGGCCCGCCGCGTCTGGGAATCCGTGCGCCGCGCCCACAACGCCGGCCTCTCCCACCGCTCCCTGGACGAGAACACCGTGTGGCTGGACCAGGACGGGCAGGTGTGGATCACCGACTGGGACAACGGCGAGGTCGCCACCAACGACCTGGCCCGCCGCATCGACCTGGCCCAGACCCTGGCGCTGCTCACCGCCCAATACGGCGCCGAGGTTGCCCTGCAGACCGCCGCCGAGTACATCAGCGAGCAGCAGCTGGCCACCCTGGCGCCCGTCATGCAGCGACTGACCATGCCCCGCAGCACGCTCGCCGCCGTCGGCAAGGACGGCATGCAGCTGCTGCGAGACGTCCTGGTCAGCCTCATGCCCGAGGGCGAGGCCGCCGCACCGCCAGTGCAGGTCGCCCGCTTCTCCGTGCGCAACCTGGTGATGATCGTCTTCGTCGTCTTCCTGGTCTGGGGCGTGCTGGGATCCATGAACTTCTCAGAGATCGCCACCGCCATGGGCACCGCCAACCCGTGGTACCTGGCCGCCGCGTTCGGCATGGGCCTCTTCTACTTCCTGGGCGGCGCCCTAGCCCTGCAGTCCTTCGCGCTCAAGGCCTTCCGGCTGTGGGACGCCATCGTGGTGCAGGCCGCCTCCACCATCGTCTCCCTGGTGGCGCCCGCCGGCATGGGCCACGTGGCCGTCAACCTGCGCTTCGTGCTCACCCGCGGCGAGACCATGCCCCAGGCCCTGGCCACCGTGGCCCTCTGGCAGACCTCCCAGGTCACCGTCACCCTGGTCTTCCTGGCGATCCTGAGCCTGTTCTCCGGGGACTTCATAGACTTCTCCCTGCCCAGCTCCACCGTCATCTACGCCACCGCCGGCGCGCTGGTGCTGATCGGCCTGCTGCTCCTGCTCAAGCCCGTACGCGCCTGGCTGTGGAAGATCACCGGGCCCACCCTGAAGCAGATCTGGCCCCGCCTGGTGTGGATGGCCGGCAACCCGCTGCGCCTGGCCCGCGGCGTGAGCGGCAACCTGCTGCTCACCCTGGCCTTCGTGCTCACCCTGGACCTGGTGCTGCTCGCCTTCGACCAGCACATCCCGCTGGCCACCGTGGCCATCACCTTCCTGGCCTCCAACGCCGTGGGCTCCCTCATCCCCGCCCCCGGCGGCATCGGGCCCGTGGAGGCCGCCCTCACCGGTGGACTCTCCCTGGCCGGCGTGCCCGCCGGCGCCGCCTTCTCCGTGGCGCTGGTCTTCCGCCTCATGACCATGTGGGCGCCGTGCATCGTCGGCTGGTTCGCCCTCAAAAGCGCCGAGCGGCGCGGGCTCATCTAGGCACTGGCGGCGGCCCCAAGGGGCGCCGGGCTCCCGAACGCGGGCTCATCTTGGCACTGCCGGCGCGGGCCGGCGCGCGGCGGGCTGATGCGGCACCAAAAAGGGGCGGGTGGGGAGAACCGTTTGGTTCGTTCTCCCCACCCGCCCCGGGTAGCTGGGCTTGCTCAGCGCATCAGCTTGTTCAGCTCGGCCAGCACCACGCCGCTCACGGAACGCTCACCGCCGGTGATGATGACGCTGGCGGGCTTGCCCAGGTGGGCCAGGACCGTCCGGCTGGGGGCGGGCAGTAGGCCCGCCTTGGTCAGCACCAGGACGCCGTTGCTGTTGGCGGCCAGGGCGCCGCCGCCCAGGGCGTCGGCGAAGACCTCACCGGAGGCGACCACAACGGTGGCGCCCTGCGGGGCGAACTGCTTGGCCAGCGCTGCGGCGGTCTCGTAGCGGTCCGGGCCCACGAACTTATGCGCCACCGGGAGCTTGGCCGCCGCGACTGCCGCCGAGGCGCCCGCGCCCACCACGGAGATCTCCAGCCCGGACTTGGTCAGGAAGTCGGCCACCTGGGCCGGCAGCTTGGCGCCGGCGGACAGGACGGTGACTGACTTGGCCGGGCCGGAGATGCTGCCCGCCGCCAGGGCGTCGGGGTAGTTGGTGCCGGTGGCAACCAGGACTCGCCCGATGGCCGGGTCGATCTGCTTGGCGCGCTTGGCGACCTCGAGGGAGGTGCTGTAGCGGTCGGTGCCGGCCACGCGCTCCACCTCGATCTTGGCGGCGGTGAGCTGGGCGGCCACGGCGGCGGGAACGGCGTTCAGGCCGCCCACCACGTAGACCTTCTTCACCCCGCGCTCGGTCAGGGCGGTGACCACCTTCGCCTCCAACTGGCCGGCGGAGGTGAGGTAGAGCGGTGCCTTCAGGGCCCGCGCCAGCGGGGCGGCGGCCAGCGCGTCGGGCCAGTTGCGCCCCGTGGAGAGCACGGCGGCGTCCGAGGCCACCGGCATCTCCTTGGCGACCGCGAGCGCGGTATCTACGCGGTTAGCGCCCGCCAATCGCTTGACGGAGGTAGTGGGAGCGGGCGAAACGGACGGCGTGACGGACACGCTCGCAGACGGCGTGACGGACGTACTCGCAGACGGCGCCGCACTCGCAGACGGCGTGACGGACGCACTCGGGGCCGGCTCCTGCGTCTCCTGTGCGCGGTCCTTGACCACGAACACGATCTGGGAGATCGGGGTGGACAGCGCCGCACCCTCCTTGGTGGTGAGGCGGTAGCGCAGGTTGACCTTGTACTCGCCGGGCTGAGAGAAGGCCCATGCGGGGTGGGCGTGCACGGCGCCGTCGATCTCGAGGGTGGTGGGGTTGCCGGCGCGGTTGCCGAGCAGCACGCTCACCTGGCGCTCAACGGCGTCGAAGGTGTAGAGCGCGACCTCGCCGGGGCCCTCCACGGAGACCAGGTCCAGGAAGGTGGCGCGGTTGTACTTGGAGTAGGTCAGGTGGTCGGTGGAGTAGCCGGGCCACGGCATTCCCGCCTTTTGCACCTGCGGTAGGTGCCAGCCCAGGCTGCCGTCGGCCGGCAGAATCTGCTCCCACCCCTCGCCGGAGGGGGCACGCTTCAGCTTGGCCGCTGCCGGCACCACGATGGCGACGTGGCAGGCCGACCGCAGCACCGAAGCACGGCTGGCGGTGCGGGAATCGTCCTTCACGCGCAGGGCGATCGAGTCTGCCTCTTCCACTGCAGCCAGGTCAAGGTGCCCGGACTCGACGGCGATGCGCCCCTTATACGTCTCGAACTCCATGCCCTGGTCCACCTGCGGCTGGCCAGCGGGGCACTGCTCCTCTGCCTGCGGGCTGCCTTGGGAGGCACTCACGCTGGGCGCCGGGCTGGCGCTTGTGCCCTGGGACGGGGACGACGTTGCCGATGCGCTCGGTTCTACAGTCGCACCTGCCGAAGCTGAGGCCGACGGCGCGGGATCCGCAAAGGCCGAGGCGCTCACACTCGCCGACGCGCTCACGCTGGGCGCGGCGGTGACGTCGGCGCTGGCAGACGGTTGCGGCTGGGTTTCCTCAAAGCGCGGGATCCGCATGGTAGCGGTGACGGTTTGGGCCGGATCGTAGGAGGCGACCACCTCTGCGGTTGCGCGCTGCAGGTTTGTCACCAGCGGGTGGGGGACAAAGCGCAGCTGCAGGTAGTAGCCGTTGTAGTAGTAGTCGGCTCCGCTCAGCGCGAGCTCGTACTCGGTGGGTCCGCCGGCCACAAATCGCAAGGTGGCCTCCGGCGACTTGTCGGCCTTGTCGGCAAAGAGCGCCAACTCGGTAATGCCTGCGGCGGCAGCGTCGTCCAACTTGAACTTGGCAACCAGGGTGTCCTTGGGGCCGGAGGAAACCTCCACGGCCACGTTGGGGTCCTTGTCAGCCCGCACTTCGGTCGCGGCGAAGACATTGGTGGGGGCGGGCGTGCGCGGGGCGAGTTCTGGCGCGTTCTGGCTGGTGGTAGCGCTCTGGCCGCCGTGCCGGTAGGTCACCGGGGCGGAGGTGAAAAGGACCTGCCCATCGGCCCCCTTCACCTGGACCTGAATCTGGTTTTGGGCACTGCCCAGGAGCTCGGCAAACTCGGCCACACCGCCGCTGAGGGCAACGTCGGCAAGCTTGTAGCCGTTAAGCAGGAAGGTGGCCGTGCCTGCAACGTCGGCGCCCATGTCTACGCGCAGGCGGTCCAGCAGAGGCACAACGGAGGCATCCGGCTCCCTCGCGCCCGTTGCCGCACCTACGGTCAGGGTGGGGGTAGAGGCCTCGGCTGTGGCTGAGGTGGAGGTGACCGTGGCACCGGGGCGGGCACCACCCACCTGCCAGCGCAGCACCCGCTCGGGACTGGTTAGGAGGGTGCCGTCAGTCTTGCGGGCGGTGACGCGATAGGTCATCTCGTAGCGGCCCGGCGCAGAAAACATCGTGTAGTTGTGCGTGTGGCTGCCCGGAGAGAGGAAGTAGCTGCGGTAAGCCGGGTCCGTGGAGGACAACAAGCGGGTGGCCTGTCCAGCCGATTCTTCGTCGTCCCCAGCAAACCAGTTGAGCAGCTCTACCCGGCCGGGCCCATCCACGCTAACCAGGTCCAGAGAGAAGGTCGCGTTTCTAAACTCCTCGGTCGGGATGTTGGTGTCCGCCCCGAAGCCGGACCAGATAGCAATCTTGGCGACTTCCGAGTTGAAGTGGGCCATGTACCAGGTCTCGCCCTCGCTGCCCAGGAAGGCGAGCTCTGGGGCATCGGCCGGGATCGTGAAGGCGTACTTTTGCACCCCTCGCCGGTAGCTCTTGCCCAGGTGGTTGATGGTGGCGTCCACCCGCTCCTTGGTGGTGGCACTCAAGTCTGCGTAGAGCTCAAAGTTGCCGTTTTCAAAGTAGGTCTTTGGGCTGTCCACGTGGCCGATCGGGGCCACCGTGAGCCCGGAGTCGTCCGGCAGCGCGTTGGTGGCCGGCTGCGGGGCGGCGGGGGCGGGAACGGGTGCGGTGGCGGCGAGCGCGTCGGCGGGCAGGAGGATTCCTGCCGCCGTCAGGGCGATGGCGGCTGCCAGGGCGCCCAGGCGCCCAGCGCGCGCGCCGCGCGTGGTGGCGAGGGTGGAGTTGGTCATCAGTCTCTTTCTAAGACAGGCCTACACAAGTGACCTCGAAATGATAACCATTCGCACTAAGGATGGGTGGGAGCGCCCCTGTCGGCTAGCGCACATGGCCACGCCCGCAGCGGCACCCCATGACCGTGCCCGCCACTAAGACCGGCCGCACGTAGCGAAGGCCGCAACGGCAACGTCGTCCCCCAGCGAGAACTCTTAGTCCAGGTGCTTGTCCACGAAGCGCGAGTAGTGGCCCTGGTGGATCACGGGGATCGTGTCGGTGGGGCCGGCGCGGTGCTTGTCCACGATGATGTCCACCTCGCCCTTGCGCTCGTCCTCCTTCTCGTAGTTGGGACGGTGCAAAAGGATGACGATGTCCGCGTCCTGCTCCAGCGAGCCGGACTCGCGCAGGTCGCTCATGGTGGGCTTCTTGTCGGAGCGCTGCTCGGAGGAGCGGTTGAGCTGCGCCACCGCGATGAGCGGCACCTCCAGCTCCTTGGCCAGCAGCTTCAGCGCGCGGGAGAACTCCGAGACCTCCTGCTGGCGCGACTCCACCTTGCGACCAGAGCTCATCAGCTGCAGGTAGTCCACCACGATCAGCTTCAGGTCGTGCTCCATCTTCAGGCGGCGGGCCTTGGCGCGGATCTCCGGCAGGGTCAGGTTGGGCGAGTCGTCGATGAAGAGCGGGGCGTCGGCGATGCGACCGATCACGTCACCCAGCTTGAGCATCTGGTCCTCGGTGAGCGCGCCGTTGGCCATGGCGTTCTGGAACACCTGCGCCTCCGCGGACAGCAGGCGCTTGGTGATCTCAGCGGCGCTCATCTCCAGGGAGAAGATCACGCAGGTCTGGTTGTTGCGGATCGCGGCGTGGCGGCACACGTCCAGGGAGAAGGTGGACTTACCGACACCGGGGCGGGCGGCCACGATGATCATCTGGCCGGGGTGGAAGCCGTGGGTGAGGTTGTCCAGGTCGCGGAAGCCCGTGGGAACCATTCCCTCGCTGACCTTGCCGCCCCGGATGGCCTCCAGCTCGTCGAAGACGGGGTTGAGGGTCTCCCCCAGGCGCACGTAGTCGGTGCGCTGGCGCGACTCGGTGGCCCGCATAACCTCCGCCTGGGCCTGATTGACGATCTCGTAGGCATCGCCGCCGTCACTGGCGTATCCCAGCTGGACGATGCGCGTGCCCACCTCCACCAGGCGGCGCAGCATGGCCCGCTCGCGCACCAGGGCCGCGTAATACATGGCGTTGGCGGCGGTAGGCACCGAGGCGACCAGGGTGTGCAGATAGTCGGCTCCACCCACGCGGGCCAGCTCGCCGCGCCGAGAGAGCTCGCCGGCCACGGTGATGTTGTCCGCCGGCTCGTTCTTGCCGAACAGGGAGATGATGACGTCGTAGATCATCGCGTGGATCGGCTTGTAGAAGTCCTCCGCGCGCAGGATCTCACTGACCTCGCTGATGGCCTCCTTGGACAGCAGCATGGCACCCAGCACGGACTGCTCCGCCTCCACGTTTTGCGGGGGCGTGCGGTCAAAGTCGTCCCTGCTGTCCATTGCGCCCTCCCGTCCTTTGCTGGCCTCGCGCGAAGGTACCGCCTCGATTCCGCCCCCGCAAATTGCCTGTGGATAACATGTGGACGACGTGCCGGGAAACCGCACCGCCCCTGTGGGTAACGTGGGGATTGTCCGATGCTGCCGCCGCCCACCACCTGGAGTTTGTGGCGGAATCGTGCGGATTTCAATTCACATACCCACCCAGTTTCCAAATGCTGAGATGCGGACAATTAGCGGGTTTTCTATCCACAACCCTCCAGCCAAGGTTGAGCTAGACGCCCGCATCGGGCGCGTCTTGCGCATTGCTCACCCGTTTCGCTCAAGCCGGACACGCGCCCGCCACGACCCTCGCTGCAACTGACTGTGGACGAAAGCGCCCGCCCACTCCACACCATCCACAGCGAACTTCCAGCATGTTTTCAGGCATTGGCGCCTCGTTTTCCCCAGGGGATACACACAAGCTGTGGATAAACCTGTGCATTTCCCCCGGATCGACACGCCCGGCAGCTGCACGCACTCTCAAGTACAGCTTTAAAGCTGTGCGCGCATAGGCTGGGAGCACCCGACGCAAGGAAATCCATGCCCTCGCCAACTTCGCCAGGCCTGCCCGGTCAAACCGGCCCCGACGCCCCCGCCACGCCATCTGCTGCGTCCACGCGATCAATCAGCGCAGCAGCCCCTGCCGATGCCGGTAATCACGGGCATTCTGGGGCGGGTGTTGCCATTCCAGGAGCCCAGGCAGCCGCGGAAACTGACAAAGGTCCGGGCGGAGCTGCAAGCGGCGGGCCGGGTGCACCTGCAAGCGGCGGGGAGCTTAAAGGCCCGGACGATGCGGCACCCGAAGCTCCTGCCAACAGCAGGGCCACCGAGCGGCGCTCACTGGATCGGCAGATCCTCGCGATCGCGCTGCCATCTCTGGGGACGCTGTTGGTTCAGCCACTCCTACTAATCGTGGATTCGGCGATGGTGGGACACTTGGGCACCACTGCGTTGGCCGCCCTAGCGCTGGCCTCCACGATCGTGTCCACACTTGCGGGTTTGTGCATATTCCTGGCCTACGCCACCACCGCCACCGCTTCGACTCACCTGGGTGCCGGCCGGCCCGACCTCGCCTTGCGAGCCGGCATGGATGGAACCTGGTTGGCAGCGCTCCTGGGCACGGCGCTGTTTGCGCTGCTACTCCTGGGCGCAGACCCGATTGTGGGGCTGTTTTCTCCCCCTGCCGACGTCTCCCCGGGTGCCACCGCCTACCTTCGTTTCATCTCCCCCGGGATGGTGGGGATGCTGGTTGCGATGGCGGCCACGGGCGCACTGCGCGGCATGCTCGATGCCCGCACCCCACTGTGGGTAGCCACTGCAGGCGCAGTGATCAACGTGCCGCTGAACTACCTATTCATCTACGTGGCCGGCCTTGGCGTGGCCGGGGCAGGGCTGGGCACAGCGATCGCCGAGCTACTCATGGGCGGGGCACTGGTCGCGGCGGTAGTGCGTGCCGCCCGCGCACAGGGAGTCTCGCTGCTGCCGCACGGGGCGGGGGTGCTAGCCAGCGCCAGCCAAGGCTGGCCGCTGTTCGTCCGCACCCTCGCTATGCGGGTGGCGATGGTGGCCGCCGTGTGGAGTGCCACCGCAGCCGGCGCCGTGACGTTGGCCGGATACCAGGTGGTCAACTCGGTGTGGAACCTGGCGGCCAACGGCCTGGACGCACTGGCCATCGCGGCACAGGCCCTCACCGGCGCCGCAATCGGCGCCGGTGACCACACCCGCCTCCGGGCCACACTGGCACGCTGCACGCGCTGGGCGGTTGGCACCGGCCTGGTAGTTGGAGCCGCAATAACGCTTCTCTCTCCACTGCTACCACTCATTTTTGGTGCACATCCGGGAGAGTTCGGGGCAACACCTGGGGGCGGGATTAGCACCGCCACACCATCCCCCAGCGCCACCAACACCGGCGAAGCGGCACTAATAGGGCCGCCTCCCAGCGCTACCGCCGCCCCAACGCTAGCCGCAGATATCTCCCAGGGTGCCTGGTGGGCCTCACAATGGGCCGCCCTTTTGGCGGGAGGAACCGTACACGCCTCGGCAACCTGGGCCCTGGCCCTGGCTGGCCTACTCTTCCCGCTGGCTGCCTACGTTTTCATCCTGGACGGCGTGCTGATCGGAGCTGGCGACGGCCGCTACCTGGCCAAGGCCAGCCTGATCATCCTGGCCGTTCACCTGCCCACTCTGGCTGGCCTGACCCTCGTGGCCCGCTCAGCCGCAGAGCCCTGGGCTCTTTCCATCCTCACCCTAGGCTTTGCCGGCGTCTTCATGGTGGGGCGGGCGATAGCAAACGGGCGCCGGGCGGCAACGTCGTACTGGTATGCCATCCCCTCCACCAGCTGATCCACTCAAACCACCCCGCAGTAGGCGGCAGCCAAGGAAGGTAGCCAATGGCGGGCACGCGGTTTCTCCACGCGCCGTGTCTACCGCGCTGCGCTCACTTACTGCCTGCGGCAGCGGCCTGCGCGAGCCTCACAGCCGCCGCCAAGCCAGCTTCCTCCGCCGAGCCGACGACGTGCACCTGCTCCCACGCATTGCCGGGCCGCGTGCGTCCCCAACCGCACAAACGTACGCCCCGGGAAAATGCGACCGATCCGGGCCACGGCACCAACCGGTCACACCAACCCCAACCGCACATGAGTACGCACGGGGTAAATCCGACCGATCCGGGCCACGCCCCCAATCGGTCACACCAGCCCCAACCGCACATGAGTACGCACGGGGTAAATCCGACCGAACCGGGCCACGCCCCCAATCGGTCACACCAACCCCAACCGGTCGCACCCACCATCCCACCACCCCACGCGCCCAACCCACACCCCCAACCGGTCACACCAACCCCAACCGGTCGCACCCACCATCCCACCACCCCACACGTCCACCCCACACCCCCAGGCACGCGCAAAAGGAGCCGGGCCGCAGGGAAAACCCCTGCGGCCCGGCCCTCGCGACCAAAGGTCAGGCAGCCACCACGGCAACCTTCACGTTGGCGACCACGTCGTCGTGCAGGCGCACGGAGACGGTGTAGGTGCCCACGTTCTTGATCGGGTTCTCGATGTGGATCTTGCGACGGTCCACGGCCACGTCGTGAGCGGCCTTGATCGCGGCAGCCACGTCAGCGGTGGAGACGGCACCGAACAGGCGGCCGGCCTGGCCCACCTTGGCGGTGACGGTGACCGGGCCAGACTGCACCTTGTCGCGGGCGTTCTGCGCGGCGTCGATCGAGGAGATCTCGCGCGCGCGCGCGGCGGCCTTCATCTGGTCAATCTGACGCTGGGCGCCCTTGGTCCACGGGGTGGCCAGGTTGCGGGGAACCAGGTAGTTACGGGCGTAACCGTCCTTGACCTCCACCACGTCGCCGGCCTTGCCGAGCTGCGGAACCTCGTGCGTGAGGATCAGCTTTGCCATATCAGTCGATCCTTTCTCAGCGAGCCGCGTGGGAGTAGGGCAGCAGGGCCATCTCGCGGGCGTTCTTCACGGCGCGAGCGATCTTGCGCTGGTCCTGCACGGACACACCGGTGACGCGACGAGAGCGGATCTTGCCGCGGTCGGACACGAACTTGCGCAGCAGCGCAACGTCCTTGTAGTTGATCGGGCCCGTGACCTTGACGGCCTTCATCGGGCTGACCTTCTTCTTCATGGGCTTGCGAAGAGATGCCTTCGCCATGTTGGTCTCCTTGGTTTCTGGGGCGGGCGAGCCACCCGCTTAAAAGATCTGTTGTTTAGAAGGGGGCGTCGTCGCTGTAAGCGCTCGAGCCACCCTGGCTGGCCCACGGGTCATCGTTGCGGCCGCCCTGCGGGGCGCCGTAACCGGTGTTGCCCTGGCCGTAACCGCCGCCGCGGCCGCCCTGCGGTGCACCGTAGCCACCGCCCTGGGGCGCGCCGTAGCCGCCACCGCCCTGAGGAGCGCCGTAGCCGCCGCCACCCTGGCCGCCCTCGCGGCGCTTGCGGGTGATCTGCCCGGTTGCCCACCGCAGGGACACGGCGACGTCCTCCGCACGCAGCTCAACGCTGGTGCGCTCCACGCCGTCGCGGCCCTCGTAGATGTTCTGGGACAGGCGGCCGCGCACGATCACGCGGGTTCCCTTGGTCAGGGTCTCCGCCACGTTCTCAGCCAGTTCGTTCCAGGCCTCGACGCGGATCGAAATGGACGCACCGTCCTTCCACTCGTTGGTGGCGCGGTCGAACTGGCGAGAAGAGGAAATAACGCGGAAGTTAGCAACCGGGGTGCCGTTCTGAATGAAGCGCAGCTCCGGGTCAGCGGCAAGGTTGCCGGTAATGGTGATTTCGTTTTCGCCAGCCATTGTTCGTCCTTCTCAGTGCGGCTAATGCGGGCCCTAAATCAGGCGGCGTCCGGGCGCAGCAGCTTGGTGCGCAGCACGGCCTCGTTGAGGCCCAGCTGGCGGTCCAGCTCCTTAGCCTGGGCGGGGGTGGTGGTCATGTCGACAACCACGTAGATGCCCTCGGACTTCTTGTTGATCTCGTAAGCGAGGTGACGCTTACCCCAGATGTCAACGCTGTCAACGCTGCCACCATCGGTCTTCACCACGGCCAGGAGCTTGTCGAGGGACGGGGCGACGGTGCGCTCGTCCACCTCCGGGTCGAGGATGAGCATGAGCTCGTACTTGCGCATGCAGTGTTCTCCTTCGGTCTAAACGGTCACGGTCTTTCCGTGACAGGAGTGAGTGTTGGCCCCGCGCCATGCGCGGCACGGACCAAACGACAACGCTACCGCATCGTGCGGTGGCGCGTCACGGCTAGGCGGCTGTGAACTGCGCGGCCGGTGGAACGTCGTCCATCCCCGGCTGGCCCAAACAGGGGGCGGCCCCTCCCACCCACGCCGGTGGGTGAAAGGGGCCGCCTCTGTCAGTTACCGGAGTCACCGCCGGGCGCCTCCGGTTGCCCGCCTCTCTCTGGTGGGTTTGGGCGGTCCTCGCCACCACTCCCAGGCGGCGTGGCCTCCCCGCCGCCCGGCGGGGAGTCGGTGGCCTCGCCGCCCGGGCGCTCCTGGGTGGGCTCGGCGCTGGGCTCCTCCGGCTCCGCCGGCTTGGACGGGGTGGGCGCAACCTCCGTGGGCGTGGCGGCCGGCGGCGGCGCCACCGTGGATGGCGCCGGGCTCGGCGAGGCGGTGCTGGGTGAGGCGCTAGGCGTGGCGGTGCGGCGCGCCTTGGGCGCCCCCTCCCCCCACGGCGGGGTGGGGAAGTTCTTGACCTCCATGCCATCGGTCACCTTGGCCATGTACGCCGTCCAGAGGTCCACCGGGACCGTGGAGCCGGTGATCTCGCCATAGCCGCCGAACGGGGTGATGGACTCCTCGGCGCCGTCCGCGCCCACCTGGTAGAGCGCCACCACGGTGGTCAGCTGCGGGATGTAGCCGGCAAACAGGGCCGACTTGTTGTCTGAGGAAGAACCGGTCTTTCCGGCCACCGGGCGGTTGAGCTCGAGGGCCGTCTCAGCCGAGCCGTCCTTGACCACCTGCTCCAGGGCGTAGGTGAGGGCCGCGGTGTTGTCGCCGGAGAACTGGCGGGTGCCGTTGGTAGGGCCGGAGTAGAGCACGTCCCCGTTGGCCGCCGTCACCGAGCGCACCACGTGGGTCTCGTAGCGGTTACCGCCCGAGGCGAAGGTGTTGTAGGCGGTGGCGAGGTCCTGCACCGTGGTGGAGGCAAAGCCCAGGGTGTTACCCACCGACTCGTCCAGGCCAGGGGCGTCCGCAGAGATACCGGCGCGCACCGCCACCTGCTTGGTGGTGGCAGGGCCGATCTGCTCGTTCAACTGGATGTAGGCCGTGTTCACGGAGTTCGCGGTGGCCTCCACCAGGTCGATCTCGCCGTAGGAAACCTCACCGAAGTTGGCGTACCACAGGTCCGTGCCCTCCACGTTGTAGGGGGAATCGCCGTCGAAGGTGTCGGTAAGCGGCACCTTGTTCTCCAGCGCGCCCATCAGGGTGAAGGGCTTGAACGTGGAGCCGGCCTGGACGCGGTCGTCCGTAGCGGCGTTGCGCTGGATGGTCAGGTAGTCCGGGCCGCCGTACATGGCCTTGACCTCGCCCGTGTTGGGTTCGACGCTCAGCAGCGCCACCCCCAGGTTGTTGGGCTTGTCCTCCGGCAGCTCGCCCACCGCCTCCACGGCCTTGGCCTGCATGGCCGGGTCGAACGTGGTGACGATCTTGTAGCCGCCGGTGGCGATCTGGTCCTTGGTCAGGCCCGCCTTGGCGGTCAGCTCGTAGCGCACCTCCTCCAGCAGGTAACCGTTCGGGCCGGCGAACCACTCGGTGGTCTTGACCTCCAGCGTCTCCGGCATCTTGGCCTCCTTGGCCTGCGCCGCAGTGATGAAACCGCCCTCCTGCATGTAGCCGAGCACCCGGTCGAAGCGGGCCTGCGCGATGTCCGGGGAGACGCGCGGGTCGTACTCACTGGGGGCCGGGATCACCCCGGCCAGCAAGACCGCCTGGGACAGGGTCATCTTGGCCGCCGGCACCCCGAAGTAGGCCTGCGAGGCGGCCTCGATGCCGTAGGCGCCGCGCCCAAAGTAGATCGTGTTGAGGTAGTTGCCAAGGATCTCCTCCTTGGTCTGCGACCGGGTCACCTTCAGCGCCAAGATGGCCTCCTTGGCCTTGCCGACGTAGCTGAAGGTGTCGCCCTGGTAGTAGCGCTCGATGTACTGCTGGGTCAGGGTGGAGCCACCCTGGCGGTCCCCGCCCTTGAGGTTGTTCCACAGGGCGCGCACCGTGCCCTTGATGTCCACGCCCGGGTTGGTCCAAAAGCCGCGGTCCTCAGAGGCCACCACCGCGTTGCCCACGTAGGAGGGCAGGGTGGAGAAGTCCACGATGGTGCGGTTGTACTCGCTCAGGCGCCCGAGCTCCGTGGTGCCGTCCGCGAAGTAGACGGTGGTGGTCTGCGCCCCGGCGTACTTGTCCGGGTCCGGCAGCTCCAGCGCGTTGTAGGCCCACAGAAACGCCAGCGACCCCAGGATGCCGGAGAGCAGGAAGAACCCGGTCACCCACAGCAAGATGGTGCGCCACAGCGGCCGGCGCCGCTTGCCCTTTCCCTTGCCGTTCTTACCGTTGCCGCCCTTGCCACCGCCATTGCCGCCGCCGTGCTTGCCGCCCGACCGGCCGGGCCCGCCGGCCTGAGCCTGCGCCTGCGCGGCCCGCCGCGAGCGCCGGGTAGGGGCGGGCGCGCCCCCGGGCTCCGGGCTGGGCCAGGCCGGGGTGGAAACCGCGCGGGAGCGAACTGGTTTGGTGGGCTGAGAGCCGGGTGCGCTTGACGTCAAGATGGCCTCCAATTGCGGTTCGGTCTTTAGCAAGCTGCTGTCTCTACTAAACCAGTATCGCGCCGAAGCTGGGATTTTCCTCCACGTCGGGCGGCCGGCGGCACAGTCCACGCCGGCAAATCCGGGCGCGGGCGCGGCAGCGTCGGCCACCCCGACCAACGCGCGTCGATATATCAATCCGATAGGTTCGGTGGTAGGCTCACAGCGACCGTGACCCAAGCCACCCTAGTGGGAGGCGCCTGCGGAAGGAAGCATTCTGGGCGCAAGAAGCGACGTTCTGGACCTGGCCATCCTGGGCCAGCTGCGCCGGCCTGCCCACGGCTACGAGCTGCGCAAACGCCTGGCCGCCTCGCTCGGCACGCTCCGCACCTGGTCATTCGGCTCGCTCTACCCCGCGCTGCGCCGGCTCACCGGCGCCGGTCTCATCGCCGCAGAATCCGCCCCCACCGGCGCGCGCAACAAGATCGTCTACCGCCTCACCCAGGCCGGCACCCGCCACCTCTCCCAGCTACTCATGCTGGCCGGCCCCGACGCCTGGAGCGACGCCTCCTTCGCGGTCCACTTCGCCTCCTTCGGCTCCGCCGACACCCCCACCCGCATGCGGCTACTCGAAGGCCGCCGCGCGCTGACCCTGGAACGGCTGGCCAACGCCCGCAGCGCCACCAGCGCCGCGCAAACACACGCCGACGCCTACGCGGCGGCCCTTGCACGTCACCTCGAAACCCAGCTCGAAGCCCACCTGGCCTGGATCGATGAGGTGATCGGCGCCGAACGCGCCGTACAGATTCCCTCCACCAGTGTTGTTTCCTGAATCTAGGAGTTTGAGATGAGTGAGATTCGCGTAGGAATCGTGGGCGTGGGCAACTGCGCCTCATCCCTGGTGCAGGGAGTCACCTACTACCGTGACGCCAAGCCGACCGACACCGTGCCCGGCCTGATGCACGTGCAGTTCGGCGACTACCACGTCTCCGACCTGAAGTTCGTGTGCGCCATCGACGTGGACGCCGCCAAGGTGGGCCTGGACCTCGCCGACGCGATCAACGCCTCCGAGAACAACACCATCAAGATCGCCGACGTCGCCCCCACCGGCGTGACCGTCCTGCGCGGCCAGACCCTGGACGGCCTGGGCGAGTACTACCGCGCCACCATCGAGGAATCCGACCAGGAGCCCGTGGACGTGGTGGCCGCCCTGAAGGAGGCGCGCGTGGACGTGCTGGTCTGCTACCTGCCCGTGGGCAGCGAGGAGGCCGCGAAGTTCTACGCCCAGTGCGCCATCGACGCCGGCTGCGGCTTCGTCAACTGCCTGCCCGTGTTCATCGGCTCCACCAAGGAGTGGAGCGACAAGTTCGAGGCCGCCGGCCTGCCCATCGTGGGCGACGACATCAAGAGCCAGGTGGGCGCCACCATCACCCACCGCGTGCTGGCCAAGCTCTTCGAGGACCGCGGCGCCATCCTGGACCGCACCTACCAGCTGAACGTGGGCGGCAACATGGACTTCAAGAACATGCTGCAGCGCACCCGCCTGGAATCCAAGAAGATCTCCAAGACCCAGGCCGTCACCTCCAACCTGCGCGACGGGCTGGACCCGCACGACGTCCACATCGGCCCCTCCGACCACGTGGCCTGGCTGGACGACCGCAAGTGGGCCTACGTGCGCCTCGAGGGCCGCAACTTCGGCGACGCCCCGATCTCCCTGGAGTACAAGCTCGAGGTGTGGGACTCCCCCAACTCCGCCGGCATCGTGATCGACGCCGTGCGCGCCGCCAAGATCGCCATGGACCGGGGCGTGGGCGGCGAGCTGCTGAGCGCCTCGGCCTACTTCATGAAGTCCCCGATGGAGCAGCGCCCGGACGACTACGCCCGCGCCTGCGTGGAGGAGTTCATTCAGGGCCAGCGCGAACGCTGATCTTCTCCAGTTGGGGGTGCGTGGCAAAGGCCCGCGCCCCCAACTCTCGTCTCCGCCCAGGTGAGGGGCGCACCCCTAAGTCAGGCCCCGCGCAGCGTGCGCGGGCGCACCTGGATGGTGTCGCCAGCGACCGCGCTGTCGGTGGGCACCGCGCAGCGTGCGCGGGCGCGGCCCCTAGTCAGGCCCCGCTCAGGCCCGGGACACAACCACCAAATCGATACCGGCCTGGGAAACCTGGAGCAGACAGTCCCGGGTAGCTGGCGGCACGCGCACCACCACCCGGCCCGTCTCTCCGCGTTCCCGTACCCTTTCCAGCGCCTGCGTGGCGGCCTGCACCACCTGTTGCTGCTCGGCTGCGGGCAGGGCTCCTTTCGAGTCGTCCAGCAGGATGACCTCCAAGCCCTGCGCTCGAAGCTGCCGGGCGCAGCGGGCCACCGGGGTGCGCGTGAAGCACGCCGCACGCAGTTCGTCTCTCAGCTCGGCTTCCAGGAGTTGCGCCTCTAGCCTCACGGCCGCACTGGCGCCCTCCCCGTTAACGAGCCGGATCAAGAGTGGCTGGATGCGTGCGCGAAGTTCGCTGCGGGTCCGATTCAGTTCCTTCTGCGCCAGCCCTTCCACCTGCATCCAGTACTCGAGCTCGTTGCTGTGGTGATTCTCTGCGGCGATGCTTTGGGATGCCCGCTCTGACCATGCGCTGAAGACGTGCCAGATGATTAGTTGGAAGACGTGTCCGGCCAGGTACTCGGTGAGCTTGTTCCAGTCTTGTGCGAAGTGGGCTGTGGAGGCTACGGACAGCAGGCAGATGCCGACCATGCCGGCCCAGCCAAAGCCCGGCAGTCCCCGCAATAGCAGGGCGCAGAGCACAAACACCCCGACGCTGGGAGCCCAGTGGTCCCAGCTCGCAATGGTCGGTGAGGTCGAGAACGCGTTTTGTAGGCCCGTGGAGACCAGTACTGCGCCAACGATCAGGGCCGCAGTGAGGCGGGGTCTACTCCCCTTCCACTGCGGCCGCATCACGCCCCAGACGGCCCCGGCCATCAGGGCCAGGGCGGCCACCTGTACTCCGGGGACGGTGTATGCGTTCCACTGGAATACGGTCGCCACCGCTATGTAGAGGATTGCCAGGGGCGCAAACCTGCGCGCGACGCTAGAGAGCAACAGTTGCTGAAATGGAGCGTGCTTACTTTCGACTGCTCGGACTCGAAAGACGATGCTGGTTCCTTGACCTGGGGCACTCTTCAGCTTGACTTCGATACCGGATTCTTGGGCCCGCCGCTTTATCGAGTTTGCCAGCCCGTGCCGGTTTGAGGCGGCTGCGTGGTTAAAGCCCACCCCGTTGTCCCACACTTCGACGCTGAGAGCGTTGGCATCGCTTTGGAGGCGGATTTTGCGTTGCACTGGTTGGCCCGACGTTCCCGCGTGCCGCAGCGAGTTTCGCACCGCCTCCTTGACGGCGTCTTGCAGGGCTCTGCTCACTCCACTGACCAGGAGGAAGTCGTTCTCTATTGCCGCCTCCACCGCCACTGGCTCACTGCAGTGTGTTAATTCCTCGCTCAGTAACTGTTTAAGCTCGGTGGCGCAGTTCGCGGTGACGATGGGTGAATCAGGACACAACTTTTCCATGAGGGAATTGGAGGTCGCAGCCATACTCAACGCGCCGATTTCTCCCTTGCTCACAAGCAGCAGCACCGAGAGGACCTCGTCGTGTACAAAGTCGTCAGCCCGTTCCTTGGCAAGGGTGACGCCCCTTTGGTTGGCTAGCGCGATCCGCTGGGCTGCGCTTTCGCGTTCTGAGGTGTCCAGTTGTTCGCACCGCCCGATCACCCAGAGCATCGCGTACAGGTGGACCAGGTTGTAGAGACCGAAGAAGAGGGCGTGCTGTATTGCTTCTAGGAGTTCTCCCTGCGACTGCGTAAGCCCACTCAACAACAGAAATGGCATGGCACTGAACACGACGCGTTTGGCCCAGGCGGGCGAAAGTGCTGCCACCGACACCTGGCTCAGTACCGAGAAATAGAGCGTCATGACAGATCCGGCCGATGCTGTGGCGTCGGTTAACCCAATGGCGGCTTCTCTGACATCACCAATCGGCGCTAGGAGCAGAATCCCTGCGGTGAGCGAGAAGAAGAAAAAGGCAAGCGGGTAGAGGTGCCCGACGGCGCGCCAGGCCTGAGACACTTTGCACGCACTGTTTTGGTAAGGGGTTTTTCGCAGGGCGATCGCCACCACTGCCATGGCGCCCACGAGAACGGGAACCGTGGTGACAATCGTCTGCGATACCTCCAGCACTTGGACCATCCACCCGTGTCCGGCCGGCGGGGAGGAGGGTTCTTGCCGCAGAGCCAGAAACAGAGCGGTAGCTCCACTCCCGACGGCAAATGCGCTGCGTCCGTAGTCGGCGTGGCGGTATCGGCTACACACTTTGCCATTGTGTCCGCCATGGCAACTGAGCTTGAAGCCGGGCGGAGCAGGAACCCCGCCAGGTTGATTCATAATAAGACTCTATTCGCCGCAAGCCGGAGGCGGCACCAAACCGTCCTCCACCGCGCGGCGGTAGAGATCCACGCGAGAATCTGCAGGACGCCCCACCTCCCGGTATCGGGTGCGAATGCGGGAAATGTAGGTGTTGACGGTGTTTTCCTTGATCCCCTCGGTGTGTGCCACCTGGGTTGCGGACTTGCCGGCCGCGTAGGCAGCCAGCACGCGTGCCTCGACCTTGCTGAGATAGTTGGCAACAAAGTCCTCGTCTTGATCCAACGCGCTTGCCCAGTCTAGGTTCGCCCTCACCTCCCCGCACTGGGCGGCCCTGACCGCATCAATGAGATCCTGAGTGGGAGCGCTTTTCCGCACAACCGAAAGGGCTCCGCCTTTGATTGCCTGGCGGATTAGGAACGGGTTATCACCGGAGGTGAACACAACCACCTCGTGCTTAGACTCCGCCAAAATGGGGATCATCTGATCCGGCCCCATAGGGTCAGGCAATCGCAAATCCAGCACCACGACGCACGGAGGGAAGCGGTGCAACTCCTTGCGGGCGGCAGCAAACGAGGCAAACCATTCGTAACCGCAGGCCACCCCCGCATTCACTAGCGATAGCCCTACTCCTTCACCTGTAGTTTGGTGGTCATCTATCACCAAGACCACCGAACCAGCAGTTTCCGGTGGATCAACCTCGTTCACTGTTCCCGCCCTGCCTTCGCATAGAAACCTTTCAGCTATCTTCGGTTACCAACGCTGTTAACGCAAGGGCCATTCTCGTCCTTGGGATAGGGCCTCTTTCGAGGTCGCAGTTCTTTGTCTCGCCTCTACAGCCTCTGGCATCGGAGTAAGGGGGCGCGGTATCGACACGATTTGGGTGCCGCCTTGAGACACGACCACCAGCGTAGGCCGGCTGACCGGTAAAACTCGCACCACCACTTGCCCATCATCCCCTGAGTTTGAGGCAAGGTGAAGGGCAGCATTGACTGCTTCCACCATTACGGTGTGCTGCCAAGGGGGTAGGCGACCGTCTGAGTCGTCCAAGAGCACAACTTCTAGCCCGCGAGCGCGTAATTCCCGCGCGCGCGCAGGCACGCCACTTCCAGTGAAACACGGCGCGCGCAGTTCGTCACGCAACTCCGCCTCGATGAGTAGTGACTCCAGTTGCACATCTGGATCATGAGCATGACCACCGATGACCTGATCCATAAGTGGCCGTACCCTGCTTTCGAGTTGTTCCCGCGTTACCCTGAGTAGTTCTTGCACCTTTTCTTCCACGCTCATCCAGTACTCCAACTCGCGGCGTAGCAGATTCTGTTCAGCAATTCGATGCGCGGAGCGTTCTGACCAAGCCGCCAAAAGTTGCCACAGAAAAAGCAGGAACACGTGCCCGACCAAGAACACGAACAGGTCGGATAGACCGCCCACAAACACAGCTGCCGCCAGCGCCGCCGCAACACAGATTCCTGCCATACCCACCCAGGCCGGAATCGAACTCCTTCTAAGGGCTAGCACGCACATGAGGAGAGTCCCAATTCCGGTTGCCCACGATTGCCATGAAACCAGGGTGCCTGCCGTTACACAGGGGAGCTGCACAAGGTTTGCTCCAAACGCCAAGGCAGCTACCACCCATGCTTTTCCCTCGTTGGAGGCGCCGTTTTCCCCCTTGGCGGTAGCCAGCCAGGTAGCAATCGTCAACGCCACGACAGTAGCTACAGCCACACCGGGCAAGGTGTAGTCGTCCCAGTGAAACATGGCCGCGATCATGCTGTAAGAAAACGAGAGAAGGGTGAGCACACTGCGGGGGACGGCGTCCACTGCATGGTGTAGTGGTGTGACTACATTGTTGACCGCCGAACTGAGTTCGAAGCTGACCAATGTGCCAACACCAGGCCTGGAGACAAGGGAGACCCGCACTCCGCTATCCTGCGCCCGGCGCATGATCGAGTTCTTCAGGCCGTGACGATCACGCGCCAGACCGGGGTCAAAGCCAACGCCGTCATCCCATACCTCTATGCGAAGCGTGTCGACCGCGCTGTTGACTCGCACTTCTCGACGCACTTTCCGGGTAGAGGTTTCGGCGTGCTCTATCGAATTGCGCACCGCCTCCCGCACCGCCGCCATCAGCGCCTGCGCCACCCCTACTGGGAGAAAACGATCTACTTCTACCTGCCCGTCAACGGACACTCGCCCCAACCACTGCTCCGACTCTGCACGCACCCAATCTAAGAGCTCGCTAGCGCTGCCAGGCAAACGCTCGCGTTCGCTACCCTCCAGTTTCGTAAGCACCTGTCTGGCGATATCTGCGGCTCGCTCGGTGGAGAGCTGCCCTCTACTGACCAGGATCAGCGCAGAGAGTATCTCGTCATGCACGAAGTCCTCTGCCCGCCGGCGCCCCAACGTTGCTGCCCGTTCCGTCACCAGTGCGGCGGCGTTTTTCGCCTGCACCAGTTCAGCCTCGTCCAGCTGTTCGGCACGGTCAAGCACCCAGCTCAACGCGTAGATCAATACCAGTAGGAAAAGGACGTAGTAGGTAGTGCGTTGCCACGCCAAGTCAGAAAGAGGTCCAGCTTCTAACCAACCCGCAAAGAAAAGGCCTGGTGAGGCCAGCAAAACGGCCCACTTACCCCACCTTAAGGGCATGAACGCGACAGCCATCAGTGGCACCACAGGGCTAACCATGACGAATACGTTCGCTAACTGGGCTAGATCGGATTTGCTGCTATGCAACGCGTTGAAACTCAGAATTATGGCAACCGCCCAGTAGACAGCCAGGTAGAGCCAGCCCACAAAATAAATGATCCACGCGAACGAGGTCGGTAAGTCCGCGTTGCGCCAGCCCGCGACCAGGGTTCCAGCTAACGCCAGAACGGCGATCAGCACAGGCAAGAGTAGGGTAACGCCCAACAGTAACTGGGCAACGCTGGCTGTTGGCAGTTTCCAGGCTGCCGCTCGGGCCGTGGGCAGCATTGTCACGCACAGAAGCCCGGTGACGCCTCCTGTCAAGGCGTAGGTGCGTCGAACGAAGTCGGCATGCGAGGACCCGCCGACTTTGTAGGTCCTATTCATCACGTGCCATCCGTAAAGCCATCACGCCCCCGGAATTCTCTGCCAACTGGATTGAGTATTACCCAATTGTGCGTCGAGCGATTAGTCAGCTATCCGGTGCGGCCTGTCTGACTTCCTGTATTCAGATGCCGAGAAGGAAAGCACACGCACCCACAGCGACCAGTTACGCTCACGCTCTCCAGCAGGGGAGGCCGATGCAACCGGTGGCTTTGGGCGCGCCCCGCACTAGGTGGTGTGCGGAACGTCGGACTCCCTGCGCTTTGCCACCAGCAGGTCGCGCTGCTCGCGCGGGTCCAGCTCGCTGATCGCCTTGCCCTCGGCCTCCCACCAGGCCAGCAGCTCCTGCTGGGCGGCCTCCCGGCCTAGGAGTCCCCGCTCCAAGCGCAATTCCATGAGGAAGTGGCGGGCGTGTCCCACCATGATTCCAGGGGAGATACCGAGTATTTCTCCGATTTCTGCGCCATCCAGGTCTGGCCGCAACGAGGCCATCTCCTCGGCCTGGGCCAGGGCAGCGATGCGTTGCTCTAGGTCGTCGTATGCAGCGTGCAGAATGAGGACCTTGCGGCGGTTGCGGGTGGTGACGTCCGCTCGGGTGAGCCGGTGGAGCCGCTCCAGCATCTCCCCGGCGTCGGTGACGTAGCGCCTGACCGCACTGTCGGTCCATGCGGCCTCGCCGTAGCCGTGGAAGCGCAGGTGCAGGGCCACCAGCTTGACCACGTCCTTGGTGGTCTTCTTGTCGAAGCGCAGGGCCTTCATGCGGGCCCCGGTCATCTTCGCGCCCACGATGTCGTGGTTGTGGAAGGTGACCTGGCGGCCCTCGAAGCGCCGGGTGGCGGGCTTGCCGACGTCGTGCATCAGGGCGGCGAAGCGCAGGCGGAAGTCGGGGCGCGGCACGGGGCCGTCCGCGTCCGTCTCCAGCGCGATGGCCTGGTCCAACACGGTCAGGGTGTGCTCGTAGACGTCCTTGTGGCGGCCGTGCTCGTCCACGGTCTCCTGCAGGCCGGACAGCTCGGGCAGCACCACGTCGGCGACGCCGGTGTGCACCATCAGCTCCAGGCCGCGCCTGGGGGCCGGGGAGAGGATGAGGCGTTCCAGTTCGCCGCGCACGCGCTCGGCGGAGACGATCTCCAGGCGGGTGGCCATCGCCGTCATGGCGCTCATGACGTCGGGGTCCACGTCCAGTCCCAGCTGGGCGGTGAAGCGTGCAGCACGCATGATGCGCAGCGGGTCGTCGTCGAAGGACTGCGCGGCGCCCACGGGGGTGCGCAACAGCCCGTCGGCCAGGTCGTTCAGTCCGCCGTGGGGGTCCACCAGCTCCAGGCTGGGCAGGCGCAGCGCCATCGCGTTGACGGTGAAGTCGCGGCGGGTCAGGTCGCCCTCCAGGGTGTCGCCGTACTCGACCACGGGCTTGCGACTGCCGGGCTCATAGGCCTCGGTGCGGTAGGTGGTCACCTCCACCACCACGCTGCCGCGCCTTGCCCCGATGGTGCCGAAGTCGCGCCCCATGTCCCAGGTGGTGTTGCCCCAGGCGGCCAGGATCTCCTCAGTCTGCTCGGGGCGGGCGGAGGTGGTCAGGTCCAGGTCGTGCGGGGCGATGCCCAGGAACGCGTCGCGCACCGGCCCGCCCACCAGCGCGATCTCGTGGCCGGCGCGCACAAAGGCGTCGGCCAGCTCCATCAGGCTGCGCGGCAGGTTGGCCCCCACGTGGGCGCCGCGAGCGCGCAGCTCGTCCAGGCTGCCGAGCTCGGGCAAAACGGTGGGAAGAGCGGGCTGTTCCGGGGTGATTTGCGTGTCCATCGCTACAAGCGTGCCACGACCGGACGGGAACTAATAGCCGCGCTCGCCTAAAGTGGTGCCCATGTCCATTCCCGTGCCCAAGCCGCGCGCCCCCCTGCGGGGTATGCGCTCTCCCTTGGAACGGCAACTTCCCGTGGTTGACGAGGTGAGTGCCGGCGGGATCGTGGTGGACGTGGTGGACGGCAAGGCGTTTGTGGCGGTAATCGCACGCCGCAACCGGGCCGGGCGCCTGGAGTGGTGCCTGCCTAAGGGGCACCTGGAGGGCACCGAGACCGCCCCGCAGGCCGCAGTGCGTGAGATCAGCGAGGAGACCGGCATTTCGGGCCGGGTGCTGGCTCACCTGGACACCATCGAGTACTGGTTTGCGGGCTACGACCGCCGCGTCCACAAGGTGGTGCACCACTACCTGCTGGAGGCCACCGGCGGGGAGCTGACGGTGGAGAACGACCCGGACAAGGAGGCCGAGGACGTGGCGTGGGTGCCTGCCCACCAGGTCGCCGAGCGCCTGTCTTACCCCAACGAGCGTCGCGTGGTGGCCCTGGCCCTGCGCCTACTGACGGAGCCGGCGTGAGGATGGCGCGCCGCGCTGTACTGGCTGGCGTGGCGGCGCTGGGTGCCCTCTTGCTGGTGCCGGCCGCCCTGCCTGCCGCCGCCTTTTCCGGCCCCGCCGCGCTTTCTTCCGCCCCCCTGTCCGCGCCTTTTGGGGTGGCCGACGCTGGCGCCCCCGCCGCCCGGACCGGTGGAGCCCTTCTTGCCGCCGCCGCCCCAGCCGCCCCCGCCGCCCCGCATGACTCGCCGGGCCTGCGGGTGGAGCTGACTTCCCTGGAACCGGCGGTGATCCAGGCCGGGGCCACGGTGTCCCTGAGCGGGCGGGTGACGAACCAGCTGGCGCAGACCGTGCAGGGGGTGGAGCTGGAGTTGCAGCTGCATTCCTCGTCCTCGCTCACACGGGCGGGTCTGTACCAGTTCCTCTCCACCGGTGAGGTGGACGGCGGCGTGGATCAGCTGGTGGGGGTGCTGCCGTTGGCGGTAGAGCTGGCGCCGGGCACCGCCACTGAGTTTTCTCTTTCTATCCCGGCCGCGCAGCTGCCGGACTGGGGGGAGGATGGCGGGCCGCGCGGCCTGACGGTGGCCGCCTATGCGCTGCAGTCCGCGCCCGAGCCGGCGGCGGCGCTGGAGTACCGGTGGCCCACGGATAGCGGCGAGGACGGCCCGGAGGGATGGGCGCGTACCTTCCTGGTGGGCGATTCTGGGCAGCGGGCACGGCCCGTGGAGGTGGGGGTGGTGGCCCCGCTGGCGGCCACCGATGCCGAGCTCGCGGCGGCCCTGCGCCACGGCGCCCCGGTGGCCCGCGTCGCGCAGCAGCGGGCGGCTGACCTGGCCCAGGCCGGCGCGCTGCCCGGGATCACGCTGGCGGTGGACCCGATGCTGCTGCAGCCTGACCTGGAGACCAGCCAGTTCCTGCGGGCCGACCTGAGCCCGATCAGCGCGCTAGATCCCTCCGCGCGCCGCGCCTCCACGCCGTTCAAGCTGGCCTCCTCCCCCACCCCCTTGCCGTCCGCCACTCTTGCTGACACCGGCCCCGCCCCGACCGGGCCGAGCGCTGCGCCAAGCGCGCCCGGCTTGGCTTCGGCTTCCGCCGCACCGGCAGCCACGACTGCGGGCACGGAGCCCGGCGCGGCGGCCGCTGCGCCTAGTGCGCCGCAAAGCGAGGCGGCGGGGGCGGCAGCGTCGGCCACCCCGGGTGAGACAGGTGGGGCGGCGGCGTCGACCAGTCCTACCCCCCAACCGAGCGTGGCGGCCAACGACAAGTGGGCAGCGCTACCGCTCGCCCACGCCCTACGCTCGGATGATGAGATCATGTGGCTCACGCCCTGGGATGTGCCGGGCGGGCGGGAGTACCCGACGGAGGTCGACTGGCTACCGCAGGCCCTGCCGGGCGTGCCCACCCTCAGCAAGGTCGCGTGGGCAGACTCGGCCTCCTGGGACAGCCTCTCCCTCTACTCCCCCGTAGAAGGCGGCCAATTCTCCGCAGTCATCGCGCCCGTCGCCCCCACCTTGCAGGCGGACGACGCCCCGCCGGCCACCGAGCTGCAGCTGGCCGGAGCGCGCGGCGCCTACCAGGTGGCCGGCGTGCGACCGGACCGGCCCCTCTCCCTGGCTGCGGCCGGCAAGGACCTGCAGGGCAAGGCGCTCACCGCGCTGGAGCGTCGGCAGCTGCTGATCTCCCAGACCGCGCTGCTGGCCGGCGCCGCCAGCGGGGAGCCGGTGTTCCTGGCCGCTATCGAGCGCGGCAACGCGGTCAGCGCGGCGGACCTGGCGGCCGTCTCCGCGGCCCTGGAGGCCAGCCCGTGGGCAACCCCCGTCCCGCTCAGCCGCGTCCTGGGCGTCCCCGCAGAGCAGGCCGCAGCGGCAGACGCAGAAGGCGCATCCCCGCAGGAGAGCGCATCCCGGCAGGAGAGCGCGTTACCGCAGGAGAGCGCGTTACCGCAGGAGGGGTCCGGAGCGGGGGACGCCGCCGGCAACGCGCAGGCCAACTCCGCCGGGCCGGCCGCCCAGGTGGAACTGGCCCCGCCGGACTCCGCCCACGTCGCCCGGCTGATGCAGGTGCGCACCGGGGTGGAGTCGCTCGACGCGCTACTGCAACGCTCCAACGCCCAGTCCGCGTACTGGGCCGTGGAGGGGGCGGCGGCCCAGCTCAGCTCGAGCGCGTGGGCCCACCCCACGGACCCGGCCGCGGCGGGGGTGTTCGCCGACTTCCACCAGCGCCTGGACACCGTGAACCAGGCGGTGGGAATCAACTCTCCCTCCACCATCAACCTGATCGACTCCTCGGCCCAGGTGCCCCTGTCGATGCACAATCCGCTGCCCGTGCCCGTGCGGGTGGGGCTGCTGCTCACCCCCCACTCGGCGCACCTGCGGTTCGAGGAGGTCACGGTCTCCCTGGAACCCAAGCGCCACCAGGTAGTGCACGTGCCGGTCAAGGCCGTGGGCAACGCGGACGTGGACGTGCTGGCGGAGCTCTACGGGTACGACGGCACCGTGGTGGGCAGCCCCATCATGCTGCAGGTGCGGGTGCGCGCGGACTGGGAGAAATTGGGGTTTGGCACGGTCTCCGCGATCGGTCTGCTCCTGTTCGCCCTCGCGCTGGTGCGAAACTACGTAAAGCGACGCCACACCGGACCAGGTGAGGAAAACGCGCCCGGGGAGCCGGCCAACGGCTGGATCCCGCCCCGGACCACAACGCGGCCGCCCCAGCCCGAATGGGCGAAGCTGCTGGACACCGACGAAAGGCAGGACGGATGAGTCAGCCAGAGCGCTCGACTTCCCTGGCGCGCAGCTCAACGATCATGTTCTCCGGCACCCTCGTGTCGCGCGTGCTCGGCTTCATCCGCAACGCGCTGCTGGTGGCGGTGATCGGCGTCGCCGGCGCCAACGACGCGTTCACGGTGGCCAACACGCTGCCGAACACCGTGTTCAACCTGCTGGCCGGCGGCGTGCTCAACGCCATCCTGGTGCCGCAGATCATCCGGGCGCTGCGCTCCAAGACCGGCGGTGAGGAGTACGTCAACCGGCTCCTAACCGTCACCGGTGCGATGATCCTGGGCCTGACCGTGCTCTCCACGGCCTTCGCCCCGCTGCTGGTGCGCCTGTTCGCCGGCGGCCTGGACGCCGGCTGGTTCAACCTGGCGGTGGTCTTCGCCTACTGGTGCCTGCCCCAGGTGTTCTTCTACGGCGTGTTCGCCCTGCTCTCCCAGGTGCTCAACGCCAAGAACTCCTTCGGGTGGCCCATGTGGGCCCCGGCCATCAACAACGTGGTCGGCATCGCCGGCCTGCTGGCCTTCCTGTTCGCCTTCGGGCGCATGGACTCCGTTGGGGACCCGACCGCGTGGGGCACCGGGCCGATCCTGGTGCTGGCCGGCTCGGCCACGCTGGGCGTGATCGTGCAGGCGCTGGTGCTGATCCCGCCGCTGCGGCAGGTGGGGTTCACTTGGAAGATCCAGTGGGGCACCGCCGGGCTGGGCCGGGCCTCCCGGGTGGCGATGTGGGCGTTCGCGGCCCTGCTGGTGGGCCAGGTGGGCTACATCGGCTTCTCCCGCGTGGCCTCCTCCGCTAACGCCGCCGCCGTGGCCGACGGGATGTTCTACCCCTCTACGGCCGCCTACACGGTGGCCTTCATGCTCTCGATCCTGCCGCAGTCGCTGATCACCACCTCGATCGTGACGGCGATGTTCACGCGGATGAGCGACCACGCGGCGGCTGACGACTCCGCCGCCGTCAACAAGGACCTGGAGTTGGGCCTGCGCACGGTGGGCGTGTTCACGGTGCTGTGCTCCGCCGGCCTGGTGGTGCTGGCCCTGCCGCTGGTGCAGGCCATCGCCCCCACATTGAGCGTGGCGGAGGCCAGCGGGGTGGCCATGGTGCTGGCCTTCCTGTCGCTCGGGATCGTGGGGCAGGGCGGGTGGACCATGGCCCAGCGCGTGCTCTTCGCCTACGAGGACACGCGCACCATGTTCCTCATCCAGATCCCGATGGCGGTCATGACCCTGGTGGGCGCGTACGGCGCCTACTTCCTGCTCTCCCCGAAGTGGTGGGTGGTGGGCGGCTCCCTGGGTGACGTGGTGGCGATGTACCTGGGCACCGTGGTGGGCCTGGAGGTGCTGCGCCGCACCCGCCTGCCGCAGCTGAACCTGCTCTCCCACGCGATCTTCCACGGCAAGCTCCTGGTGGCCGTGGCGCCCGCGGCCCTGGTGGGCTACGGCGTGCTGAAGCTGATCGGCGTGGCCAACTCGGGCGCCTGGCTCTCCGGCCTGGTGGGCGCCACCGCCGGCCAGCTTTTGGGCGCGCTGTGGCGCCTGGGCGTGGTGGCCGTGGTGATGACGGCCGTGTACGTGGCGATCTTGCTGTGGTGGCGGGTGCCGGAGATCTCCAAGCTGCTCTCCCCTGCCCTGGCGATCCTGGGCCGCGTGGGCGCGCTGCTGCCGGGCAAGGCGGGGGCCGTGGTAAGCGCGGCCGCGTCCAAGTGGCGCGGCCAGCTGGCCTCCTCCGCCCCGGTGCCGTTCACGCCTGGCCCGGAGACCCTGGTGGCGGAGGCGACCAGCGGCATCGTGATGGCGGACCTGTCCTTGGTGCCGCGCGCCGGCCACCAGGTGGACGACCGCTACGAGCTGGTGCGCACCATGCCGGTCACCCTGCCGGGCACGGTGCGCTGGGAGGCCAAGGACACGGTCACCGGCATCCCGGTCTACCTGTTCATGCTCTCCCCGGGCGCCGCACGCACAGACGCGATCGTGGCGGCAGCAACGCGCGCCACCGCGCTGACCGGCCCGTCGTTCCTGCGCGTCTACGAGGCGGACGCCGCCGAGGGCTTCCTGGTCACCGAACCGGCCCTGTCTCCGTCCCTGGCCCGCACGCTCGCCACGCAGACGTTGGCGCCGCAGGAGGTGCGCGAACTGGTGATCAAGGCGGCGGGCGCGATGCACCAGGCGGCCGAGGTGGGCGTCGGCCACGGCACCCTCTCTCCGCGCGATATCTACGTTTCTGAGGGCGAGTTGCGGATCGGCGGGATGGAGGTGCGCGCCGCCGCGACGGGCGTGGAGTTCGACGACGCCGCCGCCAGGCAGGCAGCCGACGTGCGCGCCCTGGCCGAGGTGGCCTACCTGTGCCTGACCAGGCGTTGGCCGGGCACCGGGCAGGGATTTGTGCGTGCGCCGCGCGCAGGTGGCCTCTACACCGCGCCGAGCACGCTGGTGGACGACGTGCCCGCCGACCTGGACGAGGTGGTTACCGCCCTGGTCAACGGCGCCGGCCCGCGCTCCTTCGCGGCGCTGCTGGAGTGGTTTGGCGAGAGCGCACCGCCGGCGCAGGCGGCCCCCGAGGACCTGGGGGGCGCCGAGGGCCCGGGCGGCGCGGGCGGTGACGCAGCCGCGCAGGCGGCCACGGCCGGTGCTGCGGCCGCGCTGGTAGGAACGGCGCAGCTTGTTCCCGTGGAGACCGCAGGCGACGCCGATGCGGGCGCTTTGGCCGGCGGCGAGGGCGGCGCCCAGCTTGGTGCGAAGGCCGGCGCCGGTGAGGAAGACCTTGGCGCGCTCGGCGTCGAATCTGGTGGCGCGGGGGGTGGCGCGGGGGTGCTCGCGCCGCCTCCGCCGGCCCCGCCCGCCCCCAGCGATGGGTCCGGCGGCGCTGCGGCGGGCTTCGGCTTTGCTCCGGTGGTGGCGCACGCGCAGGTGCAGCGCGCGCAGGCACCGACTGCGGGCAGCAAGTCCTTCTTCCTGCGGCGCGTGAACCCGACCCCGGTGGTGCTGGCCGTCTTCTTGGTCTTCGTGGTGGCGGCGACGGTGTGGGCGTATAAGTCGATCACGGCCCCGCCCACGCTGATCCAGGGCGACCCCTCCGGGCTGTTCCAGAACCCGGCCACCGTGGCAACGGCCTCCCCCGGGCAGTCTGAGGCGAGCGCCGCGCCGGCACCGGCCGGTCCGGCCCAGGTGGTTTCTGCGGCGATCGTGGACCCGGGCGGGGACGGGGACGAGCACCCCGAGCTGGTGGCCAACCTGTTCGACGGCGACGAGAAGAGCGAATGGTATTCGCGCTTCTACCAAACCTCCCAGTTCGGTGGCCTGAAGCAGGGCTTTGGTATCGAGCTGAAGCTGGCCGAGCCGCGCAAGATCTCCGCCGTTTCCGCTACGTGCAATAGCGAGGGCGGCCTGGTGCAGGTGCTGGTGGGCGGCCAGACCCCGGCGGATGCCAAGCAGCTGGCGCAGGGGCCGATGAAGCAGAAGATGGACTTCACGTTCGAGCCCACGGAGGCGTCGTCGGTGGTGATCTGGATCAGCGAGCTGCCCACGTCGTTGGCGGACGGCAAGCTGCGCGCCGAGATCAGCGAAATCGTGATCCGCTAGGCGGGAACAGGCTGGAGCGCTCCTGCGTTAGTAGGGGCGAGGAAAGGAAGAAATTGTGACTGTGCACGACGTTGTCATCGTGGGCTCCGGCCCGGCCGGCTACACCGCCGCCATTTACACGGCCCGCGCCGGCCTGAAGCCGATCGTTTTCGCCGGCTCCCTGGCCGCCGGTGGTGCCCTGATGAACACCACCGAGGTGGAGAACTACCCGGGCTTCCCGGCCGGCATCGACGGCCCGGACCTGATGGAGGCCATGCGGGAGCAGGCGGAGAAGTTCGGGGCGGACATCCGCTACGAGGACGTCACCGGGGTGCAGCTGGATGGCGCGGTGAAGACCGTGGTGAGCGAGGGCGGCGAGAGCCTGCAGGCGCGCGCGGTCATCCTGGCCACCGGCTCTGCCCACCGCAAGCTAGGCGTGCCCGGTGAGGAGGAGTTCTCCGGTCGCGGCGTGAGCTACTGCGCCACCTGCGATGGCTTCTTCTTCCGCGACCAGCACATCGTGGTGGTGGGTGGCGGTGACTCCGCCCTGGAGGAGGCCATGTTCCTCACCCGTTTCGCCTCCAAGGTGACGCTGGTGCACCGCCGCGGCGAGCTGCGTGGTTCCAAGATCATGCAGGAGCGTGCCCTGGCGAACGAGAAGATCGAATTCGCGTGGCACTCCACGGTGGCGGAGGTGCGCGGCGAGGCCGGCGGCTCCATGACCGGCCTGGTGTTGAACGACGTTCGCACCGGCGAGCAGCGCGAGCTGGCGGCCGGCGCGATGTTCGTGGCGATCGGCCATGACCCGCGCGTGGAGCTGGTGGCCGGCCAGGTGGAGCTGGACGGCGAGGGCTACATCAAGGTGGCCGATCCCTCCACCCGCACCAACCTGGCGGGCGTGTTCGCGTGCGGTGACGTGGTGGACCACTTCTACCGTCAGGCGATCACTGCGGCCGGTACGGGCTGCCGCGCCGCCCTGGATGCCGAGCGTTACCTGGCCGCGTTGGAGGGCTGAGCGGTGGCGAGCGGAGCTATTCACGTGGACGACGCCACCTTCAAGAAGGTGGTGCTGGACTCCCCGGTGCCGGTGCTGGTGGACTTCTGGGCTAAGTGGTGCGCGCCGTGCCGCCAGATGGGCCCGATCGTGGACGAGCTGGCCGGCCAGTTTGAGGGCCGCGCCCGCGTGGTGAAGGTGAACGTGGACGACGCCGCGCGCACTGCCAGCAAGTACGGCATCCGTTCTATCCCCACCTTTGGGGTGTTCTGGGAGGGCGAGCTGGTCTCCACGCTGGTGGGGGCGCGCCCGAAGCCGGAGCTGGTCAAGGCGCTGGAGCGCGTGGGCGCGTAGAGACTTGCAGGCCAGGTGCGCGGACAGGTAGCCGCGCCCGCGTCCAAAACAAGCCGCCGGGAGGGGCGCACGTGACACGCCCTAAAGGCGGCAGGCGGTGGCGGCGGGGTGGCGGCGGGTGCCCCCGAGCGTACAAGCGTGCGGTCGGGGTACATCCGACCGACCGGTGCCATGGCACCAAGCGGTCGTATGTACCCCGGTGCAACATTTGCGAGCTTGGGGACCGCCCGGGCACACCCGGGTTCGCGGCAATTGGAGTCGACGCCGCCCCCGGCGCTATCCCGAGTCGGTCCCGGCCATGCCCATTGACAGGTGGCGGGCTACCGCCGAAGGGTCCTTGCGCAAGCGATTGAGGGGATAGTGCACCTCTCGTAGGGTTGGTTCACCTCTCGTAGGGTTGGTTCACCCCTCGTGGGGTTGGTTCACCTCTTGAGGGCTTACCCAATCGGGTAACCCCTCAATCGGTGAACTAAAGGTTCAAGAGCTACACCAAACGCTCAAAAGGTCAAGTAACCCTACAGTCGTTTGCGCACCGCCGCCCCCGGCGCTATCCCGAGTCCAGGTCCCACCCCGGCCCCGAACGCACTGCGCGCGCACGAACTTCGCAGCAGGCTCCCGCCCGGCACCGAAAGCCCACCCGTGCACCGGCACGGTAACCGGGGCCACCAAACACCGTCATTGGGGGAGATCCGAGGAACGGGCGTATGCGCAGGGGCTTTGGAAGAGCCCGGTTATTTGCGGCTCGTCCCGCTCCGTCGCCTCCCCATCTGGGGGCTGCTCGTTGTCCTTGTCCGCCCTGCGGCGCCTCGCTAGGATCGCCACATCGGCTAAATTCCAACAGTTGTTGCCACGCGCGATGCTAGTTGGCATCCCCACAACCCCGCCTTGGAGGAGCATTGAGCGCGATTGGGAGTTCTGCCCGCGCCGCCGTGGCCGCAGTAGCAGTGGCACTCACCTTGAGTGCATGTAGTGACCAAACCACCTCTGCGCAAACACCGCCCCCGTCGATGCCGGACCAGGGCATGTGTGCTCGGTTCGGTGCCCGCGAAGACGTCACTGCGCCGGCACCGAGTCTGGAGTCTGACGGTTACTCCTTGCCGTCGGCCAGGGGTGTGCAGTGGCTAGTCAACGGCCACCCGAAGAACGCCGGTTTTCATCCGCTGCAGACGGAAAAGGAACGCCGCCGCCTGGTTGTTTCTGCAGTGAGCACGGACAAGAACACCTACTGCGTTTCAGGCGCCACGTCGTGGGTGCTCCGCGCACGGACGCACGTCGATGCCAGCGGGAGCGCCAGAAACTCATTCAGCTGGGGACCCGACCGCAAGATGGGCGAGGGGTGGACGGGCCCGATGTCGCCGGGTGGAGACTTCGACTCCAATGGGTCTAAGGACATTCTTCGAATAACTCCTAAGGGGGTGCTCGTCGCCTACTTGACCGTCGGCGAGTCTCGGCTCCAGTGGCCAGCCAGGGAGTTGGAGGGTGGTTGGCAAGGTACCCGGATTTTGGCCGGTGGCGTTGACCTGACCGGAGATGACCACCCGGACGTGCTGGCGCTGCAAGAAAACGGCTCGTTGCTGTTTGCCGCTGGTGACGGCGCCGGCGGATTGGCAACAAAGCCCGCGCCCTTGGCGGGGGAATGGGGCACAGCCAAGCTTTTCACCGTCGGCCCGGACCCCGCCCCGCTAGAGGGGGAAGGGGCTCCCCGCAAGACGGCGCGGGTACTCTTCGCAGGCGACGACGGGCGGGTATTCGCCCGCCAGGTCCAGCCAAACACCGAGTTCGCTGCCGCGCAGGAAGTGGGGACCCTGGACATAGGTGTGCGCGCAATCTACGGCCAGGACGACTGGAACCACGACGGCACCGCTGATCTGCTCGCGCTCACCGATGATGGTCGGCTGATGCTGTATCCCGGGGAAGGCGCAGGTTTTTCCGAGCCGGTGTTCGTGAGCGACGGATGGGAAAGCACCAAGAGTCTCATTCCCATGGCCGGCCCGAACGAGAACATTCTGTGGACGCAGGACTCCACTGATGTCGTTTGGCGGCGGTCCAACACACAGAGCGGACACATCCCAACGGGCGGAGACTTTGACACCTCCCTTGGCTACAACCTGAGCGGTGCGCGGTTCCTGGCGGAGTTCAACTACGCCTACTCTCACCGGGAGAAAGACCTGGGGCACGAAGTCAACCCGGACGGCACTCCGATAATCAAGGTGGAGGGCCTGGAAGGCGGCAAGCCGATTTTCCACCCCCTGGCGCACGCTCGGTTCGTGTTAGGCAACTGCGAGAATTCCATCTCCACCTTCGATGATGAGCGCAGGAAGGAGTATGTGCGCCGCGCCGTCGCCACCGGCGAGCTCATGCTCTCCAAGGCAATCGTGCATGAGGACGAACTGTGGTTCCCCTACTCGTTCGACTACGAGGCCATGCACCACTCGGAGAACACGTTGCCCAACCCGTGGTTTTCCTCTATGGCGCAGGGATACGCCCTGGCCGCTTTCGTGCGCCTGGAGCAGGTCACCGGGGACTGGAAGTGGCGCGCAGCTGCCGATCAGGTGCTGGCCGGCTACTACGCCCGCCCGGGAGACCCCTACTGGTTCGCCCAGGTCGACCCCGACGGCTACCTGTGGCTGGAGGAGTACCCCGGCTCCACCTTCCAAACCAAGGTCATCAACGGCCACCTTTTCTCCGTTGACGGACTGAGCTACTACTGGCTCCACACCCACAACGAGGAGGTCAACCTGTTGGCCGACGGGGCGATCACCGCAGTGGAGGCGGGCTTCAACGATTTCCGGGTGCCCGGCAATCCTTCTGCCTACTGTGCGGGGCTGTTCTGTTGGGCGCAACAGTTCAGGCCGATGGACTACCACAAGATCGTCTCCAATCAACTGCGCGACCTCACCCGCCTGACCGGCCAAACCCGCTTCACCGAGCTGGCGGACACGCTTAAGCAGGACGCATGGGAAGAGTAGGGCCCCGGCAGCCCTGGGCGTAACATTGGGCAGGTGCCCGCTACCGGCGGGACCGCCGCACCGCCTTGCCGGACGCGGCGGGTACGGAAAGGCTTGGCGATGACTAACAGCACCCCCGGGCGCGGAACGCGACTGGACCCCTGGATCGATTCCTATGCGCAGCGGGCCGGTGGCCTGCGCTCCTCCGAGATCCGAGCCCTCTTCGCCGTCGCCTCCCGCCCCGAGGTGGTCTCCCTGGCCGGTGGCATGCCCAACATCGCCGGCCTGCCGATGGAGGCGCTGGCTGACACGATCGCCAAGCTGACCTACGAGCGCGGTACCACCGCCCTGCAGTACGGCTCCGGCCAGGGCGACCCGCTGCTGCGCGAGGGCATCGTGGAGGTGATGAAGCACGAGGCGATCCGGGAGGACCCGGACGACGTCGTGGTCACCACCGGTAGCCAGCAGGCCCTGGACCTGGTCACCGAGATCTTCATCGATCCGGGCGACGTGATCCTGGCAGAGGCGCCGTCCTACGTGGGCGCGCTGGGCGTGTTTCGCGCCTACCAGGCCGACGTCGTCCACGTCCCCATGGACGACGAGGGCCTGATCCCGGCCGCCCTAGAGGAAACCATCAAGGACGTGAAGAAGTCCGGTCGGCGCATCAAGTTCCTCTACACGATCCCGAATTACCACAACCCGGCCGGCGTGACGCTCTCTGAGGAGCGCCGCCCGCAGATCGTGGAGATCTGCCAGCGCCACCGCATCCTCATCCTGGAGGACAACCCTTACGGCCTGCTGGGTTTTGACGGCAAGACGCAAACGGCCATGAAGTCAATGGCCCCGGACGACGTGGTCTACCTGGGCTCGTTTTCTAAGATGTTCGCCCCCGGGTTCCGGGTGGGCTGGGCGGCCGCTCCCCCGGCGGTGCGCGACAAGCTGATCCTGGCCTCCGAGGCGGCCATCTTGTGCCCGGGCAACTTTGGGCAGATGACGATCGCGGCCTACCTGCGTGACTTCGACTGGTTTGGGCAGATCGTGGAGTACCGCGACATGTACCGCTCGCGCCGCGACGCCCTGCTGGGGGCGCTGGAGGAGTACCTGCCGGAGGCGAAGTGGACGGTCCCGGCCGGCGGCTTCTACTCCTGGGTCAAGCTGCCGGAGGGCCTGGACGCGCGCGCCATGCTGCCGCGCGCCATCACCTCCCTGGTGGCCTACGTCAGCGGTACCGCGTTCTACAGCGACGGGCAGGGCAGCGACCACATTCGCCTGTCCTACTGCTACCCGAACGAGGCCACGATCCGCGAGGGCGTGCGCCGCCTTTCCGGCGTGATCAAGGCCGAATACGAGCTGGTGCGTCTGTTCGGCACGAACGTGCGCGAGGACGGCCCGGACGACGTCAATTCGATCCGGGCCGCGGCGGAGCGCTACGCCTCCACGGCCCCGCAGGGCAAGGCCCCGTCCCCGGACCAGGTTTAAGCGTTAGCCCACCGGCGAAGCAGACAGGAGAGAGCAATGAAGGTCACGATCATCTGCGGCGGTCTTACTCACGAACGCGATGTCTCCCTGCGCTCCGGGCGCCGGGTGGCCGAATCCCTGCGGCACTTGGGTCACGACGTGGCGGTGCTGGACGTGACCTCCGAGCTGATCGCGCAGCTGGAGCAAAGCCAACCGGACGTGGTGTGGCCGCTGGTGCACGGCAGCGTGGGCGAGGACGGCTCGCTGCAGGCCGTGCTGGACCTGATGGGCCTGCCCTACGTGGGCACGGGCGCGGCCGGGGCGATGCTGACCATCTACAAGCCGAGCGCGAAGGAGCTGGTGCGCCGCGCCGGCATCCAAACGCCGCCGGCGGTCTCGCTGCCGCGCGTGCTGTTCCAGCAGTTGGGTGCCGGCGGCGTGGTGGCGGCCCTGATGGAGCGTTTCAGCTTCCCGATGGTGATCAAGCCGGCCCAGGGCGGTTCCTCGCTGGGGGTGACGGTGGCGAAGAACCAGGACGAGCTGCGCATCGGCCTGGTCAACGCCTTCTCTTACGGGGAGACGGCGATGATCGAGGGCTACGTGGCGGGCAAGGAGGTGGCGGTCTCCGTGATCTGCACGGACGAGGGCCCCGTCGCCCTGCCCCCGGTGGAGATCGTCACGGAGGGCGCCTACGACTACGACGCCCGCTACAACGCCGGCCGCTCCGAGTACTTTGTGCCGGCCCGGCTGAGCGAGGAGGAGCGGCGCTCCGCTGAGGCTGCGGCCGTGGGCGCACACGTGGCTTTGGGCTTGCGCGACTACTCTCGCACCGACCTGATCGTCGACGCCGAGGGCCGCGCCCAGTTCATCGACTGCAACACCTCGCCCGGCATGACGGACACCTCCCTGTTCCCGCTGGCGGCGCAGGCCGAGCGCGGCTTTGACGAGATGGTGGCCTTCCTGGTGGAGCGCGCCGCCGCCCGGGGCGGTTCGGTGATCGCTCCGGCCCCCACCGGCATGGACGACGCCCCGCCGGCCTGATTTTCCCCGCACCGCCCGGCGATACACCTAGGAGGCATCCGGTGGAGCTAGAGGAGTTCTTCGAGTTCGAGCGGCGCTTCCTGGTGCCCGCCGGCGCCCTGCCGGAATTGCGCGGGGGCACGCTGCTGCTGCAGGTATACCTGACGGCCCGGGACGGTTTCTCGGTGCGGATGCGCCTGGAGGTGGCCGACTCCGTCCTCTCCCCGGCCCAGCTGGAGGGACCCGCGAGCCTGGCCGAGCTGGTGGAGTCCTGCGCTCCGGCGTGCACCGCTGCCTGGCTGGCGGTCAAGGGCCCGGGCGTGGGCGGGGTGCGCTTCGAGCGGGAGATGGAGCTGCCCGCCAGCGTGGGCGTGGAGCTGGCCCGCCAGGGCTCGGCCTTCGTGCTGAAGACCCGCTACTCGCTGGTGGAGGGGGAGGACCTGTGGGAGATCGACGTCTTCCACGGCGCCAACCATCCCCTGGTGATCGCCGAGTGCGAGCGGGCCAGCGGCGTGGAGCGGGTGCAGCCGCCGGCCTTCTGCGGCCGCGAGATCACCGAGGACGCCGCCTTCTCCAACGAGTCCCTGGCCTTCAATCCGCCGCTGGCCGGCTGATCCCTCGTATGGCGCCCGGTGGGGCGCGGCCGCCGTGAGGGGGCGGCAGGTGGACGACGTCGGCCACCCACCACCCCCAGGTGCCGGCCGGACGCCCGCTGCGGGCCGGTGCGAGGCGGCGCGGCGCGGAGGTGGAGCTAACCGTGCCCGCCTGGGAAAATTGGGCCATGACAGTCGCCATCGTCGTTACCGTTGCCGCCCTCCTCGTGATCGCGTTCTCCGAACCGCTCGGGGAGAGGGTGGGCATCGTCGCGCCGGTGGTGCTGCTGCTGGCGGGGGCTGCGGTGAGCTTCGTGCCCGGCATGCCCGAGCTGCACGTGGAACCGGACCTGGTGCTGCACGTGATCCTGCCACCGCTCGTCTTCTCCACCGCCGTGGCCATGCCCGTGCAGGATTTTCGGCGCAACCTGGGCGCGATCTCGGTGCTGTCTGTGCTGCTGGTGGTGGTCACCGCCGTGCTGCTGGGGGCGATCATCAGCGCCATGACCGGCATGCCGCTCGCCCTCGGGATCGCGGTGGGCGCCATCATGAGCCCCACCGACACGGTGGCCACCATCGTGGTGCGCAAGCAGGGGGTGGCCGAACGCCTGGTGACCATCATGGAGGGCGAGGGGCTCATCAACGACGCCTCGGCGCTGGTGATCCTGCGCTCCGCGCTGGCTGCGGCCGCCGGGGCCGTCTCCATCTGGCAGGCCGGGGCGGACTTCCTGTGGGCCGTGGTCGGCGCGGTCCTGGTGGGCTGGGTGGTGGGCCGGGTGACGATCTGGCTGCGTGCCCAGGCCAAGGAGCCCTCCACCTCCACGGTGATCTCCCTGACGGTCCCCTTCCTGGCGGCGGTCCCGGCCGAGCAGCTGCGTGCCTCCGGCCTGGTGGCCGCCGTGGTGGCCGGGCTGGTGACCAGCAAGGAGGTGGCGCGCTGCGTGCCGCCCGCCCACCGGCTCAACGCCAAGCAGACGTGGCAGACGATCGGCCTGATCCTGGAGTCCGCCGTCTTCCTGGTGATGGGTTTGCAGGCCTCGACGTTGCTGCACGAGCTGTGGGGCGCCGGGCAGGGCCTGGGCAACGCAGCGGTGTTGGCGGGCGTCACGCTCGCCGTGGCGCTGACCGTGCGCGCGCTGGTGGTCTTCCCGCTGATCGGTGCCATGCGCCGCAACGCCGTGCGCCGCCAGGCCCGCGCCTCCCGGGCGGAGACGGTCACGGCCATGCTGGACGCGATGGAGGAGGGCGTGATCACCGGCCCGGGCGCCCGCAAGATCGACCAGCGGCGGCTCGAGCGCATCCGCTTCCGCCTGGCCAGGCGCGTCTCGGACGCCCAGTACTACCAGGACGCCCACCTGGGCGCCCGCGACGGCGCCATGATGTGGTGGGCCGGCATGCGCGGCGGCGTCACCCTGGCCGCCGCGCAGACGCTGCCCACGGGCACACAGGACCGCGCCCTGCTGCTGTTCGCGGCCTTCGCGGTGGCGGCGTTCTCGCTCATCGTGCAGGGCGGCAGCCTCAACCTCGTGGTGCGTCTGCTGCGCCCCACCTCCGCGCGGGTGACCAGCCACGAGGAGCGCGAGGAGGTGCGCTACCTGGTCCACGCCGCCGGCCGGCAGGTGGAACCCCCCGAGCATCTGCGCGAGTGGCTGGGCAAGCGGTGGCGTGCCGGGGCGCCCGCGCCGAGCGCTGCGGACCTGTGCCACCGGATCGACGTGGTGGCCGCCGCAGAGGAACGCGACGAGCTCAAGGTGGAGGCCATCGAGTGGGCCCTGGCGCGCATCCGTGCCGAGCGCCTGGCCATCATCGAGCAGCGCGACGCCGGCAAGTTGGACGCGGGCCTGTTCAGCTACACGCTGGGCCTGCTCGACGCCGACCAGGTGCGCCACGAGATGCACCTGGAAGCCGCCAGGGCGGGCATGGAGGGCCTGGTTGATGACTAGGCCCACCCGGAGGGATTCTGGGCGCTTCTAGGGCCGTTTCCTCGCTGCTCGGCGGGGCCCGCCCGCGCGGGCGGCCCGGACCGCTCCCCCTCTCGACCCTTACCTGACATAACGTTGGGGCCGGTGGCTATTGTGGCTGGCTGTTTGGCGCTGGGGCTGGGTCGTTGCGGAAGGGTCGGTCGTCCCGACCGCTCCGCCCCGCTCACCCCGGCCCGTGGCCCGCTTCCTGCGGGCTCGGCCCTGTGCATTCCCTGTGGAAAGGATTTTCCGTTTTCCACTTCGGTGGGTAAACCTGTGGATTATTCGGCTCGGGGAAAGACTGCGGGGGTGGATGCCCGCGCATCCACCCCCGTTTCACGTGAAACCGTTGGTCCGGCGCCGCCACGAACGGCCGCTCCCCTGCTTGCTCCTAGGCTCCCGGCGCATCCTGCCCGGAAACGTCTCCCGCCGGCGCCGGCGCCTTGTAGCCGATCTCCGGCGAGAGCACCGCCAGGATGCGCTCCAGGTCCTCAGCGTCACGGAAGTCGATGGCGATCTTGCCCTTGCGGGCGCCCATCGTCACCTTGACCCGCGTGGCGAAGCGCGAGGCGAGCTGGTAGTTGAGCGCGGTGAACGCGCCCTCCCCGCCGCCCCGGCGCGGACGGTACTCACGCCGCTCCTCCACGGGCTCGTCGCCCTGAGCCACCAGCTCCTCGACCGCCCGGACGGAAAGGCCCTCTGCCTCGATGCGCTCGGCCAGCGCCTCCATCGCCTCCGCGTCGGGCAGGCCCAGCAACGCCCGGGCGTGGCCGGCGGAAATGCGGGACTCGGCGACGCGCCGCTGCACCGTGCCGGGCAGCTTCAGCAAACGCATCGTGTTGGAGATGTGCGGCCGCGACCGCGCGATCCGGCGCGCCAGTTCCTCTTGGGAGCAACCGAACTCCCGCAGCAACTGCTCGTAGGCGGCCGCCTCTTCCAGCGCGTTAAGTTGAGCGCGATGCAGGTTCTCCAGCAGCGCGTCGCGCAGCATGTCCTCATCCGCCGTCGAGCGAACGATCGCAGGCACCTCTGCCAGGCCGGCGAGCTGGGAGGCCCGCAGCCGGCGCTCGCCCATGATGAGCTCGTACTCACCGGCGATGACCTCGTCAGAGTCCTCCGGCGCACCCGCTCGGCGACCGCTGTGCCGCCGCTCGTCGTCAGCGGCCAGCGGGCGGACCACGATGGGCTGAAGCAGTCCCACCTCGCGGATCGACGCCGCAAGTTCCTCCACTTCCGATTCCACAAATACCTGGCGCGGCTGCTTCGCATTGGGCACGATCACGTCCGGGCTCAGCATCGCCAGGAACACGCCCGGCACCGCCACCAGCTCCGGCTCTTCCGTTTCACGTGAAACGTCCGGTTCCCCGCTCGCCGGACCGGCAACCGCGCCGACCGCCGAATCGCTAGCCTTCGCGACCTCTCCACGACCGTCCTGAACCGTTTCACGTGAAACGGGGGAGGCCGCCGTTGGCCCTACTCCCGCGCGTTCAAGCACGCAGGGCGATGCGACCTTCTTCTTGGCGGTGGCACGCTGGGCCTCCAGCACCTCGCTTGACGCGGCCACAGCACCCGCAGCGCCCGTTTCACGTGAAACGGTCTCACCGGCTGCCGCCGGCTTCGCCTGCGACGCGCGCGCCTTCGTCGCTCGCTTGCCGCCCCTGCCACTCTCCTCCGTTTCACGTGAAACAGAGTCGACGTCCTTCTTGCCGCGCTTCAGCGGGGGAGAGAGCAGCGCGGATATCTCGCTGCGCCGCTGCACGTCGCCGCCACCGAAGTAGAGGTCAACCGGTCGGCTCGTGCGTTCCCCACCGCCCGTCCAGCCGGACTGTGCATTGCCGAGCTCCGCATTTGCCCGCATTGCCTCTTCGTCGTCCCGGATCAGCGCACCCAATCCGCGCCCAAGCCCCCGCCGCTCAGCCATTCTTCACGCAGCCTTCCTTGGCCATGATCTCCCGCGCGGCCTCACGGTAGGCCAACGCGCCCGTCGACTTTGGATCGTACTGCAGCACCGTTTGCTGGTAACTAGGGGCCTCGGCGATCCGCACCGACCGCGGAATCGTCACCTCCAACGTTTCCTCTGCGAAGTGCGCTCGCACCTCCGCCGCCACCTCCGAGCTAAGCCGCGTGCGACCGTCGAACATAGTCAGCAGGATCGTCGAGATCCGCAGCTCCGGGTTCAGGTGCTTCTGAATCCGCGCGATGTTCCGACTCAGCAGGCTGACTCCCTCCAGCGCGTAGTACTCGCACTGGATCGGAATCAATACCTCGCGCGCGGCCACCAGCGCGTTCAGCGTGAGCAGGCCCAGGCTCGGCGGGCAGTCGATCACCACCACGTCCGTGCGCCGCTCGCCGGCCTCCGCCTCGGCCCGGAAGAACTCGTTCAGGGCCGCGCGCAGCCGGTGCTCGCGGCTCATCGCCGCCACCAGCTCCAACTCCGCGCCGGTCAGGTCGATCGTGGCCGGGGCGCACCACAGACCCTCGACCTCCGGGCTCGGCTGCACCACTTCGCGCAGCGTCCGTTCCTCTACCAGCACGTCGTACATTGACGGCGTCCCCACCCGGTGCTCGATGCCCAGGGCGGTGGAGGCGTTGCCCTGCGGGTCGAAGTCGATCGCCAGCACCTTCAGCCCGCCCGCAGCGAACGCCGCTGCCAGGTTCACGGCGCTCGTTGTCTTACCCACGCCACCCTTCTGGTTGACGACGGTGAAGATGCGCGGCTCGGCCGGGGGAGTGAAGGAGACGCCGGCCAGCTTGGCCCGCAGCCGCATGTCCGCCGCCAGCTGGGCGCCCACCGGGCTGTCCTGCCTGCCGCCCGCAGCAAAGCGCTCTAGGGAATCAGTCACCTGCGTTCCTTTCTCTGCCGGATTCGGCCAAACCTATGCTAACCGCCTGGCCCGGATCAGCCTGGCCGGCACCTCGAAGATGTGCTCACCGTCCACCACCGGATCGACTTCCTCCACGCGCGCCCCACCCAACCTAAACCGGTTCAGTAGACCGGCGCTAACGGCCTCGTCCAGCTCCGACTGGGCCTTAGCGCCCTTGAGCGCCACGAACTCGCCACCGTCCACCAGCAGCGGCGCCACCCAGGCGATCAGCTCACCGAAGGAGGCCACGGCCCTGCACGTCACGGCGTCCGCCAGAAGCTCGCCGTGCAGCTCCTGGGCCCTGGCCCGGGCGATCGACACGTTGTCCAAGCCCAGCTCGTCTGCGGCGTAGCCCAGCCAGTCCACCCGCCGCTGCATCGGTTCAATCAGCACCACGTCCACGTCCGGCCGCAGCACAGCCAGCACCAGGCCGGGAAAGCCCGCCCCGGAACCCACGTCGGCAACCAGTGCCCCGGAGGGAAAAACGCCGGCCACGGCGGCCGAATTGAGCAGGTGGCGGCTCCACAGGCGCGGCAGCTCCCTGGGCCCGATCAGGCCCCGTTTCTCGCCCTCACGCGCCAGCAACTCCGCCAGCGCCTCCATGGGCACGGCCCGCGCCCCCATGAAGGCGCGGGCCGGACCCGACAACTGCTCTAGCTCGCTCACGCCTGCTCGGCTCCGTCGGCCTCTGCGGCAGCGTCGTCCGCCTCCACCGGCGCACTGGCGTAGACCACCACGTAGCGCTTGGGCGCCACGCCGGCCGAATCGCTGAACAGGCCGGCCGCGGCAACCACGTCGTGGCAAACCTTGCGCTCGAAGGGGTTCATCGGCTCCAGCTCCACCGGCTCGCCGCTCTCCTTGACCTGCGCGATCGCGGCCTCGGTCAGGGCGGTCAGCTCGGCGCGGCGCTCGGCGCGGTAGCCGGCCACGTCCAGCATCAGGCGGGAGCGCTCGCCGGTCTGGTTCTGCACCGCCAGGCGGGTCAGCTCCTGCAGGGCGTCCAGCACCTCACCGTCGCGGCCCACCAGGCGCTCCAGCTGCCGGCTGGACTCCTCCACCACGATTGCCACGGAGGCGCGGTCGCCATCTACGTCGATGTCGATGTCGCCGTCCAGGTCGGCAATGTCCAGCAGCTCCTCCAGGTAGTCGGCCGCGTGCTCGCCCTCGGCCTCTAGCTGGGCAACGTCCACCTTGATCTCAGTCATGTGCATCCTTTACACGGGGTGGGGGATACCCCCGAAACAAAATCCTTGTTACTTCTTCTTGCCCTGCCGGCGGCGCGCCATGCGGGCCTGGTAGCGCTTCATCTCGCGCTCGGCGGCGGTCAGGCCACCCGCGTCCCGCGCGTCCTGGCTCGCCTCGGCCTCCTGCTGGCCCTCCAGCAGCTCATCGACGCTGGAGGCCACGGGACCGGAGTGCTTCTGGCGCGACTTGCGCACGGGCTGAACTCGCTGGCCCTGGCGCGCTGCCGCTGCGGCGGCCGCCTCCTTCTCCGCCAGCTCCTCGTCGGTCTCCGGCGGCAGGCCCTTGGCGATGCGCTTGGCGCGGATGCGCTCCTTCATGGCGCGCTCGGCCTCGGAACCCGGGGCCGGCATGCGGCGGATGGCGTACCACTGCTGGCCACCGGTCCACACGTTGGAGGTGAGCCAGTAGATGAGCACACCGATCTGGAAGTTGATGCCCGTGACCGCGAACAGCAGCGGGAACAGGTACATCATGATCTTCTGCTGGCGCATCATCGGGTTCTCGCCGGAAGTGGCGGAGGACGGCATGTTCTTCATGGTCAGCTGACGCATGGTGAGGAACTGCGATGCGCTCATGGCCACGATCAGCACGACGGTGATGATCTTGACCTGGGAGTCGGAGGAGGACAGGAAGGTCTCAGAAAGGCGCGCCCCGAACAGGGTGGCGTCCTGCACCTTGGCGGCGACCTCGCGGGTGAGCGGACCGATCGGGTTCGCGGTGCCAGCCGCGATCGCGCCGGCGTTGTTCAGCACGCGGAAGAGCGCGAAGAAGATCGGCATCTGCAGCAGCAGGGGCATGCAGGAGGAGAACGGGTTGGTGCCGTGCTTCTTGTAGAGGGCCATCATCTCCTGCTGCATGGCCTGCTTGGAGGCGGGGTCCTTGCGGCCCTTGTACTTCTCCTGCAGCTTCTTCAGCTCCGGCTGCATGATCTGCATGCCGCGCGAGGCCTTGATTTGGCGGAAGAACAGCGGGATGAGGGCGATGCGCACCACCACGGTGAGGCCGACGATGGCCAGCACCCACGCCCACGAGGAGGCGTCCCCGAGGACGATGGCGAAAAGGTCATGCAGCTTCACCATGATCCAGGCGACCACGTACATGATGGGCTTCAGAATGGTGTCCAACACAGGCTCCTCTGGGAATGGCACGTCAGTGCCCGCAACGTCCTAAATCTACCGTGCGCCCCCGCCGGCCTGCTTGCGCAGCCGAGGGGGCCTGGTCACAGCGCTTTAGAGGTCAATCTTTGTGCCGTCAGGCAGCGTCCGGTTCTGCGCATCGGTTGAGCGCCACCGTCCGGGTAGTGGGACCATGTCCACGCCGCCGGGGCTCCAGGGCCAGCAGCGCAGCAGGCGCCAGGTGGTGAGCAGGATTCCCTTGCCCACTCCGTGCTGCTTGACCGCGCCGGCGGCGTAGGCCGAACAGGTGGGGTAGTACCGGCAGGTGCGCGGTCGCCCGGCGCTGATCTTGTCCTGATAGAAGGCGATCATCCCCAACAGGATGCGTTTCATTGCTCCTCCTGGCCGCCCGGGGTGGTGGGCTGGTTGGCGGTGACGGTTTGGGTGGCCGACGTCCCACCGGCCTCCCCCTCGCCCTGCCGGGCCGCCAGTTTCCGCTTGGCGCGCTTGACGCCGGTGCGCAGCTGCTCGCCCAGTTGGGCGCTAGTGAGCCCGTCGGCACCGGACTGGACCCGCAGCACTAGGAGCGCGGCGGGGCCCAGCTCCGCCAGGAGCTCGCGGCACAGGTGGCGCAGCCGCCGCTTGACGCGGGCGCGGTGACTGGACAGGGGGATTTGCTTTTTGGGTACAACGAGGCCGATGCGGGCAGCATCGCTGCCTGCATCGGCCAAGTGAATGATGAGGTCCGCGCTCCGCACGGTCACGCCAGCACGGGCGGCGGCGCGGAAGTCCTCCGGCCGCACCATCCGGTGGCGGCCCGGCAGCACGTCAGGCGGACAGCTTGGCGCGGCCCTTGCGGCGGCGCATGGCCAGGATGGCGCGGCCGGCGCGGGTGGACATGCGCAGACGGAAGCCGTGCACCTTGGCGCGGCGGCGGTTGTTGGGCTGGAAGGTCCGCTTGCTCACGGTCACTCCTCCTTGCAGTTAGGGCGTCTATCGCCGGTATTGGTCCTTTAGCGCCCAGATAGGCACAACGGCCTTCAATGCTAGGGAGCAAAAGCGCCGCCGGTCAAGAAATACGGGCGCGTCACCGATCACACTTCGCCCGTTTCGGGCCGCCAATTGCTCCCGCCCGGTGGCCGCCCGCTCGCCCGGGCCCTGCCGGCCCTCCTGCCCGCCGGCGCTATCCCGTAGGCGGCCGCGCGCGGCGCGCTGCCTAGCCTACCCACACTGTGTGAGTAGTGGTAGCTACCACCTTGTGGAAAGTGGGGGAGCGAACCGGCAGCCCGCAAAGCCCGTATTTCCGTGATTTCGGGGCTCTTTGGGCGGGGCCTCCCCCAATCCCCAATTGTGGAAAACTGTGTGGACGCAAGGCAGCGGGCAGGGTAGTTTGGGGGCGCCGAAAGGAGCCCCACGTGTCCGCACCGCAGCCAATTACCGAAAGCTGGCCCGACGTCCTGCGTCTGCTGCAGGAGGGAGACAAGATCTCCAGCGGCCAGATGGGTCTGATTCGGCGCGCCAAGATCCTGGGTGACGTGGACGGCACCCTGCTGCTGGCGGTGCCCTCTAACTTCTCCAAGGAGTACGTGGAGGTGCGGGCGCGCAGCATCATCACCGACGCGCTCACCCAGGTGCTGGGCCGGCCCATGCGCATCGCGGTGACCGTGGATCCCTCGCTGGCCAGCGGGGAGGAGCGCGAGGAGGTGACGATGCTGCCGGTGGAGCCGGAGGAGGACCTGGCCCTTTCCTCCCGGATCGCGGCGCGGGAGACCGAGCGCGGCGAGTCGCCGGCGCCGGTGGAGGCGGACAACTCCCGCCTGAACCCCTCCTACACGTTCGAGACCTTCGTGCCGGGTTCCTCCAACCGCTTCGCACACGCCGCCGCCACGGCGGTGGCAGAGCTGCCGGCGCGCGCCTACAACCCCCTGTTCATCTGGGGTGGCTCCGGGCTGGGCAAGACCCACCTGCTGCACGCGATCGGCCACTACGCCCGCAACCTCTACCCGCACCTGAAGGTCAAGTACGTCAACTCCGAGGAGTTCACCAACGACTTCATCAACTCCATCCGCGACGACCGCGCCGAGGCCTTCCAGCGCCGCTACCGCGAGGTGGACGTGCTGCTGATCGACGACATCCAGTTCCTGCAGGGCAAGGAACAGACGATGGAGGAGTTCTTCCACACCTTCAACGCGCTGCACAACGGCGAGAAGCAGGTGGTGATCACCTCCGACGTGCCGCCCAAGCAGCTCGATGGTTTCGAGGACCGCCTGCGTTCGCGCTTCGAGTGGGGCCTGATGACGGACGTGCAGCCGCCGGACCTGGAGACCCGCATCGCCATCCTGTCCAAGAAGGCGGTGGCCACCGGCCTCGAGGTCAGCCCCGAGGTGCTGGAGTACATCGCCTCCCGCATCACCTCCAACATCCGGGAGCTGGAGGGTGCGCTGATTCGCGTCTCGGCGTTCGCGAACCTGAACAAGCAGCCGGTGGACCTGGCGCTGGCGGAGCTGGTCTTGAAGGACCTGATCTCCACCGAGGATGAGGTGATCACGGCCTCCTCGATCATCGCGCAGTCGGCGGAGTACTTCCAGATCACGATCGAGGCGCTGCGCTCCACCGACCGCTCGCGCGTGCTGGTCAACGCCCGCCAGATCGCCATGTACCTGTGCCGCGAGCTCACCGACCTCTCGCTGCCCAAGATCGGTCAGCAGTTCGGCGGGCGCGACCACACCACGGTCATGCACGCCTACCGCAAGATCACCGAGCAGATGAAGACCAAGCGCGAGACGTACACGCAGGTCACCGAGCTGACCAACCGGATCAAGCAGCAGGCCCGCGCCCGTTAGCGCTGCGGCCCGCTGGAACCGGGCGGTGGGGCGGCAGCGTCGTCCCCCTCGCGGGAACTTACGTGCCGTCCCTGCACCACCGCGCCGCTGTGCTGCCGGCCGCCCCCTAGAGGCAGCGTGCGCTGTACTTGGCGGCGACCGACGTCGACCACTGACCTCACCCTTTTGCCCTACCGCCCCGACCAAGCGGCGTTATTGCAACGAAAACCGCGTGATTCACAGGGGGTGTGGGCAGGATGTGGGCAAGCGGGCTTCTCTTGTGTGTAATTACAAGATCTGCTGTGGAGGGCGGTGCGGGCCGGTTTTGGAATCCACAGACCGCCGGGCTTCTCCCACCGCCTACCCACCGGCGGGCACACAGGCCAGATTCTTGTAATTACAAGCCAAAGCGGGATTTTCCCCAGTTTCCACAGGGCTTACTACTAGGACTAACCAAGTAGGGGAGGGGAAATCTGTGGAACACCAACGCAAGGCTGCTGACGCCCAGGCCGGGGGTGGCAGCTTGGGCTTCTCTCGGCGCGCCGAGTTGCTCTAGCCTTGATCAGGGGTTTGTCCGCGACGGCAAACTTTGACCGAGTTGCGGAATAATGGCGGCAAAGCCAAGGAGGATCGATGAAGTTCACTGTGGAGCGCGACGTTCTGGCAGAAGCCGTCTCTTGGACCGCGCGCACGCTGCCCGCCCGCCCCGCCGTCCCCGTGCTCGCGGGCGTGCGTCTGGCCGCGCAGTCCAGCGGAGAGGTGGCGATCTCCACGTTCGACTACGAGGTCAGTGCCCGCAGCGTGATCGAGGCCAACGTCGAGGAGGCGGGCACCGTGCTGGTGCTGGGCCGCCTGCTGGCCGACATCGTCAAGGCGCTGCCCAACCGCCCCGTCACCCTCGCCCTGGAGGGCGCCAAGGTGGAGGTGCGCTCCGGCTCCTCCCGCTTCACCCTCATGACCATGCCGCTGGACGACTACCCCGAGCTGCCGGCCCTGCCGCCCGTGCTCGGCAACGTGGACGCCCACCTGCTGCAGCAGGCCGTGGCCCAGGTCTCCCTGGCCGCCTCCCGCGACGAGACCCTGCCCCTGCTGGGCGGCGTACGCGTGGAGATCGACGGCGAGCGCATGCGCCTGATGGCGACCGACCGCTACCGCCTGGCGGTGCGCGAGCTGCTGTGGCACCCCTCCGCCACCGGGCTGGAGGTGCAGGCCCTCATCAAGGCCAAGACCCTCTCTGACGTCTCGAAGTCACTGTCTAGCGGTGGCGCGGTGGAACTGGCGCTGTCCACCCAGTCCGAGCCCGGCATGCCCTCCCTGGTGGGTTTCGCCGCCGGCGGGCGCACCACCACCTCGCTGCTCACCGAGGGCGACTACCCGCCCGTGATGCGGCTCTTCCCCACCGAGACCCCCGTCTACGCCGTGGTCCGCACTGATGACCTGATCGGTGCGGTCAAGCGCGTCAGCCTGGTGGCCGAGCGCAACACCTCCATCCGCCTGTCCTTCACCTCCGAGGGCCTGACCCTGGAGGCCGGGCAGGGCGAGGACGCCCACGCGGCCGAGGAGATCGGCGTGCTGCTCTCCGGCGAGGAACTGGTCACCGCCTACAACCCGCACTACCTGCTGGACGGCCTGAGCGCCGTGGGCACCGAGTACGTGCGCCTGTCCTTCTCCCACCCCTCCAAGCCGGCCGTGCTGACCGGGCAGAACGAGGAGGAGGGCGAGTCCCTGCCGGACTTCCGCTACCTGCTCATGCCGATCCGCTTCGGCAACTAGCGCGTGTACGTCTCCAACCTGGCGCTGGACGACTTTCGCTCCTACCGGCGCCTGGTCCTGGAGTTCCCGCCCGGGGTGGTGGCCTTCATCGGCCGCAACGGGCAGGGCAAGACGAACATCGTCGAGTCCCTGGTCTACCTGTCCACCTTCTCCTCCCACCGGGTGGCGGCCGACGCTGCCCTGGTACGCCGCGCCCTAGACGGCGGCCCCCAGCCCGGCGGGGCGATGGTGCGGACCAAGGTGCGGCGCGGCGAGCGCGCCGAGGTGCTGGAGCTGGAGATCGTGGCCGGGCGGGCCAACCGGGCCCGCCTGAACCGGGGCACCTGCCGCCCGCGCGAGCTGCTGGGACGGCTGCGCACCGTGCTGTTTGCCCCCGAAGACCTCTCCCTGGTCAAGGGAGACCCGGCCGGCAGGCGCGACTTCCTGGACGCCCTGCTGATCCAGCACACCCCCCGCCTGGCGGGCGTGAAGGCGGACCTGGACAAGGTGCTGCGCCAGCGCGGCGCCCTGCTCAAGCAACTGGCCGGGACCGGTCGTGGCCCTCGCGGCGGCTACGGGACCGGGCCCGATGCCGGGTACGGCGCGGCGGAGGAATCGCTGCTGGCCGTGTGGGACGAGCAGCTGGTGGAGCTGGGCGCCCAGCTCCTGGCCGCCCGCCTGGAGCTGGTGGAAAAACTGGTCCCGCTGGCCGAGCGCTACTACCGCGAGGTGGCTGACAGCCAGGACCTGCTGCGCCTGGAGCTGGTGGTCAGCGCCCGGGAGCACGCCGCCCGGGGCGGTTACGCCCCGCCAGAGGCCGCGGGGGCCGGCGCGGCGGAGCTGGACGAACTGCGCCGGGTGCTGCGCGCGGCCATCGCCGCCAGGCGCGCCGACGAGCTGCGCCGGGGAGTCAACCTGGTGGGCCCGCAGCGCGACGACCTTACGATCAGCCTCAACGGACTGCCCGCCAAGGGCTACGCCAGCCACGGCGAGTCCTGGAGCTGCGCGCTGGCGCTGCGCCTGGCCTCCTTCGAGTTGCTGCGCGGCCTGGACGGCGACCCGGTGTTGATCCTGGACGACGTCTTTGCCGAGCTGGACGCCAAGCGCCGCGCCGCCCTGGTGGGCGTGGTGGCCGGGGTGGAGCAGGTCTTCATCACCGCCGCCGTGGGGGAGGACGTGCCAGCGGAGCTGGATGCGGCCAGGTTCGCGGTGGCCGGCTCGCAGGTCACCAGCCTCGACGGCCGGGGCAGCGTGGGTAGTGCGGGGGGAGAGGGCACCGGTGAGCAAACCGAGGAATCCCCGCCGGGCGGGCCGCAGTGAACGGCGAGCAGGACAGTTGTGGGCAGGCCGAGGTACGGGGGCAGGCGGGTGGAGCGTCGGCCACCGGCGGCCTGCCGCGCCAGGCCTGGGAACCGACCGAGGCGGACGTGGCCGGGCTGGCGCTGCGCAGCCTGGATAGGTTCCGCGCCGCCGCCTTCGAGCGCGGAGACAAGCGCACCAGCCTGCGCAAGCGCACCGCCGGGCTCGCCGCCCTCGAGGAGGGCGAGCAGATCGAAAACGAGGGCGGCTACCAGCCCCCGCCCGGAGTGAAGTTCTGGGGCAGCGGGCCGGGCAAGTCCCGGCGCACCCCCAAGAAGCTCGGGGCGATGAGCGACCGCCTGCTGGAGCGCCTGGGCCTGAGCGGGGCGGTAGCGCTGGCGCGCGTGGCCTCCCAATGGGACGCGATCGTGGGTGAGCAGATCGCCGCCCACACCAGGGTGGAGACCTTCGAGAACTCCATGCTGGTGATCCGCGTGGACTCCACCGCCTGGGCCACCCAGCTGCGCATGCTCACCCCGCAGCTGCTGCGCAACATCGCGCAGATCGCGGGGGAGGGCGTGGTGACCAACCTGCAGATCCTGGGCCCGGCCGCGCCCTCCTGGAAGCACGGGCCGCGCAGCGTGCGCGGGCGCGGCCCCAGGGACACCTACGGCTGAGCCGGGCGGGCGGCGGGCCGCGAAGCCAGGCAGGGCCGTGGCGGCCCCTAGAAGGCCCTGGACCCCGCCGGTGCCACCCACCTAGCCCCACGGTGGTTCAGGGCCGCAAAAGCGGGTAGAATCGACGAGGTCCTATTTTGGGGCCGGTTCTTGCCCCGAATAGAGGAGACCCGTGAGCGAGGATTCGCAGCGTCCGGCAGAGTACGGCGCCAGCAACATCACCGTGCTGGAAGGCCTGGAGGCGGTGCGCAAGCGCCCCGGCATGTACATCGGCTCCACCGGTGAGCGCGGCCTGCACCACCTGGTGTACGAGGTCGTAGACAACTCCGTCGACGAGGCCCTGGCCGGCTACTGCACCCACATCGAGGTGGTCTTGCAGGCGGACGGCGGCGTGCGCGTGAGCGACAACGGCCGCGGAATCCCGGTAGACATTCACCCCACCGAGGGCAAGCCCACCGTCGAGGTCGTCATGACGATCCTGCACGCGGGCGGCAAGTTCGGCGGCGGCGGCTACGCCGTCTCCGGTGGTCTGCACGGCGTGGGCATCTCCGTGGTCAACGCCCTGTCCACCCGCGTGGAGACCGAGGTGCGCCGCCAAGGCCACGTGTGGCACCAGTCCTTTGCCAACGGTGGCCACCCGGTGGGCACCCTGCGCAAGGGCGAGGCCACCGAGGAGACCGGCACCACCCAGACCTTCTACCCGGACCCCACCATCTTCGACACGGTGGACTTCGACTTCGAGACCCTGCGCTCGCGCTTCCAGCAGATGGCCTTCCTCAACAAGGGCCTGTCCATCAAGCTGGTGGACGAGCGCGAGGACGCCATCGACGCCGGCGACGAGGTCACCGGGGACGACGTGCCGGACCCGGCGCGCGGCCACCGCGAGGTGACCTACATGTACGAAAACGGCCTGCGCGACTACGTCGAGCACCTGAACAACACCAAGCGCGCCGAGATCATCAACCCGGAGATCATCGCGGTCGAGGCCGAGGACACCGAGGCCGTGATGAGCCTGGAGATCGCGCTGCAGTGGACCACCGCCTACAGCGAATCCATCCACTCCTACGCCAACACGATCAACACCTCCGAGGGCGGCAGCCACGAGGAGGGCTTCCGCGCGGCCCTGACCTACGTGGTCAACACCTACGCCCGCGAGAAGGGCCTGCTGAAGGAGAAGGACGACAACCTCACCGGCGACGACATCCGCGAGGGCCTGACCGCCGTCATCTCCATCAAGCTGGGCGAGCCCCAGTTCGAGGGCCAGACCAAGACCAAGCTCGGCAACGCCATCGCGCGCACCTTCGTGCAAAAGCAGCTCAACTCCCAGCTGGCCGACTACTTCGACTCCCACCCGGCCGAGGCCAAGAACATCATCGGCAAGGCCCAGGCCGCCGCTGCGGCCCGCATCGCCGCCCGCAAGGCCCGCGAGGCCACCCGCCGCAAGACCGGCCTGGACTCCGCCTCCATGCCCGGCAAGCTGCGCGACTGCTCCTCCCGCGACGCCTCCAAGTGCGAGCTCTTCATCGTCGAGGGCGACTCCGCAGGCGGCTCCGCCGTCGGTGGGCGCGACCCCGAGGTGCAGGCCATCTTGCCGATCCGAGGCAAGATCCTGAACGTGGAAAAGGCCCGCATCGACAAGGCCCTGTCCAGCGAGACCATCCAGAACCTCATCACCGCCTTCGGCACCGGCGTGGGCGAGGAGTTCGACCTGGCCAAGCTGCGCTACCACAAGATCATCTTGATGGCGGACGCGGACGTGGACGGCCAGCACATCGCCACCCTGCTGCTGACCCTCGTGTTCCGCTACATGCGCCCGCTGGTGGAAAACGGCCACATCTACCTGGCCATGCCGCCGCTCTACCGCCTGAAGTGGTCCAACGCGCCCCACGAGTTCGTTTACTCCGACAAGGAGCGCGACGAGCGCCTGGCCGCCGGCCAGGCCGCCGGCCACCGCCTGCCCAAGGACGGCGCCATCCAGCGCTACAAGGGTCTGGGCGAGATGAACGACCACGAGCTGTGGGACACCACCATGAACCCGGCCGCGCGCATCCTCAAGCAGGTCACCCTGGGTGAGGCCGCCGCCGCGGACGAGGTGTTCAGCGTGCTGATGGGTGAGGACGTGGAATCGCGCCGCGCCTTCATCCAGCGCAACGCCCAGGACGTCCGCTTCCTCGACATCTAAGGAAAAGCCAAGAACATGAGCGAGCAGCTAAACGAGGAAACCACCACGGTGATGGGGGCGGACGGCGGCAACGTCGGCGGCGAAGACCGCATCCGGGCGGTGGACCTGAAGAGCGAGATGCAAAAGTCCTACCTGGACTATGCAATGAGCGTGATCGTGGGCCGCGCCCTACCGGAGGTGCGCGACGGCCTGAAGCCGGTGCACCGCCGCGTCCTGTACGCGATGTACGACGGCGGCTACCGACCCACCGCAGCCTTCAGCAAGTGCGCCCGCGTGGTCGGCGACGTGATGGGTGAATACCACCCGCACGGCGACGGCGCGATCTACGACGCCCTGGCCCGCCTGGTCCAGCCGTGGTCCATGCGCGCCCCGCTGGTGGCCGGACAGGGCAACTTCGGTTCCCCCGGCAACCTGGGCCCGGCCGCGCCGCGTTACACCGAGTGCAAGATGGCGCCCCTGGCCATGGAGATGGTGCGCGACATCGACGAGGAGACGGTCGACTTCACGCCCAACTACGACGGCCGCTCCCTGGAGCCGACCGTTTTGCCGGCGCGCTTCCCGAACCTGCTGGTCAACGGCTCCGAGGGTATCGCGGTGGGCATGGCCACCCGCATCCCGCCGCACAACCTGCGCGAGGTGGCCGAAGGCGTCCAGTGGTACCTGGACCACCCGGAGGCCAGCCGCGAGGAGCTGCTGGAGGCGCTCATGGAGCGCATCAAGGGCCCCGACTTCCCGACCGCCGCCACCATCCTGGGGCGCAAGGGCATCGAGGACGCCTACCGCACCGGCCGCGGCTCGATCGTGCAGCGCGCCGTGGTGGAGGTGGAGGAGATCCACGGCCGCCAGTGCCTGGTGGTCACCGAGCTGCCCTACCAGGTCAACCCGGACAACCTGGCTGAGAAGATCGGCCAGTTCATCAAGGACGGCTCCCTGCAGGGGATCGCCGACCTGCGCGATGAGTCCTCCGGCCGCTCCGGCCAGCGCCTGGTGATCGTGCTCAAGCGCGACGCCGTGGCCAAGGTGGTGCTCAACAACCTCTACAAGCGCACCGCCCTGCAGACCGCCTTCCCGGCCAACATGCTGGCCCTGGTGGACGGCGTGCCGCGCACCCTGTCCCTGGACGGTTTTGTGCACCACTGGGTCAAGCACCAGCTCGACGTGATCCAGCGGCGCACCCGCTTCCGCCTGCGCGAGGCGGAAAAGCGCCTCCACATCCTGCAGGGCTACCTCAAGGCCCTGGACGCGCTGGACGAGGTCATCGCCCTGATCCGCCGCTCCCCCACCGTGGAGGAGGCCCGCACGGGCCTGATGGAGCTGCTCAAGGTGGACGAGGTGCAGGCCAACGCCATCCTGGAGCTGCAGCTGCGCCGCTTGGCCGCCCTGGAGCGCCAAAAGATCCTGGACCAGCACGCCGAGCTGGAGGCCAAGGTGGCCGACATGCGAGAGATCCTGGCCTCCGACGCCCGCCAGCGCGCCCTGGTCAGCGAGGAGCTGGCCGAGATCGTGGAGAAGTACGGCGACGAGCGCCGCACCACGATCCTGCCCTACGACGGTGACATGTCCGTGGAGGACCTGATCCCGGAGGAAGACGTGGTGGTCACCATCACCCGCTCCGGTTACGTCAAGCGCACCCGCACCGACAACTACCGCTCCCAGCGGCGCGGCGGCAAGGGCGTGCGCGGGGCGGCGCTGCGCCAGGACGACGTGGTGGAGCACTTCTTCGTCACCACCACCCACCACTGGCTGCTGTTCTTCACCAACCTCGGCCGCGTCTACCGCGCCAAGGCCTACGAGCTGCCCGAGGGCGGCCGCGACGCCAAGGGCCAGCACGTGGCCAACCTGCTGGCCTTCCAGCCGGACGAGGCCATCACCCAGGTGCTCGCCATCAAGGACTACGACCAGAGCGACTACCTGCTGCTGGCCACCCGCCGCGGCCTGGTGAAGAAGACCGCCCTGAGCGCCTACGACTCCAACCGTTCCGGCGGCGTCATCGCGATCAACCTGCGCTCCGACGACGAGGGCGAGTCCGACCAGCTGGTGGCCGCCGTGCTGGCCAATGCCACGGACGACGTTCTGCTGGTCAGCCGCGCCGGGCAGTCGCTGCGATTCACGGCCTCCGACGAGAGCCTGCGCCCCACGGGCCGCGCCACCTCGGGCGTGACCGGCATGCGCTTCCGCGAGGACGACGAGCTGCTGAGCATGGACGTGGTGCGCCCCGACGCGGACCTGTTCGTGGTCACCGAGGGTGGTTTCGCCAAGCGCACCGCAGTGGACCAGTACCGGGTGCAGGGCCGTGGCGGCCTGGGTATCAAGGTGGCCAACCTGGTGGAAGAGCGTGGCAGCCTGGTCGGCGCCCTCATCACCGGCGAGGACGACGAGGTGCTGGTGATCATGGAGGGCGGCAAGATCGTGCGCTCTCGTGTTGCCGAGGTCTCCCGCACCGGCCGCACCACCCAGGGCGTCACCTTCGCCCGTCCCGACGACGGCGACCGCATCATCGCCGTGGCCCGCTCCCTGGAGCCCGCCGAGGACGAGGACGACGAGGGCGCCGGCCAGGGGGCGGCTGCGGGGGAGCAGGGGCAGGGCGGCGACGTCGTGCCTGTGGAAGTAGCCGGTGAGGGCGGCGAGTCTGCGGTAACTTCTAACTAGGCCCAGATAGGACGGAGCAACGGTGAGCCAGAGCGAAGAAGTAGTTGTAGCTGACGAGCCGCGCCGCGTGAACCTGGTGATCGCCAAGGTGGATGCCTGGTCGATCATGAAGATGGTGTTCCTGCTCAGCGTCGCGCTCGCGATCATGGGCGTGGTGGCGGCGGCCTTCATCTGGAAGGTGCTGGACTCCATGCAGGTGTTCGCGCAGATCCGCGACCTGGTCACGGCCGTGGGCGCCGACTCGCTGCTGAACCTGCTGGCCTACACGGAGTTCAACCGCGTGGTGGCGGCCGCGACCGCGATCGGCGTGGTGAACACGATCCTGTTCACCGCGCTGGCCACGCTCGGGGCGTTCCTGTACAACCTGTCGGCCGCGCTGGTGGGTGGCATCCACGTCACCCTGACGGACGAATAGTTATCTGCCGCACTTTCCCGGGTATCGATTTGGTGGTGCCCGGGAAGGTGCGGTAGTCTCATCCAGCACGTTCCGGTGCGGTGAGGGCCTATAGCTCAGTCGGTTAGAGCGCTTCCCTGATAAGGAAGAGGTCGCTGGTTCGAGTCCAGCTAGGCCCACTCAATCCCTTCGATCGCCTGATCGAGTAGGACTCGGGGCCTTGGCGCAATTGGTAGCGCACCTGCTTTGCAAGCAGGGGGTTAGGGGTTCGAGTCCCCTAGGCTCCACAAACAATTGCGCCGAGTGGGGAGCAGGTTTTTCTGCTCCCCACTCGGCGTTTTTGGCAGGTGCGCGCCGTGCGCGGTCCCGCGCGACGGCGTAGCGCCAGCCAAAAACTCTCGGGGTAGCACGTCAGTGCTACCCCGAGGCAATTGCGGTTTGTTGGAGGGCGGCAAAGCTGCCCGATCACCACCGGTGCGGGTGCTGGTGCTGGCCGGCGCTTGGCGTACACGCATTGCTGCCTTTAACCCCGACCTCCCTGCCTTTAACCCCGAACTCGCAAATGTTGCATCGGGGTACATGTGACCGCTCGGGGCCACGGCACCAAGCGGTCACATGTACCCCAAGCTCACTCTTGTACGGTCGGGGGCTGCCGGGTCGCCCGAACACCACCGTTCGGGTGCCCGCCAACCCTGCGTAGGCGCCGTGGCACCGAGCTTCCCCGCCGAAACTTGTCAAACCGCGCCGGGCCTTGTCATTAGCCACCCCGCCAAGGACAAGTTTTGTGAGGGTTGGGCAAGTCTCGGCGCATCGAGGGACGGCTGGGCCGGCACGCACCCGCCGGTCGCGTCCCCAGCTGTCTGCCTGCCAGCCCTATCCCCAGCCGGGCCGTTTCTCCTTGCCGGGGACCCGAACAGGTCCATAGGGTGTGTGGTGAAAGCCACGATCCCAGGAGGTGCCCGTGTCTGACCACTCGCGTTTCGAGCTTTACCAGTCCGAGGTTGATGGGGATTCCTTTGACACGCGGCGCTCGATGCCCGTCGCGGTGATGTTGATGTTGTTTACCGGCCCGCTGGGTTTCGGAGACTTCTACCTGGGCTTCAAGAGCAAGGGATACACGCGTCTGTTGGTAACGCTGGTCTCTGTGGCGCTGATGCTTTACATCGGCTACGCCTTGGTGGACGCAGCTGAGGACGTGGCAGAGTTCGGTTACCGCAGTGGGCAGCTTGGCCGCCTGCGCTTCTTGCAGGAGGTCGTGAACTACCCCCGCTACTTCCTGATCGCGAATTCGATCTGGTCGGTCTTCTCCACCCTGAATGTCGCGATGCGCAAGGGCATCTACGAGACCGACGCGGACGGCCAGCGCCTGGTCCTCTGACCGCGCCGGTCCCCGGTGCTGCGGGCAAGCCCATGCCGCCGGCCCCACGCCCGGCCTGCAGCCTGCGGCCCACGCCTCACGCCCGCTCCCGCCCACGCCTCACGCCCGCTCCCGCCCATCCCACCGTCCTCGCCCGGCCCGCCAAGTCGTCCGGCCGCCGGGGTGGCAAAATGGCCTGATGCCCGCCCGCCCCACCGGTTCTTCCGCCGACGTTCCGCCCCCGCGCCGCCCATCGCTTGGCCGCGCGGCCTCGGGCCGGCGCGTGCCGGCCTGGCTGCTGGTGCTGGGGGCGATCTTCTCGGTGCAGATGGGCTCGGCCCTCACGGTGACCCTGATCGACGAGGTGGGCCCGGCGGGGGCCGCCTGGCTGCGCCTGAGCGCCGGCGCCCTGTTCTTCGTGCTGCTCTCCCCGCCCAAGCTGCGCACCCTGCGCCGCGCGGACCTGCCCCTGCTGCTAGGGCTGGGCCTGTCCACCGGCCTGATGACCACCTGCTTCCTGGCCTCAGCAGCGCGGTTGCCGCTGGGCACGGCGGTGGCTATCGAGTTCCTGGGTCCCCTGGGGGTGGCCGCCTGGCGGGCGATCCGTGGCGTGGGCGCTAGGGCGCTGCTGTGGCCCGCCCTGGCCCTGGCGGGCGTGTTGCTGCTGCAGGAGCCGTGGCGGGCCAGCGTGGACGCCCTGGGCGTCCTGCTGGCCCTGGCGGCCGCCGCCGGGTGGGCGGGCTACATCGTGCTCACCCAGCGCGTGGGGGACCGCTACACGGGACTGTCCGGCCTGGCCCTGACCGTGCCCATCGCGGCGGCAGTGGCGGCCGTGCCCGGCGTGGGGCAGGCCCTGCCGGGCCTGACCTGGACCGTGGTGTGGCAGAGCCTGGGGATCGCGCTGCTGGTGCCGCTGGTCCCGTTCGTGCTGGAGCTGGTGGCGCTGCGCCGCATGAACACCCTGGCCTTTGGCACCTTCATGGCCCTGGAACCCGCCGTGGCGGCCCTGGCAGGCGCGGTGGTGCTGCAGCAGATTCCCGGCCCGGTGCCCCTGGTGGGCATGGCGTTCGTGGTGGTGGCCGGCGTCGGCTCCCAGCGTCTGGCGGCCCGCGAGGCCTAGCCGCGCCCGCCCGCGCACCCCCTAGAGTTCGGCGCCGTTGCTGGCGATGACGCGGCGGAACCACTCAAAGGAGCGTTTGGGGTAGCGCTCCAGGGTGCCGGAGCCGTCGTCGTTGCGGTCCACGTAGATGAAGCCGTAGCGCTTGGACATCTGGGCGGTGGAGAAGCTGACCAGGTCGATCGGGCCCCACGCGGTGTAGCCCAGCACCTCCACCCCGTCGGCGATGGCCTGGGCCAGCTGCTGCAGGTGGGCGCGCAGGTAGTCGATGCGGTAGTCGTCGTGGACGGTCAGGCGCCCGTCCTCCTCCACCAGCCGGTCCACCGCGCCGAGCCCGTTTTCCACGATGAACAGGGGCTTTTGCCACCGGTCCCAGTACTGGTTGAGCACCACCCGCAGGCCAACGGGGTCGATCTGCCATCCCCACTGGCTTGCCGCCAGGGTGGGGTTCTCCACGCCGGGCAGCACGTTGCCGGCCACCATCGCCTCCTGCCGGGGCGCGGCCGATTCGCACAGGCTCATGTAGTAGCTGAACGAAACGAAGTCCACGGTGTGGCGCAGGTCGGCCCGGTCCTGCTCGGTGATTTCCAGGTTGATGCCGTTTTCTCGCAGGAAGCGCAGCGCGTAGCCCGGGTAGTAGCCGCGCACGTGCACGTCCCCGAAGAAGGTGCTGCGCCGCTCGGAGTCCAGCGCGGCCCACACGTCGGCCGGGTCCGGGGTGAGCGGGTAGACGGGGGCCGCCAGGAGCATGCAGCCCACCTTCGCGCCGGGGAGCGTCGCGTGGGCCAGGGCGGTGACGCGCGCTGAGGCCACCAGCATGTGGTGGGCGGCCTGGTAGATCTCCGCCTGCCCAACCTGGTCGGTGGGCTTGTCTATCCCGGCCAGGAACGGGAAGTGCAGCATCGAGTTGATCTCGTTGAAGGTGAGCCAGTACTTCACGCGGGCGCCGAAGCGCTCGAAGCAGGTGCGGGCGAAGCACTCGTAGAAACCGATCAGGGCCCGGTTCGCCCAGCCGCCGTAGTGCTCTGCCAGGTACAGCGGGGTCTCGTAGTGCGACAACGTCACCAGCGGCGTGATGCCGTGGCGCTCCAGCTCGGCCAGCACGGCCGCATAGAAGGCCACCCCCTCCTCGTTGGGTGCGTCCTCGTCGCCGCGCGGAAAGAGCCGCGACCAGGCGATGGAAAAGCGCAGCACCTTGAAGCCGAGCCGCGCAAAGAGCTCGATGTCATCCCGGTAGCGGTGGTAGAAGTCGATGCCCACCTGCTTCAGGTTGTCTGCGGTCGGGGTGGCGGTGCGCGGCGCCGTTATCCCCCCAGGCAGCACGTCCTGGATGGAGGGGCCTTTACCGCCGACGTTCCACCCACCTTCGATTTGGTTGGCGGCCACCGCTCCGCCCCACAGGAAACCGGGCGGGAATGCGGCCGGTGGGTCCTGTTGCAGTATCTGGTGAGCGGGGGCGCGATCCGGGGGCGTTGAGCTCGCGGTGGGGACGGTCATGGCGTGCTCCTCTCCTAGGCCTGCCACGCTACCGCGCCCCGGGCCCGCGTCGGCGGGTACCGGGGCGACGCAAGGCCGGCGCGGGGCCGAGCGGGGTAGGCGCGTGGCCGAGCGGGGTAGGCGCGTGGCCGAGCGCTGGCCGGGGTGGGGCCGGAGGCCGGCCCGGCGCAGGACTGCGACCGGGGAGCGGGGCGAGACGACTGAGGGGGCGTGGGTGGGGCGTCGTCGGACCTAAGAGGTCAGTAGCGGGCCGAGCGCATGGTGCGGGCGGCCATCACCACGGACGCCGCCATCACGACTGCGGCCAGGGCGGCGGTGAAGACCACGCCGGAGTCGAAGGCAGTGCGCGCCGAGTCCAGCAGGGCCTGCGCGGCGCCCGGCTCCAGGGACTGCGCCACCGTGGTCGCCCCGCCCAGGGTCTCGGTGGCGGCGCGCTCCAGCTCCGGCGCCAGGCCGGCCGCTACCTCCACGCGAGCCGAGTAGGTGGCCGTCAGGATCGAACCCAGGATCGCCGCGCCCAACAGCACGCCGACCTCGTAGGCGGCCTCGCTGATCGCGGAGGCCGCACCGGCCTTGGTGGGCGGCACGGAGGACATGATCAGGTCGTTGGAGATCGTCTCAGCCACGCCCACACCGATGTTGATGGAGATGAAGCCGATCAGCAGTACCACGTCGGTGTGCACCCAGTTGTTCGTCAACACCAGCAGGTAGCCCAGCAGCGAGAACGCGTTACCGGCCGCCACCAGGGTGGCCGGGCGGGCAAAGCGGGTAAAGCGCACCACCACGATCCCCGCCACGATGCACGTGATCATGCCCGGCAGCAGGAACAGGCCCGCCTCCATGGGGGGCATACCGCTGACCAGCTGCAGGTGTTGGGAGATGAAGAACAGGAAGCCGACGATCGCGAACGTGGCCAGCAGGTTGGACAGGATGGCGCCGGTGAAGACCGGGTTGGTGAACAGGCGCACGTCCAGCATCGGGTTGTCGCGGCGCAGCATCCGGCGCGCGAACAGGGCAAGGAAGACCGGGGCGGCCACCGCCAGGGCCAGCGTGACGGCGTCGAGGTTGCCGTGGCTGGCCTCCTTGATGGTCCACACCAGGGCCGCCATGCCGGCCAGAATCAGGAACATGCCCACCAGGTCCATCGGGCCCGGGTTCGGGTCCCGGGACTCGGGCACCAGGACCGGGGCGGCCACGAGGAGCGGGACCAGCACCGGCACCGCCATCAGGAACACCGAGCCCCAGTCGAAGTGCTGCAGCAGGAAGCCGCCCACGATCGGGCCCAGCGCCGCGCCGGCGCTGAAGCCCGACGCCCACACCGCGATGGCCAGGCGGCGCTCGCCCGGCTCGGTGAAGATGTTGCGGATCAGGGAGAGCGTGGCCGGCATCAGCATCGCACCGAACACGCCCAGGGCGGCCCGGGCGGCCACCAGCCACCCGGGGGAGGGGGCGAAGGCCGCGGCGGCGGAGATGGCGGCGAAGCCGGTGGCGCCGATCAGGAGCACGCGGCGGCGCCCGATGCGGTCGCCCAGCGAGCCCATCGGCACCAGGAGCCCGGCCAGGACCAGCGAGTAGATGTCGGTCATCCACAGTAGCTGCACGCCGGTGGGCTCCAGGGCGGCGCTGATCGCCGGGACCGCGAAGGTGAGCACCGTGTTGTCCACGCTGATCAGCAGCACCGGGAGCATCAGCACGGCCAGGGCCGCCCAGCGGCGGCGCCTGCTCAGCGCGGGAGTGGGGGCCGTGACGGGGCCCGACTCGCTTGGAGCTGCGGGGCCCGACCTGCCTGTGGCCGGGCTGGCGCCGGCGGGATTCACGTGCTCAGAGGCGTGCTTGGAACGGCTGGGGGACGGGGTGGAGGTGGACACGAATCGTGCTTTCTCATCGCGAAGCCGCACAGGGTTCTAGGCAAGGCGGCCAATCCAGCTTAGGGCAGCCCCGCCGGGGCGGCACTGTGAGAGCCCTCCCAGCGGGGCCCGACCGGAGCACCGCACCCGGCGGCCCGGTCCCCGGACGAGCGCCCCGTTTCCGGGCAAAGGAGAGGGGGAGCGTGCGCAGCACGCTCCCCCCGATCAGCCTCCGGGCAGCCTCAGCCCCTCACGAGGGCCGCTGTACCGGCAAGCCAGCAGCTCAGGCCTTGTCCTCGCCCAGCTCCTCAGCCTCGAACTCCAGGTCCTCGACCTGGTCGGCCACGGCCTCCACAGCCTCCTCAACCTTGGACTTCGCGGACTCCACGACCTCGCCGACGCGCTCGCCCAGGTCCGTGGAGGTGCTCTCGGCCCAGTAGTCCTCGGCCCACGGGTCCTCCACCGGCTGGGTGCGGCGCCACGCCACGTAGGCGGCACCCGCAGCGGCCACGCCCAGCAGGACCCAGCCGACGGTGCGCCACGCCGAGCGCTTCTTCACCACCGGGGTGGGGGTGACCAGGGCCTCGCGGGCGTTGTTGAACGCCAGGGAGGCGCGCTCGGAGAGCTTGCCCTCGCCACGGCTGGCCTCGGCGGCGCCCTGCCAGGCGCGCTCCAGGCGCGGCACGTAGTCCTCGCGCAGGCGAGCACCGGTCGCCAGCGCACGGGCCTGCGCGGAGGCGAGCGCGCGCTCGGCGCGCGGCGCCAGCCACTCCACGCCGTCGTGCGCGTAACCCAGGGCCTTAGCGGAAAGGTCGGACGCGGCCTCTGCAGCCTGCCCCACCAGGGAGCGGCCCGCTGCCTCAATCTTCTTGGTCTTCCTGGCCATTGCCACTCCTAACGTCGTTCGCCGAAATCGGCGCGTACATTGCCCCCATTATCGCTGTTTTGGCTTAACCGCGCAGCCCCGCGCAGAAAAATGATGGTGAATACGCCGCGCGGCCGGAGGAACGCGGCGGCGGGCGCAACGTCGTCCCACTAAGGCAGCGTCGTCCACCCGCCGGCAAAACCGGCGCCCGCCAATCCGCCGCCCCGCCCGCACGAAGGCGACGCGGCAAAGATACGCCCACGGCGCAGGCACCGCCGCGACACTCAAGCGCGTGCGAGTATGGCGTCATGAAGGCAACCATTCACACTTCCGCTGGCGACATCGTCGTCAACCTGTTCCCCACCTCCGCCCCCGTCACGGTCGAGAACTTCACCGGCCTGGCCACCGGCGCCAAGGAGTGGACCCACCCCGCCACCGGCGAGACCATGAATGAGCCGCTCTACAACGGCACCATCTTCCACCGCGTCATCGACGGCTTCATGATCCAGGGCGGCGACCCTCTGGGCATGGGCGTGGGCGGCCCCGGCTACCAGTTCGACGACGAGATCGACCCGGCCCTCTCCTTCGACCGCCCCTACCTGCTGGCCATGGCCAACGCGGGCATCCGTGGCGGGCGTGGCACCAACGGTTCGCAGTTCTTCATCACCGTCGTGCCGACCGGCTGGTTGACCGGCAAGCACACGATCTTCGGTGAGGTGGACGACGCTGCCTCCCGCGCCGTCGTTGACGCGATCGCCGGCGTGGCGGTCGATGGCCGCGACAAGCCGCTGCAGGACGTGGTCATCACCTCCATCGACGTCGAGGCCTGAGCCAAGACAGAGGAGCTGGAACCGGGCGGTGCCTAGCGGTGGCCGCCCGGTTCGCGTATGCGCGTCGCGGCGGCACACACCGTGGTGCGGTCAAGGCAAAGCCCAGCAAACTGTGACAAGGTGGGGTGCGCCCGCCCGCGCCCGAATAGGCCCGCGCGGCATGGACGGGCCGGCGCGGCTTGGACAGGCCCGCCCGGTTAGAGAAGGAAGGCGATCCATGAGCGAGACCACCATGCCGGCAACTCCCCGCTGCCGCGCCCACGGCCGGCCCAGCTGGGTGCTGTGCCAGCGCTGCGGCAACGCGGTGTGCCCGGACTGTCAGGTGCGGGCCGCAGTGGGCGTGCACTGCACCTCCTGCGCCAAGGCGGGCCGGCCCAGCAGCGCCGTGGCCGCCAAGCTCTCCCGGGTCCAGGGGCCGCTGGTCAGCTACGTGCTGATCGCCGCGTGCGTGCTCGTGTTCCTGGCCGAGCAGATCAATCCGAAGCTCTTCTACACCCTGGCGTTCTCCCCGGCGGCCGGTGAGGGCGAGTTCTACCGCTTCCTCACCACCACGTTCCTGCACGGCGGCCTGGCCCACCTGGCGTTCAACATGTACGCCCTCTACCTGCTCGGCCGCACCCTGGAGACCGCCCTAGGGCGCGCCCAGTTCCTGTCCCTCTACCTGCTGGGGGCCCTGGGCGGGTCCGTGGCCGTCCTGTGGCTGTCCGACCCCACCTCCGCTGCCTGGGTGAGCGGCACCGTGGGCGCCTCCGGCGCGATCTTCGCCCTGTTCGGCGCCATCTTCGCGATCCAGCGCTCCCTGAACGCCGACACCACCCAGATCCTCATCGTCCTGGGTATCAACGCGCTAATCAGCTTCACCCTGCCCAACATCTCCTGGCAGGGCCACCTGGGCGGCCTCGTGGTGGGCGTGGCCGCCGGCTACCTGCTCATGAGCGCCCGCGCCGCGGACCGCAAGCGCGGCGCGGCGGCATTCCGCGCCGGCAAGCGCGGGGCAGCCCTGTGGGGGGCCCGCAACGCCCGCACCCTGGCATCCCTGGCCGTGCTGGGCGCCCTGGAGGTGGGCGCTGTGGTGCTGCGCTACGCCCTAGTGGCGTAGGTTCGCGCGCACGAGCGTTGGCCGCCCGGTTCCCCGGTGGGGAACCGGGCGGTTCGCTTTGCGGCCTGGCCTGGGCTGGCCTGGGCGGGGCGATTGGCGAGGGGGAGGCGGGGCGTCGGTGGGGGAATCGGTGGCCGGCGGTTGCGCAAACGGTCGAGGGCTTAGTGCACCTCTCGTGGGGTTGGTGAACCGGTCGTGGGGTTGGTGCACCTCTTGAGGGGTTACCCGAGCGGGTAACCCCTCAAGAGGTGCAGCAAAGGCTCAAGAGCTGCAGCAAAAGCTCAATTGGTCGACTAAGCCCACAATCGTTTGCGCACCGGTGCCTCGCGCGGCCCCCAGGGCGGGGCCGGGCCGGTGCGACGCTGCTGATCGCACGGAAGCCCCGCCCGGCCCTCGTCGGGGCGGGACCGCTTTAGCGGTCCCGCGCTCTGCTCCACTGCCTGAGTTGGCTATTGGTAGAGGCCGTGTGTTCGAGTACCTAGCTCCTAGTCCCCTTCAGGCGGGCTGAGGCGGCGGGGTGGTGCGGGCCGTGGTGCCCACGCCCAGGGTCCCCGCCGTGGCGGTGTCCGCGCTATCGGTCCAGCGCACCGTGCCCCTGCCTGGGGCGGGGGAGTAGGTAGCGTCGATCAGCGCCTCCATCTTGTCGGACTGCACCCTCGTCTGGGTCGGGGGAGTGGGGCCAGTACGATCGAGCACGCATCGCCTTAGTGCCCGCCGCCTGGCCCGCGCCCAGTCGGTCCCAGCCATGCCCGCCGGCAGGGGGGCGGGAGGTCACGGCTGGTGGGTTCGTGCGCAAGCGGTTGAGCCTTTGTTGCAGTGTTCCAGCCGTTGTTGCTGCCCTTGGGCCTTTGTGTGACCTATTGAGGCGTTAATCGGCCCCATAGCGCTACAAGAAAGAAAGCCGCGACGGCTACAACAAGGGCTCAACGGGAACAACAAAGGCCCAACCGGTTGCGCAACACCGGCTGACCCGGGCGGGCACCGACAAGGAGATGCCCACAGGCTTTCCACAGGCTGTGGGAAGAGTGTCCACTGCGCCATTTGGCGCGAAACCCGCGGCCGGGGGAGGGTCGTGCCGGATCCGAGCACCCGATTTCCCACAGTTATCCACCCACTTATCCCCAAAAGCTGTGGAGAAGGCGAGCGTTGCGGGAATCCTCCAACGAAAGCGCGCCAGGAGGGCCAGAGTTGGTGGGAAACCGGGAGTCGCCGGGCAGGGGCATGGGGCAAACCTCCAGGAAGCTGGGCCGGCGCGGCCAGGTCTTACACGCTTGTAATTTCCCACAGGTGTGGAAAAGCCTGTGGATAACTCGGTGGGTGGGGAAGGCCAGATAGGGGCGGCGGTGATCGACGGAATCGGCCGGCGGGGCGTCGGCCGGGCGGGGTGGCCAAGGAGGGCGCCTGAGTTGGGGAGGCGGGCCGGCGGGAGACGGGAGACCGGAGGAGGCCGGCAGTGCGTCGACGGGGCGACCAGAGGCGGGCCGGCAGGGTGCCGACGGGGCGACCAGAGGCGGGCGGTGCCGGGCGGCGGACAGCAAAAGGTGGGGCGCGCCCACGATCATCACGGCGCGCCCCACCTGGAGGCATTCGGCTAGGACCGAGTGGCTGGGGTTACCGCCAGCGCAGGGTCATCAGGAAGCCGACGATCATGACACCGAAGCCGATCGCCTGGTTCCAATCCCCGATGCCGGGAATCGGGTAGAGGCCGTTGGCCAGGTGAGTGACGACAACCCAGACCAGGCCCACCACCATCAGGATCAGCATTACCGGGGCCCACCAGCTCGGGGCGGGCTTGATGTCGTCGTTCCACGAGGGGCGGATCTCGGTGTCCGCGTGCACGGTACGGCCGCGGTGCTTCCGCTTCTTCGACTCAGGCACGAGTCCTCCTTGAATCTTTGCTCGCCGCGTGGGAGAGCTGCTCATTGTCCGCCCCTTAGCGTAGCCTTTTGAAGGCCGCTAATCACAACGTGAAGGGTCCGCGCCGTGCACGATCAGCCGCCAAGTCAGCAATCAGCGCAGCCTGACCAGCCCACGCGGCGTTCGGTTCGCGATTCGCTGCGGCTGCGCACGCGCCCGGGACGGCTCTCGATTCACGACCCGCGCCGCCTGGATACCACGCATCTGCGGGCCATCAGGGCGCCGCTGCGGCACGAGACACGCGTGATGGAGCCCCTGGATGTGGAGGCTATCGCGGCGCGCGCGCAGGGGCGGGGCAGGCCCGGACTGGTGCTGCGCCGGTGGCTGACTAGCGCGTTGGCGTTCCCGCGCCTGTCGTGGTCGTCGCTGGCGGTGCCGGTGGTGCTGTTCCTGGGGGCGGTGCTGGCGACGGTGAACATCGGCACGAGGCAGGACACGGAGAGCGCGGAGGTGCGCGACCTGGTTTCGTTGGCGCAGTCGCGGGCGGAGAAGTTTGCGCAGGCGGAGCTGGTGAACCAGGAGCTGCGTGAGCAGGTGGCGCAGATCCTGAACCGGGCCTCCCCGGGCGCGCTGCCGGCCCCCAATGGGGCCCGCTCGGTGGCTGCGGGCCGGGTGGCGGTGACGGGCCCGGGCGTGCGGGTGAGGCTGTGGGACGCCAAGGTGCCGGACACGGGCCCGGGCGAGTTCACGAACGACGACTACGTGGTCCACCAGGGTGACATCGAGGGTGTGCTGAACGCCCTGCGGGCGGGTGGCGCGGAGGCGCTGTCGGTGCAGGGGCACAGGATCGTGTCCACCACGTCGATCAGGTGTGTGGGCAACGTGCTGTACATCAACGGTTTTCACTATTCGCCGCCGTACGTGGTGGAAGCGATCGGGGATCCGGCTGCTCTCACGGCGGCGCTGGACGCCTCCCGGCAGGTGCAGATCTACCGGCAGTACGTGCAGGTTTTGGGTCTAGGCTGGGAGCTCAGCCCCGTCGATGCGTTGAGTATCGCCCCGCATACGGGGGCAAACGTGTTGCTTTATGCGAAGGTAAGCGAGTGAGCGCTAACTATTCTTCCGGGGACGGTGGCTTCGTCCGCGACGGTGACAACCCGCAGGCCAACAACCCGCAGGCCGACGAGCTGGAGGGCGAGGCGAGGCGGGAGCCGTACCGACCGCGGCACGTGGCGAAGGTGGCGCCGCCGTCGGTGACGGTCTCCGGGGTGATCGGCGAGCTGTTGCTGACGGCCGGCGTGGTGATGGCCCTGTTCGTGGTGTGGCAGGTGTTTTGGACCACCTGGCAGGCGCAGGTGACGATGCAAAAGGGCCTGGAGATCTTCCAGGAGCAGGTGGCCAAGGTTCCAGCGCCTACCACCCCGGCGGTGGAGGAGCAGAAGCGGCGGGATAACCCGCCCGTGCACCAGCCTGCGGACGATTACGCGATCTTCGGGACGATTCACGTGCCCAGGTGGGACAACATGGCGATCCCGCTGGCGGAGGGCACGTTCGCGGCGGGCCTGCTGGACCTGGGTTACGCGGGCCACTACGTGGACACGCAGCAGCCGGGCGAGCTCGGCAACTTCGCGGTGGCGGGCCACCGGCAGACGGCGGGCCACAACTTCCGGGACGTGCACAAGCTGCAGACGGGTGACCCGGTGATCGTGGAGACGGCGGAGGCCTGGCTGGTTTACCGGGTCACGAGCTACGAGATCGTGGACCCGGATCAGGTGGAGGTGATCGCGCCGGTGCCGCACGCCCCGGGGCAGGAGCCCACGAAGCGTTTGATGACGATGACGACGTGCGACCCGGAGTGGGGTAACACGCACCGCTACATCGTCTACACGGAGTTCGATTACTGGCTGCCGCGTGATGCGGGCCGCCCGGCAGAGATGGGGTCTAACTGATGTATGCCGCCTTGTTCCGTGCGTTGCCCGGCCCGAAGTGGCTGAAGGCGCTGCAGTGCCTGTTGTTGTTCGCGGCCGTGGTGTTCGTGTTGTTCCAGTGGGGTTTTCCGTGGTTCGTGCGGGTCACTGGGATGAATGAGATCACGGTGGAGTGATGATGGACGACGTTGCCGCTGACGCCCCCCAGGCGGGGCCGGTTCCCGGTGAGGCGGGGTACGCCCCGAGGGTGCTCGTGGTGGATAACTACGACTCGTTCGTGTACACGATCGTGGGCTACTTGGAGCAGCTGGGTGCGCGCGTGACGGTGGCCCGCAACGACGTGGTGCCGCCGCTGGATGGTTTCGATGGGGTGTTGATCTCGCCGGGGCCGGGCGCGCCGGCGGAGGCGGGCCAGTCGATGGATGTGATCCGGCAGTGCCTGGAGCGGGACATCCCGATGTTTGGGGTGTGCCTGGGCATGCAGGCGTTGGCGGAGGTGTGTGGGGCCACGGTGTCGCACGCGCCGGAGCTGATGCATGGGCGCACCTCGCTGGTGGAGCACGAGGGCGTGGGCGTGTTCGCGGGCGCGCCGCAGCCGGTGCGGGTGACGCGCTACCACTCGCTGGCGGTGCGCCCGGAGACGCTGCCGCAGGAGGTGGAGGTGACGGCCCGCACCGAGAACGGGATCATCATGGGTTTGCGGCACCGCTCAGCGCGCGCGGAGGCGGTGCAGTTCCACCCGGAGGCGGTGCTCACGCAGGGCGGTCACCGCATGTTCGCCACGTGGCTGGAGGAGATCGGCGGGGCCGGGGCGGTGGAGCGCTCCCTGGGTTTGGCTCCCGCGGTGGCCGGGGGCTAGGCCCGGCGCGGATACAGCGGGGCGGGGGTGGCCAGAACGCGAATTGAGGTTCTGGCCGCCCCCGCCCCTTCTCGTGGACCTGGCAGGCCCGAGCGGCGTGGGTGTTAGCCGCCGCTGCCGGTGGGCTCCGCGGAGGCGGAGGGGTCCTCTGAGGGGGTGCCCGGCTCGGGTGCCTGCGTGGAGGCCGGCGGCGGGGTGGGCGTGGGCTGCGGGGTGGGGGTGGAGCGTTCGCGGGCGACTAGCAGGTTCACGCGCGAGCCGCGGCCTACCTTGCCGGTGGCGGGGTTTTGCTGCAGCACGGTGCCGGGGGTGAGGTCGGACTCCTCGTAGGTGATGGAGGCGGTGATGCCGTTGTCGGTGAAGAACTGTTCGGCGTCCACGAGCATCTTGTTGGTGAAGTCCTGGATGGCGACGAGGCCGGTGGAGTAGACCAGGTCTACCTTGTCGCCGGCCTTGACGGGGGTGCCGGGCTCGGGGTTGGTGCGGATGACGGCGTCCTGCTCGTGCTTGCCGGAGTCTTCGCTGGTGAGGGCGCCGACCTCTAGGCCGAGCGCGGCCAGTTCGTCGCGGGCCTGCTGCAGGCTGCGGTTGCGCAGGTCTGGCAAGGCGAAGGTCTGTGGCCCGCCGGAGAAGGACACCTTGACCACGGAGCCGGGCGCCACCTGGCTGCCGACGGCGGGGTCTGCGGAGACGAACTTGCCGCGCTCGACGTCGGCGGAGAGGGTTTCGGGGCCCAGCTCGAACTTGAGTCCGGCTTCGAGCAGCACCTGCTGCACCTGGCCCTGGTCCAGGCCGGCCAGTTCGGGGACGGCCACGGTGGTGGGCTCTGCCTCCTTGCCGTTGAGGATGGCGAATGCGCCCACGCCGACGACTAGGACGGCCAGGGCGACGGCGATCCAGGTCCACAGGAGGCGCTTCTTGCGCTTCTGCTCGCGCAGTGCGGCCTCGCGGCGCCTGGAGACGTCCTCCGGGGCGCCGTGCATGGAGGAGGACTGCGCGGAGTCGCTCAGCACGGGCGGGGCGGGCGGGGCCGGGGCGGGCACCGCCGGGGTGAGGGCGGTGGCCGCGGCCAGGGCAACGGTGTTGGCGGCGGCCGGGTTGGGGGCGGTGGCCCAGTGGGAGACGGCGGGGGCGAGCACGGGCTGGCCCCGCTCGGCCTTGAGCAGGTCGGCGCGCATCTCGGAGGCGTCGCGGTAGCGGTGGTCGCGGTTCTTGGCTAGGGCCTTCAGGACCACGCGGTCCAGGTCGCCGGGGATGTCGGCGGCCAGCGACGAGGGCGGCTTGGGCAGCTCCTGGACGTGCTGGTAGGCCACGGAGACGGCGGTGTCGCCGGAGAACGGGGGGCGCCCGGTGAGCAGTTCGTAGAGCACGCAGCCGGTGGAGTACAGGTCGGAGCGGGAGTCCACCACTTCGCCGCGGGCCTGCTCGGGGGAGAGGTATTGGGCGGTGCCCACCACGCCGTGCGTCTGGGTCATGGAGGACTGGGAGTCCTCCATGGCGCGGGCGATGCCGAAGTCCATCACCTTCACCTGGCCGGCGGTGGTGAGCATGATGTTGCCGGGCTTGATGTCGCGGTGGACGATCCCCTCGCGGTGGGAGTACTCCAGGGCGGAGAGGATGCCGGCGACGATCTCCACGGCCTCGGGGATCGGCACCGGGTCGCCTTCGCTGAGGAGCTCGCGCACGGTGTGGCCCTCGACGTACTCCATGACGATGTAGGGGATGGGGCCAACGGTGCCGTCGGCGGCCATCATGTCCTCTTCGCCGGTGTCGTGGACTGCCACGATCGCGGGGTGGTTGAGGCGGCCGGCGCTCTGGGCCTCGCGGCGGAACCGGGTTTGGAACATGGGGTCCCGCGCGAGGTCTGAGCGCAGCAGCTTGATCGCCACGGTGCGCTTGAGGCGCGAGTCGAAGCCCACGTACACGTCGGCCATCCCACCGCGTCCGATGAGGTGCCCGATCTCGTATCGGTTGCCTAGAAGTTTGGGAAGCTGCGTCATTTTTATCCTTTCAACTCCCTAACCTGCCAGAGCCAGGACTGCGATGCTGAGCAGTACGGCCAAGATTGCGCTTCCGGCGCCCAGGACCTTGGTGCGCGGCAGGGTGCCGAGCGAGCCTAGGCCGGAAAGAATGTGTGGTTCGGTGGCGGCGTGGGCCGGCGCGCGCCCGGCGGGTGCGGCGGCCTCGCTGCCGTTTTGCTGAGCGGCGCCGACGTCGGGCCACCGCAGTGTACGGCGCTCCTGGCGCGAGGTGGGGGGTCCGTCCGTCGCGCGCCGCTGCGTGGGACGCGCCGCCTTGGCTGGGACGTGGGTGGCCGACGCTGCCGCCCCTACCTGCGGCCCGGTGGCGCTGCCCGCGCCGGGCGCGGGCACGCCAGCCGGTGCGGCCGGGCCAACGGGCGCGGCAAGAGCGGCGCGGCGGGCGCGGGTGCGGCCCGCATTTGCGTGGTCGGTGCGGGCGCCCTCCACGGCGGCGTGGTCGCGGTGGCCGACCTGGGCGCGTTCGGCGCCGGCGCGCGGGGCGGGCGTGCCCGTGGGGACGGCGGGCGGAGCGTCGTCCATGCTGGCGCGGCGCGCGCGGCGGCGCAGCCCACCGATGGCGGCACGGGCGACCCGAGCGGCCTCCACCACGCGGCCGGGCTCCTCCTCGGCGTCCTCGGAGTCATCGCGCGGGCTGGAGTGCTCCAACCAGTCGGTGCCGCCGCTGACAGGGTCCAGCTCCCAGGCCAGGGATTCGAGCTGGCGCGCCACGGAGTCGGCGTTGCGGGGCCGGCGCGTGGGGTCCTTGACCAGCAGGGACATGACCAGCTGGGCCAGGGCGGGCGGAACGTCGTCCGGGAGGGGCGGCACCTCGTCGTTGACGTGCGCGAAGGCGATGTCCACCTCGTTCTTCCCGGTGAACGGGCGCCGCCCGGCCAGGGCCTCGTAGGCCACCACGCCCAGCGCGTACAGGTCGCCGGCCGGCGTGGCCGGGCGCCCCATCGCCTGCTCGGGGGCCAGGTACTGGGCCGTACCCATCACCTGGCCGGCCTGCGTCATCGGCGTCTGGTCGGCAGCGATGGAGATGCCGAAGTCGGTGAGCTTGACCTGCCCGGCGGGAGTGATGAGCAGGTTGGAGGGCTTGACGTCGCGGTGGATGATCCCGCCCCGGTGCGCCGCCCCCAGGGCCGCTGCGGTGGCCGACAGCACGTGCGCCACGCGCGCCGGGGCCAGGCGCTGCCCGCCGCGCAGGAAGTCGGTGAGCGGCCGGCCCTCCACCAGCTCCATCGCGATCCACGCGCTCGGGCCGTCCACGCCGTAGTTGAGCACCTCCGCCAGGCCGGGGTGGTGCAGGCCGGCGGCGTTGCGGCCCTCGGCCTCCATGCGCAGCAGCAGGGTGCGCTGACCGGCCAGGTCCGGGCGCAGCACCTTCAACGCCACCTCGGTGCCGGGCATGCGCTCGTCGGCGGCGCGCCAGACCTCTCCCATCCCGCCGGTGGCGATCTTCTCCACCGGCCGGTACCGGCCCCCGTAAAGCTTCATCTCAATCAAGGAAGGCCTCCAGGATCTGCCGGGCGATCGGGGCGGCCACGCTGCCGCCCGTGTCCTCGCCGGCGGCCTGCTCGCCGCCCTCCACCAGCACCGCGATGGCGATGCGGGGGTTGTCTGCCGGCGCGAAGCCCACGAACCACGTGTGGGGGCCGCCCACGTCGCTGCCGGTCTGGGCCGTGCCGGTCTTGCCGCCCACGCTCACGCCCGGGATGGCCGCGGCGTTACCGGTGCCGTTCTCCACCTCGCTGACCATGAGCGCGCGCAGCTGGGCGGCCACCTCCGGGCTGGTGGACTGGCGCAGCTCCTTCGGACTGGAGCTGGAGATCACCTGCAGGTCCGCGTTCAGCTCCCGCTCGATCAGGTACGGGCTCATCTGCTTGCCGCCGTTGGCGATCGTGGCGGCCACCAGGGCCATCTGCAGCGGGGTGGCGCGCACGTCGAACTGGCCGATCGCGCTCATCGCCACCTCGGACTTGCTGGCGGTGGCCGGGTAGACCGAGGCCGTCACCGCAAGCGGGATCTCCAGCTCGTCCCCGAAGCCGTAGTTGGCGGCCTCCTTTGCCAGCGCCTGCCCGCCCAGCTCCATGGCGTAGAGCGAGAAGGGGGTGTTGCAGGACAGGTCGAAGGCCTCCTGCAGGGTCACCGTGCCGCTGCCGCAGGAGGCCCCGCCGTAGTTGCGCAGGATCGAACTGGAGTCAGGCAGGGCCAGCTCTGCGGGCGCATCCAGCAGGGTGTCCGGGGTGACGGTGCCGCTGGTGAGCAGCGCGGAGGCGGTGATGATCTTGAACGTGGAGCCCGGGGCGTACAGGTCGCCCGCGATGGCGCGGTTCATCAACGGCCTGCCCGGGTCCTCAGACAGCGCGTGGTAGGCCGCCTCGGCCTCCACCCGGTTGTGGACCGCCAGCTGGTTCGGGTCGAACGACGGCTTGGACACCAGCGCCAGGATGCGCCCCGTGGCCGGCTCGATGGCCACCACCGCGCCGCGCTTGTCCCCCAGCGCGTCCCAGGCCGCCTGCTGCGTCGCCGCGTCCAGGGTCAGCTCCAGGGCCCCACCGCGCGGCTGGGAGCCGGCAAACAGCTGGGCGATGCGGGAGAACCACTGGGAGGAGGCGGTGCCGCTGAGCACCGGTCCGGCGGCCTGCTCGAGCCCGGTGGCCGAGGCAAAGACCGTGGAGTAGTAGCCGGTCACCGGCGCGTAGAGCGGACCGTTGGAGTAGGAACGCAGGTACTTAAAGACGTCGTTGACCGGGGAGGAGGACGCCACCTTTTCCTCCCCCACCACGATCGGGCCGCGCTCGCGGCCGTAGGTCTCGTAGATGGCGCGCACGTTGCGCGGGTCCGCGTTCAGGCCCGGGGCGGCGATCACCTGCACGTACGAGGCGGCCGCGAAGAGCAGCACAAACAGGAGCGCAGCGATGCGCGCGGTGGTCAGGATCTGCTTGTTCACAGCCGCACCACCGTGGTCGGGTTGTCGTCCGGCTCCACCGGCGCGGCGCCGCCCTGCAGCACTGCGCCGCCGGACTCCTCGCCCCCGCAGGCCGCGTCTCCCCGGGCGTCACCGTTGAAGCAGTCACCGTTGAAGGGGGCGGCGCCATCGTGCCCGCCGGTCGCGGCCGCGCCGAAACGTGCGGGCGCCAAGCGGGCAGCGTCGGCCATACCAACCCGGGCCTGGTCGCGGTCCAGCTCACCGATCAGGGCGGCCGGCAGCGCGGCGTCCCCCAGCACGGGGGCGGCCTGCGGGCGGCGGGCGGCGTCGCTCATGCGCAGCAGCAGGGCGATGATGATCCAGGAGGACAGCAGCGAGGAGCCGCCGGCGGCCAGGAACGGCGTGGTCAGGCCGGTCAGCGGCAGCACTCGGGTCAGGCCGCCCACCACCACGAACACCTGCAGGGCGATGGAGAACGCCAGGCCGGTGGCCAGCAGCTTGCCGAAGCCGTCGCGCGCGCCGATGGCGATGCGCAGCCCCCGCTCCACCAGGATCCCGTACAGGGCCAGGATGGCAAACACCCCGGTCACGCCCAGCTCCTCCCCGAAGGAGGCCACGATGAAGTCAGAGTTCGCAAACGGCACCAGCGTGGGGTGGCCGTTGCCCAGCCCGGTGCCGGTCAGCCCGCCCGTGGCGAAGCCGAACAAGCCCTGCACCAGCTGGAAGGAGCCGCCGCCGCTGGCGTAGACCTCCGGGTCCAGCGGGTGCAGCCACGCCACCACGCGGTTGGCGATGTGCGGCTTGAGCAGGTAGGCGCCGTAGCCCGCTGCCGCGGCGGCCAGGAAGCCGATGGCGATCCAGGCGGGCCGGTCCGTGGCCACGTACAGCATGATCACGAACAGGCCAAAGAGCAGCACGGAGGTGCCGTAGTCGTTTTGCAGCACCAGGATGCCCACGCCCACCAGCCAGGCCACCAGCAGCGGGGTGGTGTAGCGCAGGCGCGGCAGGCGCATCCCCGCCAGCTTCCTGCCGGTCAGCGCCAGGTTGTCCCGGTTGTCGGCCAGGTAGGAGGCAAAGAAGACCGCCAGCAGGATCTTGGCCAGCTCCGCCGGCTGGAAGGTGGCCACCTTCAGGTCGATCCAGATGTTCGCCCCGTACTGGGAGACACCCAGCCCGGGCACCAGCGGCAGCAGGAGCAGCACGACGCTGGCCAACAGCGACAGGTAGGTGTAGCGCTTCAGGTTGCGGTGGTCGCGCACCAGGAACAGCACCGCCAGGGCCGCGATCAGCCCCACGGCGGTGACCAGGAGCTGCTTGTTACCCACCACCTGGTCGTAGTGCTCCGCGGCCAGGTAGCTGATGTCCAGCCGGTAGATCATCGCCAGGCCCAGCCCGTTGAGCGCGAAGGCCACCGGCAGGATCACCGGGTCCGCGTAGGGCGCCAGCCACTTCACCGCCCCGTAGGTGACCAGGCCCGCCCCGGCCAGCGAGGCCAGGTGGGTGCCCAGGCCGGGCGGGAGCTGGCCGGTGTTCCCCACCACGACCAGCAGGTAGGCGGCCACCCCCACGCCCAGGGCAAGCAGAAGGAGCGCCACTTCGGTGAAGTAGCGCCGCTTGCCGGGGGTGTGGGAGACCGTTGCCATTACTCGCTACTGCTCGTGGGGCTTGGCGAGACTACGGCGGGGGCCGTGGACGCGGCCGGGGTGGCCGTGGCCGGCGTGCTCGGTGCCGGGGAGGCCGGTGCTGGGGAGGCCGGTGTCGGTGACGGCGAGGCCGGGCTGTACAGGCCCGGGGTGGCGCCGACGTCCGGCGTGGGCGTGGGCACGGCCATGCGCTGGACCTCCAGCGAGCTGACGTAGTCGCGCGCCTCCTGCAGCGAGGGGCGGATCACTGCCGTCTGCAGGCGGGCGCGCACCCCGGGGGCCAGGCTCTCCACGCTCACGCCGGTGTCCTCGTACTTCTCAGACAACTGGATGGGGCCCAGCTGCTGCGGGATGCCCCGATAGATCTCCACCGTGGCGCCGGTGCCGATCACGTAGTAGTACGACTGCGCCCACATCGACGCGCCGAACAGCAGCGCCCCCAGCAGCACCAGGCCGGCAAAGGAAAAGGCCAAACGCCGGCGCCACCTGCCCCGTTTGCCGCCGGTGGACGACGTTTCCTCCGCCCGCTCCGATTCGCCACCCTCGCCCTCAGCGGCGGGGCTGGTCAGGGCGGCGGCCCGCGCGGCGGCAGAGGTGCCGCCCCGGCTGCGGGCCAGCCGGTTCGTCGCGGCGCTGCCAACAACCTGGGGGGCGGTGGGCAGGCCAGAAACGTCGGAGGTAGCGTCGTCCAAAACGTCCACCACGACCACCGAGACGTTGTCGGGGGCGCCGGCCCGCAGGGCCAGGTCCACCAGGACGTCGGCGCACGTGTCAGGGTCCGTGCCGGCGCTGACCACGGTGGCGATCGTGTCCGCAGAGACCACGCCGGACAGGCCGTCGGAGCACAGCAGCCAGCGGTCGCCGGCCCTGGCCTCCCGCACGGACTCGTCCAGCTCCAGGGCCTCCGTGGAATCGCCCAGGGTGCGCAGGATGACGCTGCGCTGCGGGTGACGCGCCGCCTCCTCCTCGGTGAGCCGGCCGGTCTGCACCAGGAAGTTGACGAAGGTGTGGTCAGTGGTGACCTGGGTGAACTGGCCGTCGCGCAGCAGGTAGGCGCGCGAATCGCCCACGTGCACCATGGCCAGCTTGTTGCCGCTGCGCAGCAGGGCGATGCAGGTGGTGCCCAGGCCGGCCAGCTCCGGGTCCAGCGTGGAGCGCTCCTTGAGCTCCTGGTGGGCGTCGTTGACCGCGCCGCGCAGCAGGCTGAGCAGGTCGTCCGCGCCGTGCGAATCGGAGTCCAGGGCGGAGAGGTGAGCAACCGCCACCGAGGAGGCGATGTCGCCGCCGGCGGGGCCGCCCATGCCGTCGGCCATCACCGCCAGGTGCGGGCCCGCGTAGGCCGAGTCCTGGTTGTTGCGCCTGACCAGCCCAACATCTGAACGGGCCGCGTAATTGAAAACTATGCTCATCGGCGCGGCTCAATCACGGTCTGGCCAATGCGCACCGAGCTGCCCACCCCGACCGGGGTGGCGGCCTTGATCTTCTCGTTGTCCACCAGGGTGCCGTTGGTGGAGCCCAGGTCCTCCACGAACCAGCCGCCGTCGCCCGGATAGAAGCGGGCGTGGCGGGAGGAGGCGTAGCCGTCATCCAGCACCAGGGTGGAGGAAGGGGAGCGGCCCACCACCACGGAGGTGCCCACCAGCGGGATCGAGGTGCCTGCCAGCGGCCCCTGGGTGACCAGCAGCCGCAGCGGCGGGGCCGCCACGGCGGCGGGGGAGTCGTGGGAAGGGGCGGCAACCGGGCCGGCCCCGCCGCGCCCCAGCCGCGAGAGGGTGCGTTGACCAACGGAGGCAGGCGGGGTCGGGGCAGGCCTGCCCGCGCCCCGGGAGCGCACGGTGGGGCCAAACAGGTCGCGGCGCAGCACCCCCACGATCAAGGCTATGAACACCCACAGCAGCGCCAGGAAACCGAAGCGCAGCAGGGTGAAGGCGAGTTCGCTCACGCGACGTCCCCAGGGGAGGTCCAGAAAAGGAAGCTCGTGCGCCCGATCGTGACCGTGTTGCCGTCCACCAGGGTGGCGGCGTCCACGCGGTGGCCCTCCACGAAGGTGCCGTTGGTGGAGCCGAGGTCGGTCAGGATCGTGCCCTGCGGGGTCACGCTGAGTTCACAGTGGACCCGGGAGACCCCGGAGTCGTCCACCACGATGCCCGCGCCCGAGCCGCGCCCGATCGTCACCCGTGGTCCGGTCAGCAGGTAGCGCCGCCCGGCGATCTCCACCACCGGGTGGGCCGGGCTGGCCGGGATCGCCCCGGCGGGGGCGACACTGCCGCGCTGGTTGGCGCCCATCACCAGGAACTGGCCGGAGACCATCTCCGGGTCCGTCTCGAATGCGACCGTGACGGGACCGATGAAGGAATATCCCTGGGAAAAGCCGTGGTCGGTGGCGGCGGCCGCGAACTCGTCGGTGAGCACGTCCTCGCCAGCCGTGGCCAGCTGCGCCCGGTCCTCCGCCGCCAGGCGGATAACGAAGGCGTTGTGGGCCACCACGCGGTCGCGATCCAGCGTGATCACGTTGTCGTCCATCGTCTTGCGCACTGCGGAGATGAGCTCCACGGGCTGCAGGCCACCACGGTTGAGGTCAAAGGCGCCCTTGAACAAGCGCTCGATACGGTGCTCTACCCGGTCAAAAACGCCCATGCTGCCTCCTATCGCAGTAGATAGTTACATCCGATGGTAGCGGGACAGGCTAGGGGATGCTCGCCACGACGCCTCAGGGAAGTTATGCCGCAAACAAAAAACCGGCGGTAGAAACCGCCGGCATTTGTGCGCGAGGGGGGAGTTGAACCCCCACGCCCTCACGGGCACACGGACCTGAACCGTGCGCGTCTGCCATTTCGCCACTCGCGCTAGTGGTCACGGACTTTGCGGTCCGCAACAGCTCGATAAATCTAGCACGGCCCCGCACGACCCGCCAAATCGAGCGCAGTGGCATCGGCCACGCCAAAGTGAGCGGGGATACGGGGCCGGGGCGGGCCGGGGCGGGGTCGGTCGGGGTCGGTGCGGTGCCCCGGAGCGTACAAGAGTGCGGTTGGGGTACATGCGACCGGCCGGTGCCGTGCCCCCAGGCGGTCGGATGTACCCCGTTGCAGCATTTGCGAGCTTGGGGGGGCGGTGGGGCGCGTCGGGGTTCGCGGCAGTCATCGCCCGGCCCCCGCGCACGCCCGGCCACGGCGTGCACACGCCAACTGCCGCCGGGCTCGCCATGGCCGGCCCGGGTCGGGGTCGGCCGGTGCCCCGGAGCGTACAAGAGTGCGGTTGGGGTACGTGCGACCGGCCGGTGCCGTGCCCCCAGGCGGTCGGATGTACCCCGTTGCAGCATTTGCGAGCTTGGGGGGGCGGTGGGGCGCGTCGGGGTTCGCGGCAGTCATCGCCCGGCCACCGCGCACGCCCGGCCACCGCGCGCACCGGGCTGCCGGGATCGGCGGGGCACGCGGGCCGCCCCTGCGCACTCCAGGGGGCGGGCGCTGAGGGGAGGGGAGGGCGGAACGTCGTGCACCAGGGGCCACTAGGGAGGACGGCGGGCGCATGCCGGCGGTATTCGCCGAGCACGCAAGAGCATGGTCGAAGGCGCGGCACCGGGCGGTCGGATGAACCCGAGTGCGGCATTTGCGGCGCGGGCGGCGGGCGCGCATATCGACGGCCGCGAGATGGGAGCCCACCGCTAACTAATTCGACGCTCAAAGCCGGCACGCGCAGCTTTGGCGGCCCATAAACTTCACCCATGACGCAACGACGCGCATTTTTTGGGGTGTCAGCTTGTCTTGCAGCAACGGCGCTAGCAATGACAGGAGCACTGACCGCACACGCCGCGGAGCCGGGCGCCGTTACCGCTCCGCAGACCGTTTCGGCGGCTGAACCGATTGCCGGAACCATCGTTGATGTAACCAAATTTGGGGCTGACCCAACCGGAACCAGGGACTCCCAGCCCGGGGTGCAGGCCGCAATCAGGCACGCGAAAACCCTGACCGGGCCGGTAACGATCTATTTCCCTAAGGGCACCTACGACCTCTATCCAGACCAAGCCGAGGTGCGTGAACTCTATCCGTCCAACACGGTAGGTGAGCGCCCGCAATACAAGGACAAGCGCATAGCAATCCTGCTGGAAAACATGCAGGACGTGACCGTGGACGGTGGGGGTTCTCTGCTGCGCCTCCACGGACAGCAAACCACCTTCGCCGCCTTGCGCTCCCAGCGCGTCACGTTCAAGAACTTTTCCACCGATCACGTGGCGCCCCGCGTGTTGGACCTGACGTTTACCGGCGCGGGCACGCTAGACGACGGAAGACTGACCAGAGAGGTGCGTATCCCGGAGGGGTATCAATACTCAATCTCGGGGCGCAACCTAACGATCCACAGCGATAACTCCCCCTACACGAATCGGCCCTACTGGTCGTACGACCCGCTGAGGCTGCCGTCCAACCCCGGCAATACCTCGCTGAACGACATGTACGAGCAGTTGCTGGACCTGGACACCGGGCACGCCTTCCGGGCCTCGTGGATGCTCCCGGTCGAGCCCCTGTTCACTGGGGTGCAGTCAATTCGAGAAAAGGCCCCCGGCCTCCTGGAGTTCACCTACCGCGCCGGCTCTGCACCGGGCGGGGTGGGCCGCTCCTTCCACGTGCGCACCTGGTGGCGCGACACCCCGGGCGCCTTCGTGTGGGAATCGAAGGACATCAAGCTAGAAGACCTCAACGTGGGGCACCTGCACGGCTTTGGCATCCTGTTCCAGTTCAACGAGAACGTCACGGTGCGCAACGTCGACTTCCGGCCCCCGCCGCAGTCCTACCGCACCACCGTCGGTTTCGCTGACCTCATCCAGGTCTCCGGGGACAAGGGAGAGGTGCTGATCGATAACTGCCGATTCGGCTTCGCGCACGACGACCCGATCAACGTTCACGGCACATACGTGCAGATGAAAAACCGGCACAGCAACCGGCAGGCCACCTTCCGCTACATGCACCACGAGACTGCCGGCTTCCCTCAGTTCTACGAGGGCAACGAGGTTGCTCTGGTTGACCGCAACACCATGCGGGACCTGCTAGACAGCGACGGGCAGCCGTGGCGCGGCCGGGTTGTGAGCGTGGATGGCCCCACGGGTGTCGATTCCAGCCACGACCTGCGCACCATGAAAGTGACGTTTGATCGCGACATGCCAGCCGGTGCCCGCGTGGATGCCGTGGTGGCAGAAAACGTCACCTACAACCCGAAGGTGACGATCAGTAACTCTCACTTTGAGTCGATCCCGACTCGCGGCATTCTCATGACCACGCGCCGCCCGGTGCTGATCGAGAACAACGTTTTTGACCAGATGGAAATGGCATCCATTTACGTCTCGGGTGACGCCAACCAGTGGTACGAGTCCGCGATGGTTAGTGACTTCACCATCCGTGGCAACACGTTCCTGCGCCCAGCCAGGGACACATACAACAACCCTGCTCCGGTGATCTTCTTTGAACCCACCTCGGGCGGGCAGAATCCGCAACTGGCCGCGCACTCCAACGTCCTGATCGAGGACAACACGTTCCTGGTCAACGACCGCACGATTCTGGACGCCAAGAGCATCAACGGTTTGACGTTCCGGAATAACCGGGTGATGCGGTACGAGGAGTCCAGTGCTCCCACGTTGGAGCTGGCCTCTAACCGCGTGGGCGTCGGTGCGCTCACTACGGCGCGCGTAGCCGCACCAACAGGAGGGGTGTCGCGCCCCGCGTTCGTGCTGCGCGGTTCAAATAACGTGGTGCTGGAGGGCAACACCTACGGAGAGGGCATCATCCGGGGCGTTCAGTTGCACCACATGACGGGCGCCAACGTGGACATTCGCGACGAGGGCGTGAGTGTGGGCGGCAGGAACTCGACTGCAAACCAGGTTTTCTACTTCTCCTCAGCACCGCAAATCGCGGCGGTAAACCAGCAGGGGCAGATCCTGGGCAAGCAGGAGGGTGAGGCCCAGATTCATGCCGTGGTGGTCACCCCCTTCGGGCAGGCCACCACCGCTCCCGTGACCGTCACGGTGGGGCAGACGGAGCCCACCTACGAGCTGATCCCGTTCGAGGTGATCCGCCCGAATCCGGCCCACGCCCGCATCGAGGGCAAGGGTCTCAGGTTGGTGCCCTCCGGTTTGGGTTCCCTGTGGTTGGACGACAACCGGGCGGGCAACATTCACCTGCTGCCCGGCAAGCAGCTGGGCGTGGGGGAGTCCGTGGTCGTGAAGATGACCGGCAGGACGCAGGACTGGTACGAGGAGGCCGGTCTGATCCTCTACGAGAACGACGACAACTACGTCACGATCCAGCGCAAGCACAACAACGGCTCCCCGTCGATCACCGTGGTCACGGAACAAAATGGGCGAGCTGAAGAGGACTCCCGCAAGGTCACTGACCCCACCCAGCAGGAACTGTGGTTGAAGCTGACTCGGCAGGAGGACGGGATTCAGGGCGCCTATTCGTTGGACGGAGTCGAGTTCTCCAATTTGGGCACCCCAGTTGTTAACTCGTCCGTGGGAGCCTCTGCTCGCATCGGGCTGATGGCGTCACTGCGGCGTAACTCGGCGGCGGATAACCACCCCTTTGTGTTCACTGACCTGAACGTGGCCGGCACGCCGGTTGAGTTGGTGCGGGAAGTGGGCAGCGGGGAGCCGGGTGCCGGTTTCGACGTGGTGCCGACCTTGCCGGAGGGCAAGCTCTCTCGCCTGGCTGACCTGGCCGGCGCGCAGTTCTCCCTCCCCATGCCGTCGGACGGCGCAAACCTGGCCGCGAAGGATGGTTTCGTGGTCAAGGCCGACCCGGCTGTTACCAGCTACACCGCTAAGCTCACGCCGGTTGCAGAAGGCGCCACGATGGTGGCCACGGTCAACGGCAAAAAGGTAATGCCGGACGGAAGTGGCAGCTACACGGTGCAGGTGGGCCGAGGGATCAACGTCTTCGAGGTGTATGTGACCGCCCCGAACCAGTTGCAGCAGCGCATCTACCGGTGGGTGGTGCTCTCAGATCAGGCCGCAGCTCCCGGGCCGATGCCTGACCCGACGCCGTCGGTGACGCCTGCTCCCTCGGTGACGCCGGATCCGACGTCGGCCCCCACGCCGCCCCCATCGACGGCGCCGAGTGTGACACCTAGCGTTTCGGTGACGCCCGCTCCGTCGGTGACGCCGGATCCGACGTCGGCCCCCACGCCGCCCCCATCGACGGCGCCGAGTGTGACACCTAGTGCTTCGGTGACGCCTGCTCCCTCGGTGACACCGGTGCCGTCCGCGTCTGCCACGCCCGCCCCGACGGCGGCTCCGATTGCCGAGTTGCCTGGTGGAAAGGTGGCCCGGATCGCCGGTTCGGACCGGGTGTTGACGTCCGTGGAGGCAATGCGCCAGTCCACCGCCGTGACCAAGACGATGGTTTTGGTCGATGGGCGCAATTTCGCGGACGCGGTGGCGGCGGGTCCGCTGGCGGCCGCTCACGGCGCCGCCCTGGTGCTCACCACCGCCCCACAGTTGGAGCCAGCCATCGTTGAGGCTGCCCGGCAAAAGGGCGTGGAGACCGTCTTGATTGTGGGGGCGGAGAACTCCGTGCCCGCCAGCAAGGCGGCAGCGCTGACGGGTGCCGGGTTCACCGTGAAGCGAATTGCTGGCCAGTCACGCTACGAGACGGCCGTGCAGATAGCCGGTGAGGTGGCGCAAAAGAACGGCGCGCCGGCACGGATCTATGTGGCCAGCGGACTGCACTACGCGGACGCGCTAGCTGCGGGCGCGGTAGCAGGCCGCACGGGAGGCGTGGTGCTCCTCAGCGCCGGCAGCAGCCTGCCGGCCCAGGTCCGGGTCATGCTCAAGCGGGCGCCTGGGGTTGAGGTGGTGGCCGTGGGAGGCCAGGCCGAAGCCGCCCTGCGAACGGCCGGACTGGCCGCGCAGGGCAAGACCCGCACGGTGGTAGGCAAGGACCGCTACGAAACGGCTGCTATGCTGGCCCGCTCCTTCGTGGCTGACGCCAAGCTGGTGGTACTCGCCTCGGGAGAGAGCTTCCCGGACGCGCTCTCCGGTGCGGCCCTGGCCGCCAACCACGACGGGGTACTGCTGCTCACGCGGGCCGGGGCGCTTCCACCGGCCACGGTGGCGGAGCTGGACGCGCGGGAAAAGGTAGCTCAGCTACGAGTGATGGGCGGCGCGAAGTCCGTCTCCCAGAAGGTCCTCGAGGCGGCCGCGCTCAGGTTGAACTAGCGTCCACGTCAGCCTGACGGGTGGGGGCCTGCGGCGACGCCGCAGGCCCCCACCCGCATCCATGGCCAGCCCGCTAGGTCCGGTTCGGTGCGAACCCGGCCCGAACCTAGGGCGGTGCCCACTGGCGCGGGCCGGGTAGAGCGTCGTCCAACCGGCTTGGCGAAGGCGGCGGCGTGGCGGAGGCGGCGGTGTGGCGGAGGCGCGGCGTGCTGCGGTGAGGCGGTCTGGCTGACGCCGGCAGGGCGCACGCGTAGGCTGAAAGGATGAACGCGATCGTGGACGTCCTGCTCATGTCTCCGCTCCTGACCATCTTCCTGGTGGTGGCGCTCGGTTCCCTGGTGGGCTCAATCCCGCTGGGGCCGCTGCGTTTGGGCGCTGCCGGCGCGCTCTTTGTGGGCATCGCCATCGGGGCGCTAGACCCGCGCCTGGGTGAGGGACTCAAGCTGGTGCAAGGAATCGGCCTGGCCCTGTTTGTCTACACGGTGGGACTGACCGCCGGCACTACGTTCTTCCGGGAAATCAAGCGCTACCTGAACTTCATGGCCATCACCGTGGTGGGCCTAGTGGGCGTGGCCGGCCTGATCTACCTGGTGGGACCATACTTTGGGCTCTCGCGCGAGATGACGCTGGGAACCTTTGCCGGTCTGCTCACCTCCACCCCGGCGCTGTCCGCCGCCACCACCGCCACCGGAGGCAACGAGCCGGCGGTCGGTTACGCACTGGCCTACCCGATCGGCGTGGTGGTCTCCTTGCTGTTCGTTTCCTTCACCCTGGCCCGCAAGTGGCCCGGCCCCCGCGACACCCCCTCCTTGGCCGGCTCCGGCCTGTTCGCCACGTCGGTGGCAATCGCTGGGAACTTCACGCCGGCCGACGTGCCGGCCCTGGCGCGCGGCGACGTGCGCATCTCTTACCTCTCGCGCGGTGGTAAAACCCGCGTCTACCGCCAGGGCGAGAACCTGGAGGACGGCGACTGGGCAGTGATCGTGGGCGCCGAGCCCAGGGTGCGGGAGGCGATCGCGGTGCTGGGAGAGGAGACCGAGGAGCACCTAGCGGACAAGCGCCACGAGGTAGATCACCTGCGTTTCGTGGTCTCCTCCAAGGCCGTGATCGGCCGCTCGATCGGGCAGCTGGACATCCCGGGCCGCTTCGACGGCGCGATCATGCGGGTGCGGCGCGGCGACCTGGACCTACTGGCCCGCGAAGACCTGGTGCTAGAGCCCGGCGACCGGGTACTGGCCGTAGTGCCTGCCGGCAAGCTGCAGGAGGTGCGTGCCTTCCTGGGCGACTCCGAAAAGGGCGTGGGAGAGATCGACCCGGTCTCCGCCGGTCTCGGTTTGGGGCTAGGCCTGGGCCTGGGCCTCATCACGATCCCGCTGGGCGGCGGGGCCACCCTGGCGTTGGGCGCCGCGGCCGGCCCGCTGCTGGTGGGCATGATCCTGGGGCACTTCGAGCGCACCGGTCCGATGATCTGGCAGCTGCCCTACGCCGCCAACCTGACCATCCGCCAGCTGGGCCTGCTGCTCTTCCTGGCCTGCGTGGGGCTGGCCTCCGGCCCGGCCTTTGCGGCCCAGGCCTTCTCTCCGCTGGGCCTGAAGGTGATCGCCATTGGCGCGGTGCTGTGCGCGGTGGGCTGCCTACTGTTCGTCTTCGCCAGCAAGCTGCTGGGCCTGTCCTCCCCGCGCATGGCCGGTGGCCTGGCCGGCTTCATCGGGCAGCCGGCCCTGGTGGCGGCGGCCAACTTGCAGTGCTCCGACGAGCGCATCGATGCCGGTTACGCCACGCACTACGCTCTTTCCATCATCACCAAGATCCTGCTGGTCTACGGGCTGGCTGCGGTCCTCTAGCCCTTTAGGAGTGCAATGCTGCTCGCCTTCTCCGTCGCCCCGCTGGCCGGGGTAGATGACACCGGTTCCGTCAGCGCCGCCGTGGCCCGCGCCGTGGCGGTGGTGCGCGCCTCCGGCCTGCCGCATGAGACCACCGCGATGTTCACCACCCTGGAGGGCGAGTGGGATGAGGTGATGGCCGTGGTCAAGCAGGCCACCGACGCCGTCCTGGAGGTGGCCCCGCGCGCCTCGCTGGTCATCAAGGCCGACGTTCGCCCCGGCTTTACCGGCGAGCTGCAGGGCAAGCTGGACCGCCTGGAGGCCGCGCTGGCCGACGCTCCGGGCGGTGAGCGCGCGGGGGAGGCCGGCGGGAACGTCGGCCACCTGGACGCTGCGGAGGGGCGCCGTTGAACTGGGCCCGCCCGGTACTGGGGGCGGCTCTGGTCGCCTTCGCCGTGCTGGTGGCGCGCGGCTGGTGGGTGTTGGCCGCTTCCGGCGACGGTGAAGCGCGCTGGATGCTGGCCGCGATGGCCGTGCTGGGCACGCTCGCCTGCGCCGGGGGAGTGCTGGCGTGGTGGAAGGGCCGCTACTCCCTGGCCGCCTCCGCCCTCCTGCTGGCCCCGCTCACCCCGGTGGGCGGCTGGCTCGCGGCCGCGCTCGCGGTGGCGCTGGTCGGCCTGGTGGTGATCGCCTTCAAGCCGGTCAGGCGCCCCGCCCCCACGCTGGCGGAACTGGAGGGCGAGGCCGGCCTGGGAGTGGACGACGCTGCCCGCTAGGCCTTCCCGCTCATCGCGGCCGCAGCGCTGCGAGGGCGGTGGTGGCGCCGGAGTGCCCCGGACGCGAGCCTTGTCAAAAGCCGCCGAGACTTGCCCTTAGCGGGGTGGCTATTGACAAGTCTCGCCGACTTTGGACAAGTTTCGGCGCGGCGGGGCTAGTGTCTGGAAGTGAGCAGATCGACCAAGCCGGCGGGCAGGGAAGCTCGTTCGCGCACCAAAACAGGGGGATAGCCATGCCAGCCAGTACCGAATACGACCTCGGCTCGATCGCGGCCGCCGTCATCACGTGCTCCGACCGCGTCATAGCGGGGGTGAAGGAGAACAAGGCGGGGCTGCGCTGCGCCCAGCTGCTGCAGGAGGCGGGGCTGGGGCAGGTGGCGACCTCCGTGGTGGCGGAGGACCGCAGCCAGTTGGAGGCGGCGGTGCGCCAGGAGCTCGCCGCCGGGGCCCGCCTGGTCATCATCCTGGGGGCATCCGGCTTCGGCCTGGGCAACTACTCGCCGGAGGTGGTGCGCTCGGTGATCGAGGTGGAGATCCCGGGCATCGCGGAGCAGATCCGCGCCTACGGCCTGCGTTCTACCCCGCTGTCCGGCCTCTCCCGCGAGGTCGTGGGCGTCACGGCGCGCGACTCCTCCGGCGCCCTGGTGCTCTCCTCGCCGGGCTCGGTGGGGGGAGCTGGCGACACGCTGGAGGTGCTAGTCCCGCTCCTGGGCGCCATCTACAGTCAGCTCGACGAGGAGCGCTAGGCCGCCGTTTCCGGCCCGCCTGGGTGGGCCTGGCCCCGGGGGCAAGGCGAAACTGCCCGGGAAAGCGGGCGAAGCCGCCCGCCAGAGGGGGCAAAGCCGCCCGCGATGAGCAAAGCACCGGCGCGGGCCGGCGCCCACGCCCCGGGCGGTTGGGTAGAGGCGACTAGGGCCAGGGAAGGAAGGTAGGCCGTGGCGGAGAACGCGCAGGATCGGCCGCAGCAGCGGCGAATCGACGCAGTGGTGCTCGCGGGCGGGCAGGGCAGCCGCCTGGGCGGGGTGTCCAAGGCCGACCTGGATGTGGGCGGGCGCCTGCTGGACCGCGTCATCGACGCGCTGCGCCCGCACGTCACCGGCACGATCGTGGTGGTGGCGCCGCAGGACGTGGCCGTCCCGGCCGGCGTGAAGCGCACCATGGAGGAGCCCCCCGGGGGTGGCCCGCTGGCGGGGATCGGCGCGGGGCTGGGGGAGCTGGAGCCCGGGGCGGCGGGCGACCTGGTGATCGTGTGCGGGGTGGACACCCCGGGCCTGGCGGGCCTGCTGGCGCGGCTGGTGCCGGCGGCGCTCGCGAGCCTGGAGGCCGGCGGGGACGGTGCCCTGATCCACGGCGGGGAGCCCGAGCCCTTCGACCAGTACCTGCAGGCCGCCTACGGGCTGGGGGCGCTGCGAGAGGCTCTCAGCGCCCCCGCGCTCGCGGGCCCGGGTGCCCGCCCGGGCCCGGCCGGCCCAGCCGGGCCCGGGCAGTCCTCCCGCGCAGCCGGGCCCCCGCCCGCGCTCCACGGCCGGGGCGTGCGCAGGACGTTCAGGCACCTGCGCATGGAGCGGGTTCGCGCCAGTCAGGAGGAGTGCCTGGACCTGGACACCCCGGCCGACCTCACCTACTGGCGGCAGCGGCTGGGCTAGCGGCCAGCCAGGCCGTGCGGTCGGCCAGCCGCGCCGTGCGGCGCCCCCGGCTGCGCGCGGCCGGGCCACCCCCGCCGTTGGGCCACCCCCGCGCGCGGTCGGCTGCCCGTCCCCAGCCGCACATTTAACAGGGCTCCAACCCTCCGATAAGCCTGTACTGTGTTCGCATGCACCCCACTGCCCCCGCCGCCGGCGCCGGACCGGTCCCCGTGGCCCTCCAGCTCAGGCGGCCCGGCGCGCCCAGCGCCGCCGCCGCAGCGACCGGAGCGCCGCACGCGGCGACTAGCCCCGCCGCCACCCCGGCTGCGGAAGTGCTGATCGACCGTTTTGGCAGAATAGCGCGGGACCTGCGGGTTTCCCTCACGGACCGCTGCAACCTGCGCTGCTCCTACTGCATGCCCCCCGAGGGGCTGGAATGGCTGCCCACCGAGGACACGCTCACCGACGCCGAGGTGGTCAGGCTCTGCCGCGTGGGCGTGGAAACGCTGGGTATCCGTCAGATCCGCTTCACCGGCGGGGAGCCGCTGCTGCGCGCCGGACTGGAGGGCATCATCGCCGAGTGCGCCAAGCTGCGCACCGACCAGGGCCTGGCCCCCGACCTGGCCCTGACCACCAACGCCCTGGGCCTGGACAAGCGCGCCCGCTGCCTGGCGGCCGCCGGTCTGGAGCGCGTCAACATCTCCCTGGATACCCTGGTGCCCGAGCACTTCAAGCAGATCACGCACCGCGACCGCCTCCCGGACGTGCTGCGCGGCCTGGAGGCGGCGGTGGCCGCAGGGCTCAGCCCCGTGAAGGTCAACGCGGTCGTCATGCGGGGGATCAACGAGGCCGACGTGCCCGATTTGCTGGATTTCTGCCTGGAACGGGGCATCGAGCTGCGCATCATCGAGCAGATGCCGATGGGCCCGATCGGCTCCTGGAGCCGCCGCACCCTGGTGACGTTTGACGAGATCGTGCACCTGCTGCAGACCCGCCACACCCTCACCCCGGCCGAACGCTCCGACCCGCACTCGCCCGCGCAGAGCTGGATTGTGGACGACGATCCCTCCCGGCAGGTGGGAATCATCGCCTCTGTTTCTGCGCCGTTCTGCCAGGCCTGCGACAGGACGCGCCTGACCTCGGACGGCCAGATCCGCTCCTGCCTGTTCTCCACCACGGAGACGGACCTGCGCTCCGCTCTGCGCTCGGGCGCCTCCGACGCGCAGATCGCCCGAATCTGGTGCGGCGCCATGTGGACCAAGCCGGCCGCGCACGGCCTGGACACCCACGACTTCGCAATTCCGTCACGCACCATGAGCAGAATTGGCGGCTGATCCGGCGTGCTAGGACCGGTTTGGCGCCCTCCGTGCACCGCCGCCGGGCACCCGATTTTTCCCGCCCTCCCTGCGGGGCCCCGGGCCCGGCCAGCCCCGCTGCGCCGCCACGAAGGGGCGTAATTGCAGCGAAACGGCGGGGCGGCAACGTCGTCCAGCAGAGGGTGGGGCGCGGCGCGGCGCACAATCCGCGCGGCGGGGCGTGTTTGAGCGGTGTTGACCTCCTCAAAAATCATCCCCCCAATAATTAACCTGTTACGATCCCGCTAAAAGAAGTGTGGTCCAGGGCACAGAGTGGCAGGCCTCCCCAGCCGTGCCAAAGAAGGCGCCCCCAGGCCACGCCAAACCCACATCCCCACACAGAATTCCAAGGAGGGGGCCATGAGCGCCGCCACTCGAGGCAAAGTCCTCACCGACTGGAACACAGAAGACCCCACCAAGTGGAATTCCAAAGTCGCTTGGACCACCCTGGTCGTCACCACCTACTCGCTCTTCCTGGGCTTCGCGGTCTGGTTCCTCCCCAACGCGATCGCCTCCAAGCTCACCGAGATCGGCTTCAACTTCGGTAGCCCCGAGGAAACCAAGGCGGCCCTGTACTGGCTCACCGCCATGCCCGGACTCTCCGCCGCCGTGCTGCGCCTGGTCTACGTCTTCATTCCGGCCACGGTCGGCACCCGCAAGATGGTGATCTGGTCCTCGCTGCTCTACGTCCTGCCCATGGCCGGCTGGTTCTTTGCCGTCCAAGACCCCACCACCCCCTACTGGGTGCTGCTGCTCCTGTCGTTCGCCAGCGGCATCGGCGGCGGCGTGTTCTCCGGCTACATGCCCTCCACCGGCTACTTCTTCCCCAAACGCCTGCAGGGAACCGCGCTGGGACTCCAGGGCGGCCTGGGCAACCTGGGCATGTCCTTCATCCAGCTCGGCGCCCCGCTCCTCATGAGCGCCAACCTGGTGGGCGTCACCCTGCTGGCCCCCGACGCCGACCCGTCCAAGCCGATGGTCGTCAACGCCGTCATCTTCATGGTGCCCTGGGCGATCCTGGCCGCCGTGCTCGGCTTCATCACCCTGCGCGACGTGCCGGTTAAGGCCAACTTCCGCCAGCAGCTGGACATCTTCGGCAACGCCAACACCTGGTACATGACCGTCCTGTACATCATGACCTTCGGCCTGTTCTCCGGCTTCGGCGCCCAGACCGCCCTCATCATCAACGCCAACTTCGGCAAGCTCTCCCCGCTGGCGGCCACGCACGACCCGTCCACCCTGCCCGTGGGCCTGTCCTACGCCTTCCTGGGCACCCTGGTCGGCGCGCTGCTGCGCTTCGCCTGGGGCCCGCTGTGCGACAAGTTCGGCGGCGCGATCTGGACCTTCGTCTCAGCCATCGGCATGGGCCTGTCCCTGGCGTTCACCGGCTGGGTGCTCATGACCACCGACTCGCCCTCGGACTTCACGCCCTTCCTGATCGGCATGCTCGTGATGTTCCTGTTCGCCGGCATCGGCAACGCCTCCACGTTCAAGCAGATGCCCATGATCATGCCCACCCGGCAGGCCGGCGGCGCCATCGGCTTCACCGCCGCCGTCGCCTCGCTCGGCCCCTTCCTGGTCGGTGTGGCCCTCACCGCCGTGTCCGCCCACACCTTCTACTTCTTCGCCGCCGCCTACTGCGCAATCTGCGCCGTCCTCGCCTGGGTGCGCTTCGCCCGCCCGGGAGCGCCCTTCCCCGGCTGACCCCAACCGCCGTTCCAGCACAGTTGCCCTCTTAATCCACTCCGGGAGACCCAATGACCACCGAGAAGCAGACACCCCGCAGCGTTGCCGGCGTAGACGCCCTCACCTCGCCCCTGTTCAAGATGGGATCTTGGCTGCGGCGCGGAAAGGCCAGCACAGATTCGCGGCAGATCTTCCTGGAGGGCGGGCGCGAGGCGGACGTCTTCTACCGGCAGCGCTACCAGTACGACAAGGTGGTGCGCTCCACGCACGGCGTGAACTGCACCGGCTCGTGCTCCTGGAAGATCTACGTCAAGGACGGCATCATCACCTGGGAGTCGCAGGCCACCGACTACCCCACCACCGGGCCGAACATGCCCGAATACGAGCCGCGCGGCTGCCCGCGTGGCGCGGCCTTCAGCTGGTACGAGTACTCCCCGACCCGCATCAAGTACCCCTACATCCGTGGCGTGCTGCTGGACATGTTCCGGGAGGCCAAGGCGCGCCTGCAGGACCCGGTGCTCGCGTGGGGAGACATCGTCTCTGACCCCCAGCGCGCCATGTCGTACAAGTCCCAGCGTGGCCGCGGCGGACTGGTGCGCGCCACCTGGGAAGAAGCGATGGAGATGCTGGCGGCGGCCTACACCTACACGCTCAAGACCTGGGGCCCGGACCGCTGCGCCGGCTTCACCGTCATCCCCGCGATGTCGATGATCTCCTACGGCGCCGGCGCCCGCTTCCACCAGCTCATCGGCGCGCCCATGCTGAGCTTCTACGACTGGTACGCGGACCTGCCGCCCGCCTCGCCGCAGGTGTTCGGCGACCAGACGGACGTCTCTGAGGCGGGAGACTGGTACAACAGCCAGTTCCTCATCATGTGGGGAACCAACCTGCCCCTCACCCGCACCCCCGACGCCCACTTCATGGCGGAGGCCCGCTACCACGGCCAGAAGGTCGTGGTGGTTTCTCCCGACTACGCGGAGAACACGAAGTTCGCCGACGACTGGCTGCGCGTCCACCCCGGCACCGACGCCGCCCTGGCCGAGGGCATGGCGCACGTGGTGTTCAAGGAGTTCTACGTAGACCGCAGCGAGCCGATGTTCCGCGACTACGTCACCCGCTACTCCGACTGCCCGTTCCTGGTGCGCCTGGAGGAGGTGGGCGCGGACAAGCTCGCCGGCGTGGTGGGCGCCGAGGGCATGAGCAGCGCGCTGCGCCCCGGCAAGTTCCTCACCGCCTCGATGATGCCCGAGGGCACCACCGAGCGCACCGAGAACAACCACGCCCGCCCCCTGGTCATGGAGGCCGACGGCACCGTCAAGGACCCGGGCGGCACCCTGGCGGACCACTACGGCGAAGAGGGCATGGGCAAGTGGAACCTGGGCCTGGAGGGCGTCGAGCCGGTCCTGTCCGTCATGGACAGCGACCAGTGGGAGCCCGTGGAGGTCCTGCTCAACCGCTTCGACCTGCCCTCCTCGCAGGGCACCACCTCCGTGGGTGCCGGCGTGATCCGGCGTGGCGTGCCGGCGCGGCGCGTCAACGGCTACATGGTCACCACCGTCTTCGACCTGATGCTGGCCCAGCACGCCGTGGAGCGCCCCGGCCTGCCCGGCCAGTGGCCCACCGGCTACGACGACGCCGACTGCCCCGGCACCCCCGGCTGGCAGGAGACGATCACGGGCGTGCCCGCCAAGGCCTGCGAGAAGATCGGGCGCGAGTTCGCCCTCAACGCCGTGGAGTCCGGCGGCCGCTCCATGATCCTCATGGGTGCCGGCACCAACCACTACTTCCACTCCGACCTGATCTACCGCGGCTTCCTGACGCTGACCACCATCTGCGGCTGCGAGGGCAGGAACGGCGGCGGCTGGGCCCACTACGTGGGTCAGGAGAAGGTGCGCCCCATCACCGGTTGGCAGCAGTACGCGCTCGCCCTGGACTGGCAGCGCCCGCCCCGGCAGATGATCTCCACCGGCTGGTACTACATGACCACCAGCCAGTGGCGCTACGACGGTGCGCGCGCCGAGGCGATGGCCCACCCGCTCGGGGCCGGCACCCTCGAGGGCAAGATGATCTCAGACACCCTGGTGGAGTCCGCCCAGCGCGGCTGGATGCCCTCCTTCCCCACCTTCGACCGCTCCGCGCTCGAACTGGGCCGCCAGGCCAAGGAGGCCGGCATGAGCCCGGCCGACTACGTGGCCCAGGAGCTCACCGAGGGGCGCCTGAAGTTCGCGGTCACCGACCCCGACCACCCCAACAACCACCCGCGCATCCTGGCCAACTGGCGCACCAACCTGCTGGGCTCCTCCGCCAAGGGCACCGAGTTCTTCATGAAGCACATGCTCGGCACGGTCAACCACGTCAACGCCGAGGAGCTGCCGGAGGGCCACCGGCCCAAGTCCATCAAGTGGCGCGAGCCGATCAGCGGCAAGCTGGACCTCATGTGGGTGGCGGACTTCCGCAACACCTCCACCACGCTGCACTCCGACATCGTCCTGCCGGCGGCCACGTGGTACGAGAAGCACGACCTGTCCTCCACGGACATGCACCCCTTCATCCACTCCTTCAACGCGGCGGTGAGCCCGCCGTGGGAGGCGAGAAGCGACTTCGAGATCTACCGCACCCTGGCCCACCTGGTCTCCGAGTTCGCCGTGGAGCACCTGGGCACCCAGACCGACGTGTTCGCCGCGCCGCTCTACCACGACAGCCCCGACGAGTACACGCTGCACAACGGTGTGGTGCCGCCGCGCACCGGCTGGCACCCGGGCGTGGACATGCCCAAGATCATCCCGATCGAGCGCGACTACACGATGATCGGCACCAAGTTCGAGCGCCTGGGCCCGCTGTCCGCCAAGGCCGGCCTGCCGCAGAAGGGCTTCCTGTTCAACCCGGACAAGGAAGTGGTGGCGCTGGCCGAACGCAACGGGCGGGCGCCGATGGACGGCAAGCCCGGCGAGGGCAGCGCCCTGCTGGACACCGACATCAAGGCCGCTGACATGGTGCTCATGTTCTCCGGCACCACCAACGGGCGCCTGGCCTACACCGGGTTTAAGACCCTGGAGGCCCGCACCGGCGTGAAGATGCACCACCTGGCCGAGGGCGATGAGGAAAAGCGCATCACCTTCCAGGACACCGTGATCCAGCCGCGCTCCGTGGTCACCTCCCCGGAATGGACCGGTTCGGAGACCGGCGGGCGGCGCTACTCCGCGTTCTGCCAGAACATCGAGCAGCTTCGCCCCTGGCACACCCTCACCGGCCGCCCCCAGTTCTACCTGGACCACGACTGGATCCAGGACATGGGCGAGTCCCTGCCCGTCTTCCGTCCGCCGCTGGACATGGCCCACATGTACGGCGAGCACCCGGTGGGCCACGTGGGCACCAGCCAAGAGGGCTCCATCGAGGTGGCCGTGCGCTACCTGACGGTCCACAACAAGTGGGCCATCCACTCCCAGTACTTCGACAACCCCTACATGCTCACGCTGGGTCGTGGCGGCCAGGTGATCTGGATGAGCCCGCAGGACGCAGAGAAGATCGGGGTGCGGGACAACGAGTGGGTGGAGGCCTACAACCGCAACGGCCTGGTGGCCGCCCGCGCGGTGGTATCCCACCGCATGCCAGAGGGAACCGTCTTCATGCACCACGCCTCGGAGCGAATGGTGGGAACACCACTGACCGAGCGCACCGGCAAGCGCGGCGGAATCCACAACTCCCTGACGCGCATCGCCATCAAGCCCACCCACGTCGCCGGCGGGTACGGGCAGATTTCCTTCGCGTTCAACTACTACGGCCCCACCGGAAACCAGCGTGACGAGGTCACTGTTATTCGGCGACGCAGCCAGGAGGTGCAGTTCTGATGAAGGTCATGGCGCAAATTGCGATGGTGATGAACCTCGACAAGTGCATCGGGTGCCACACCTGCTCGGTCACGTGCAAGCAGGCCTGGACCAACCGGGACGGCACCGAGTACATCTGGTTCAACAACGTGGAGACCCGCCCCGGCGTGGGCTACCCGCGCGGCTGGTCCGACCAGAACAAGTGGCGCGGCGGCTGGCGCCGGACGGCCTCCGGCCGACTGGTGCTCAAGCAGGGCGGCAGGCTGGCCACCCTGGCCAAGATCTTCCACAACCCGTCCATGCCCACGCAGGACGACTACTACGAGCCGTGGACCTACGAGTACGACAAGCTGCTGCAGACGCCCGCCAACCAGGGCTCCATGCCGTCTGCTCGGCCGATCTCCCACATCACCGGCGAGCCCATCGACACCATCTCGTGGGGCCCGGCCTGGGACGACGACCTGGGTGGCTCGATGGAGACGCTGGACTCCGACCCGGTGCTGCACCAGATGAACCTGCGCGTGTCCAAGACCATCGAAGACGCGTTCATGTTCTACCTGCCTCGCATCTGCGAGCACTGCCTGAACCCCGCCTGTGTGTCCGCCTGCCCCTCCGGCGCGATGTACAAGCGCACCGAGGACGGGATCGTGCTGGTGGACCAGGACAGGTGCCGCGGCTGGCGCATGTGCGTCTCCGCCTGCCCCTACAAGAAGGTCTACTTCAACCACAAGACCGGTAAGGCAGAGAAGTGCACGCTGTGCTACCCCCGCCTGGAGTCCGGGCAGCCCACGGTTTGCTCCGAGACCTGCGTGGGCCGACTGCGCTACCTGGGCGTGCTGCTCTACGACGCCGACCGCGTCACCGAAGCGGCCTCGGTGGAAAACGAATGGGACCTCTACCCGGCCCAGCGTGACATCCTGCTGGACCCCTTCGACGCGGACGTGGTCGCCCAGGCCAAGGCCAACGGCGTGCCCCACTCCTGGATCATCGCGGCCCAGCAGTCCCCGGTGTACAAGCTGATCCACGACTACCAGGTGGCGCTGCCGCTGCACCCTGAGTTCAGGACGCTGCCGATGGTCTGGTACGTCCCGCCGCTCTCCCCGGTGGTGGACGAGGTCACGGCCTCCGGCGCGGACGGCGAGGACCACAAGGTGCTGCTCTCCGCGATCTCGCAGATGCGCATACCCCTGGAGTACCTGGCCGGCCTGTTCACGGCCGGCGACCCGCGCCCGGTGGAGCGCTCCCTGCGCCGCCTGGCGGCCATGCGCTCCTACATGCGCGACGTCTACAACGGCGTCGAGGGCGATGAGTCCATCGCCGCCGCCGTCGGGATGACCGGGGAGAAGATCCAGGAGATGTACCGCCTCATGGCGATCGCCAAGTACGACGACCGCTACGTCATCCCCACCGCCTCCCCGGAGATGCCGCGAGGCATCGCCCAGCTGGAGGGCTGCCCGGTCTCCTACGACGTGGAGGCATTCCACGGCATGAACGCGGTCACCCCCTCCGGTAACTCCACGCAGCCCCAGGGCCGCAAGATGCTCCCGCTCGAGGTGCGGCGATGAGGACGTTCGTGGGGGTGCCGCGCATGCCCGCCCCGGCGGCGCAGGCGATCACCGGGCAGCAAAAGCGCGTGGTGCGCATGGCCTGCTCGCTGCTGCTGGACTACCCGCAGCAGGACATGCCGGCCAAGCTGGCGGCCGTGCGCCAGGAGCTGCCCGGCCTGCCGGACTTCGTGGCCCGGCCGCTGCGGGCGTTTTGCGACCTGGCGGAGGCCATGACGGTGCGCGACCTGCAGGTGCTCTACGTGGAGACCTTCGACCAGAAGCGGCGCTGCGCGCTGGGGCTGACCTACTACAGCCACGGCGACACGCGCTCCCGCGGTCAGGCCATCATCGGCTTCAAGGAGCTGCTGCGGCGCGCCGGCTTCGAGCCGCGCCGCAACGAGCTGCCGGACCACCTGCCGGTGATCCTGGAGTTCGCCGCCCTCGATGAGACGGGCGCGGCGGAGAACCTGCTGGAGGCCAACCGGCACGGGGTGGAGGTGGTCCGCTCCGCCCTCAGGTCCACCGGTTCGCCGTGGGCGCACGTGCTGGAGGCGCTAGTCCTCACCCTGCCCGAGCCCACCCCGGAGGTGGTGGCCGCCTACGAGAAGCTCGTTTCGCAGGGCCCGCCCACTGAGCTGGTTGGCGTGGGCAACCTCTTTTCCACTCCCTCTCCCGTTCATAGCCAGGAAAGGTGAAAGCCATGTTTCTCCTCAAAGCCGCGACCCTGGCCGGGGACCCCGGCAACCTTCCTGGAGTGCCCAGCCGCGAGCTGACGTTCCTGGACACGCTGCTGTGGGTGGCGCTGCCCTACGTCTCCATCGTCGTGATCGTCGTGGGACTCGTGTGGCGGTTCAAGACCGACCAGTACGGCTGGACCTCGAGGTCCTCCAACTGGAACGAGTCCGCAATCCTGCGCTGGTCCTCTCCCATGTTCCACTTCGGCATCCTGGGCGTGGCGCTGGGCCACGTGGGTGGACTGTTCGTGCCCCGGGAGGTGACCGAGGCCCTGGGGATCACCGAGCACATGTACCACACGGGCGCGGTGGTGGGCGGCGGCATCGCGGGGCTGGTGACCATCATCGGCCTGCTGGGGCTGATCTACCGGCGCGTCGTGGTGAAGTCGGTGCGGCTGGCCACCTCCCCGATGGACATCGTCACCTACGTCCTGATGTGCATCCCGATCTTCCTGGGCGCCTACGCCACCCTGGTCCACCAGGTGCTGGGCGGCGAGCACGGCTACGACTACCGCTCCACCATCTCCGTGTGGTTCCGCTCCATCCTGCTGCTGCAGCCCGCCCCGGAGTACATGATCGACGTGCCGCTCTCGTTCCAACTGCACGTGGTGGCGGGCATGCTGCTGTTCTGCCTCTGGCCGTTCACGCGCCTGGTGCACGTGGTCTCGGCGCCGGTGGGTTACCTGACACGCCCCCATGTGGTGTACCGCTCACGGGATGAGAGGAAGGCTGTTCACCGTCCCCGCGGCTGGTAGCCTGCTATGGCCTCTCAGGCGCCCTGAATGTCGGCTGACCGGAGACTTGCCAGAGACGACACGGAGACCAAATGAGCACCAGCGAACTCACTGAGGACATCCCCGCGGACACCGGGGAGATTCTCAGGCGCATGGCCTCGCTCACCGGCGCGCAGCAGCAGCTGCTGGGCCGGATCGCCAACCGGGCCGAACCAGTGACGGTGACGGAACTGGCCGAGGAGGCCGGCCTGCACGTCTCCTCCGTGCGCGAGACCCTGGACGCCCTGTACGGGCAGGGGCTGGTGCTGCGCAGGTCCCTGCCGGCGCAGGGGCGCGGCCGCCCCGCCCTGGGCTACGTCACCTACGTGCCGGTGGACCCCGGTTTCCCGGCGCAGCTGCTCAACCAGCTGGTCAATTCGGTGCTCACCTGGCTGCGGGAGTGCGAGATCGACTCCGTGGTGGCGGCCCGGGAGATCGGCGCGCACTGGGCGCACGCGGCGCTGCGGGCGATGCACGTGCCGGACCACAGCGCCCACAAGGTGGCCGGCCCGGACTTCTCCCTCGAGGCCCACATGGGCAAGATCCGCATGTTCCTGACCACGATGGGCTTCGCGGCCCGCCCGTGCGAGGACGGCGAGACCTCCTTCCTGGTCACCGCCCTGCCCTTCGGGGACTCCACCAACCCGGAGCCCCTGGCCCTGGAGCTGAGGCGCGGGCTGATCGTGGAGGTGCTGAAGCTGACCTCGGCGGGCACGGCGGACATCGAGTACGTCCCGGACGAGTCCAACCCGCTGTGGGCGCGGATCAACCTGATCCCGCGCCCCGCCGGGGCGGGCTCGGACGGGGTGGTGGTCCACTTCTACGGCGGCTCCGCAGAGGCCGCCGGGGGCGAGCGGATGGTGCTCCCCGCCCAGGCGGTGCCCGCCACCCTGGGGGCCCTGCTGGACCAGTTGTGCGAGCGCCGCCCGGAGCTGGCCGGCGTGCTGGAGGTGTGCAGCTTCCTGGTGGGCGGCCGCACCGCTGACCGCGACTCCCGGCTGGGGCGCGGCGACCGCGTGGACGTGCTGCCTCC